>NZ_QHHZ01000010.1:0-468926 GCF_003947315.1 Nonomuraea sp. WAC 01424
GACAGTTGGTCGACCATGCCGTTGAAGACCGAGGCGATCTCGCCGAGCAGGCCGTCGGCGTCCTCGGGCAGGCGGGTGCGGAAGTCGCCGTCCCGGACCGCTGTCAGCCCGCCGAGCAGCTGACGCAGCCGAAGCTCGTCGACCTCGGCGCCCCCGGACGTCGTACGGGAGCCGCCGGTCATCGCTTCGCTCATGTCACCCTCGTTGTCCTGCGGAATTGTGCGGACTGTCCTGTGGTGACCTCGCGAACGGCTTCGGTCGGGAGACCGGGATCGAGGTCATGAACGGGACAATCACGGTCGATGTCCATCCGGATTCTAGAGCCGGTGCTCGTGGCGTTCAGCCCCGTGTTCCCGGGTGATCCGGGAGGTCACGAGGACTCGCGCAGGCCGTCCCGCCGCTGCGCGCCCATCGCGGCGACGGCCTCCCCGACGTCGGCGTGGACGATCAGGGAGGACCACACGCCGGTCACCCGCAACACGCGGGCGGGCAGCTCCTGCACGGCGGCCAGGCGCAGCACGCCGCCCTGGTCGAGCACGGCTGCGTTGAGCCGTAACAACACGTGCAGGCCGCGGCTGTCCATGAAGGTCAGCCCGGCCAGGTCGAGCACCATCCCCGCCCCGGGACGCCGTTGCCGCTCGGCGTAGGACTCCAGTCGCGGCGAGTTGCTGGAGTCCAGCTCGCCCGCCACGGTCACCAGTACGCCGCCGGGCAGGTCGTGGCAGCTCAACGTCAGGGGTGTCATGCCGCCTCCGCGCGCTGGACCACGCGCGCACCCGCCGGTCGCGGCCGGCGGACGGCGTCATGCATGACGAGCCGGCGGGATCGGCTCAGCCACATGACCGCCGTCGTGCACCGGAGCAGGTCTTCCGCGCCGTGGCGGCGGTGTGCCCGGTGCCGGCCCGCGATCGCCCGGCCTGGAACCCTGGCCTCGCCGTGCGCGCGTGATGCTGCTCCGGCAGGGGCTCAATCGCGATCAACTCCTCCTGCGCCGCGGCGATCCGTGCTCGCCCCCCACCCTTTCCCCCGGAGCGGTGGCCGGGCAGCACGCCGGACGAAGGATTCGCCGCACCCCTGTCCACGGAACGAAACCGGCGCCGGACGGGCGAGGGGGATCAGCCGCGTCGTGGCGCCGCCGGGGCGTGCAGGGTGTCGCCGGGAGCGCGGCCGAAGGCGGCCCGGTAGAGCTGGGCGAACCGGCCGGGATGGAAGAAGCCCCAGCGGGCGGCGACGGCGGTGACCGTGGTCGCGCCGGGATCGGCCTCCCTCAGCTCGGCGTGCGCGTGTGCCAGGCGGGCCTGGCGCAGGTAGCCCAGCGGGGTGGTGTCGAGGTGCCGGCGGAAGGCGTACTGGAGGGCGCGGGGGCTGACCCGGGCGGCGGTGGCGATCTCGTCGAGGCCGATCGGCAGGTGGGCGTGGTCGTCGATGAAGGCCGTCGCGCGGCGCAGCGCCTGGGGACGGGCCTCGCCGGGGGCGGCGGCGTCGTCGGCGTTGGTGGGCAGGGCGGTGAGCACGCTGGCGGCCAGGAGCTGGCCGGCGGTGGAGACGACGAGCGGCTCGGCGGCCAGCTCGGGATCGGTGAGGACGTCGTCGCGCAGGTAGGCGAGCGTACGGCGCAGATGGCGGCCCGCGGAGGCGGAGACCGGGCGGCTTCCCACCAGCCGCACCGGCTCGGCCCTGCGGCCGGGAAGGGTGCCGGCCACCTGCTGCAGCAGGGCGGCGTCGAACATGACGATGTCGTAGCGGGAGCGGCGGATCTCGCCGGTGTAGGGCAGGTCGGGCGGGGCGAACAAGACCGTGTCGCCCGGGCCGAAGATGTCCTCGTCCTGGCCGGCTATCTGGTGGGCGATGCTGCCCGACTCGACCGCGCACAGGCACACCTTGCCGAGCGGGTTGACGTCGTAGCGCATGGCGTACTCGAGGTGGAGCTGGTCGACGCTGACCGAGCCCATGACCTGGCGCGAGATCCAGGTGCGCGGGCTCTTCACGTCGGCGCCGATGCGCATCTTGGCGTACGCCTTGCTGAGGAACTCCTCGGTCTCGCCGATGTCACGGCTGTCGAAGACCTCTGGCTCCATCTGACCCTCCCACTTCTCCCATCCGATTCGGGAGCCCGCACCTGCCGAGCTCCGCGCAAATCCTCTCAGGTCGGTACGACAGTGGCCTAGACATCGGCGGAAGCAGGCCCTCGACCAGGCACGATCGCGTTTGGTATACCATTTTCGGGTGACTTCCTGGACTATCGCCAACGTGCGCCCTTGGGGCGCCGCGCCCGTGGACCTGACCATCGACGGAACCGAGATCACCGGCGTGCGCCCGGCCGGTACGGCCCGGCCCGACAGCGAGAGCGTCGACGGCCGCGGCCTGCTCGCCCTGCCGGGATTCGTCAACGCGCACGCCCACGTCGACAAGAGCTGGTGGGGGCAGCCCTGGGTGTCGTACGGCGGCGAGCCGACCACGCAGGGCCGGATCGCCCACGAACGCGCCGAACGCGACCGCTACGGCATCCCGGGCGTGGACGGGACGGTGGCGGTGCTGCGCGAGTACCTGCGCCACGGGACCACCGCCACCCGCACGCACGTGGACGTCGACCTCGGCCTCGGCCTGCGGGGCATCGAGGTCGTCCGCGAGGCCGCGGACCGGCTGGACGGGGCGATCGACGTCGAGATCGTGGCCTTCCCGCAGGATGGCGTGATCCGCCGGCCGGGCGTGCTCGACCTGCTCGACCGGGCCGCGCAGGCGGGTGCGACCAGCATCGGCGGCCTCGACCCCGCCGGCATCGACCGCGACCCGGTGGCCCAGCTCGACGGCCTGTTCGAGATCGCCGAGCGGCGCGGCGTCGGCCTGGACATCCACCTGCACGACGGCGGCGAACTGGGGGCCTTCCAGTACGAGCTGATCATCGACCGCACGCTCAGGACGGGCCTCCAGGGCCGGGTGACCGTCTCCCACGGCTTCGCCCTCGGGGAACTGGCCCCGGACCGGCAGCGCGCCCTGCTCGACGACGGCGGCGAGGCCGGCATCTCCTGGGCGACGGTCGCGCCCGTGCGCACGGCGCCCCTTCCCTGGCGGGGCATGGCCGAGCGCGGGATCGGCATCGGCCTCGGCACCGACGGGATCCGCGACCTGTGGTCCCCGTTCGGGGACGGCGACCTGCTGCGCATCGCCCTCGGGTTCGCCCGCCTGCACGGGCTGCGCACCGACGAGGAGCTCACCGCCGCCGTCGAGCTGGCCACGACCAAGGCGGCGCCGTTCGTGCACCGGGAGCGGCACGACCTGGTTCCGGGGGCGCGGGCCGATCTCGTGCTCATCGACGCCCAGAACGTGCCGGACGCGCTCGTACGGGTGCCGCCGCGGGCCCTCGTGGTCGCCGGTGGCCGGGTCGTCGCCCGCGACGGCGAAGTCCTCCTGAACGCCTGACCCGCAGGACGGGCTCGGGACGACCCCGGTTCAGGGGCGGGCGGCGGGCTCGTGGCGGGTCGCGTGTTCGCGGGTGAGGCGGTCGCTGGTCTCCACGTGCCGGGCGACGAGTTCGCCGACGCGGGCCGCGTCGCGGTCGGCGATCGCCTCGTAGAGCTCCCGGTGCTCGTCGGCGACGAGCCGGAGGTCGTCGTGCCGCCCCAGCAGCCAGCGCATCCGGCTGCGCAGGACCTGCCCCAGCTCGATCAGCAGGTCGTTGCCCGCGATCACGGTGGCCGTCTCGTGGAAGTCGGCCGCCGCCCGCCGGGCGCGTACGGCGTCGCCGGCCCGCGCCGCCCGCAGCTCCGCGTCGAGGTCGGCGCGCAGCCGGCGCAGGCCCTCCGCGTCGTGCCGCCGCGCCGCGAGCTGGAACGTCACGGCCTCGAACGCCGAGCGCACCTCGATGAGGTCGGCGACGTCGCGGGCGGTGAACTCGCGCACCACGGCCCAGGTGCGGGGCCGCAACGTCACCAGCCCCTCGGCGGCCAGGGTGGCCAGCGCGTCGCGGACGGGCACCCGGCTCACGCCGAGCTCGGTGGCGAGATCGCGTTCGACGAGCTTGCTGCCCGGCGGGCGGACGCCGTCGAGGATGTCGTCGCGCAACCGCCGGATGACGCGTACGGACTCGGGCTCGAACCCGCCTCCTGCCACCATGACCTCAGTCTCCCACCGGGCCCGGCTCCCTCGCGTCGAGGTGCCGGGCCTGCTGCTGGAGGTGGGACAGCATGACCTTGCCCGCGGGCGTCAGGGCACGGGCCTCGGGCAGGGTGGCGCCCACCGAGCGGCGTACCGAGGGCAGGGGCACCTGGAGTTCGAGGAGCTGGGGGTCGGTCCTGACGAACAGCGCGGGCAGCGCGGCGATCATGTCCGTGCCGAGCAGCAGGGAGCGGATCGTCAGGATGGACGTGCACTCGGTGCGGTCGGGCGGCAGCGGCAGCCCGTCGCGGTGGAACACCTGCTCCAGCTCCCGCCGCAGCGAGGTCTGCTCCAGAGGCAGGATCCACGGGTAGTCCAGCAGGTCGGCCAGTACGCGGGCCTGCCCGCCCGGGTGCCCGGCGCGGGCCACCAGCAGCACGGGCTCGTTGTAGAGCGGGATCTGGCGCAGGTCGGGGCGGTCCTCGATCGGGTTGAGCCGGCCGAGGATCAGGTCGAGGTCGCCGCCGGTCAGCTGGGGCACCAGCGAGTCGAACGTGCCCTCCTTGACGATCACGGTGATGCCGGGCCGCTCGGCCTTGAGCGCGGCGATCGAGCGGGGGAGCAGCACGTTCGTGGCGGCCAGCAGGGTGCCGACGGTGACGGTCCCGGCGGTGCCGTCGGCGAGGCCGGCGATGCGCTCGCCCGCGCGGCGCAGCTCGGCCTGTACGGCGCGGGCGTGGTCGATGAAGGCCTCACCGAAGAGGGTGGGGGTGACGCCGCGCGACCCGCGGGTGAACAGCTCCACGCCGAGGATCTGCTCCACCTCCCGCAGCCCCCGGGTGACGGCGGGCTGAGCCAGGTGGAGGTGCTCGGCGGCGCGCAGGACGCCGCCCTGCTCGGCGATGGTGGTCACGAGCACGAGGTGTCGCAGCTTGAGCCGGCCGTTCAGCAGGTCCAGCGGGCGAGATATCACGAAAACATCATATGACCAGGACGTACGTGCGCTATTTCGCTATATCGGCGGTGACCGGCTGGTCGCCCAGGCGTTCGGCGTCGTTGCGGGGGATCAGCAGCGCGGCGACCAGGCTGATGACCGTCACCACGGTCAGGTAGGCGGTGATCGACAGCGAGGTCCCGGTCGAGGCGAACAGCGAGGCCGCCACCAGCGGCGTGATGCCGCCGCCCAGCAGCGAGGCGAGCTGGTAGGCCACCGACGTGCCGGAGTAGCGGATCGCGACCGGGAAGAAGCTGGCGGTCAGCGTGCCCTGCGGCGCGTGCGTCATGGCCAGCACCGCGCCCATCACCAGCATGAACACCACGATGAGCGGCTTGTTGCCGGTGTTGACGACCGGCAGGATCGCCAGGGCGCCGGCCAGCAGCACCACCGAGCCCCAGGTGAAGACGGCACGCAGGCCGTGCCGGTCGCCGAGGTGGGCCCACAACGGCGCGGTGACCAGCCAGACGGCGGCGCCGCCGATCACGCAGCTCAGCAGGAACGTCCGCGACAGGCCGGCCGCGGACTCGCCGTAGCCGAGGATGTAGACCATGAAGATGTAGGCCAGCGCGCTGTTGCCGATGATCACGCCGATCGTGTGCACCACCTCGCGCCAGTGGTCGCGCAGCACCACCGCGATCGGCAGCTTGACCGGCTTGCGCCGTTCGACCAGGCCGGCGTACTCGGGGCTCTCCTCGATGCGCAGCCGCAGGTACAGGCCGACCGCCACCAGCACGATGCTGAGCAGGAACGGCACCCGCCAGCCCCAGGCCATGAAGCTCTCCTCGCCGAGCAGCGAGGACGTGCCGAGGAAGACGGCGTTGGCGCAGAGCATGCCCGCCGGGGTGCCCATCATCGGGAACGCCCCGAACAGGCCGCGCCGGCCCTTCGGCGCGTGCTCCATCGTCAGCACCACCGCGCCGCCGAGCTCGCCGCCCAGCCCGATGCCCTGGGCGATCCGCATCACCACGAGCAGCACCGCGGCCCAGATGCCGAGGCTGGAGTACGTCGGCAGCACGCCGATCAGCGTCGTGCCGATCCCCATGATGAGCAGCGAGACGACGAGCGTGTTGCGCCGCCCGATCCGGTCGCCGAAGTGGCCGAACACGATGCCGCCGAGCGGACGGGCGAGGAATCCCACGGTCATGGTGCCGAAGGAGGCGATGGATCCGGCGACCGGGTCCAGGGCGGGGAAGAACTGCTTGTTGAAGACGAGGGCCGCGGCGGTGCCGTAGAGGAAGAAGTCGTACCACTCGATGGCGGTGCCGATGAAGGCGGCCCGCGAGACGCGGCGGGCTGCCAGGCGGCGATCTGTGTCCATCACTCTGTGCCTTCCAAATGGGGGTACGGAAGAGGATGCACGCAGGGGGTATGCCAGAACGAATACCTGTTCGGTCGAGTTGTATAGCAAAACTGATATATGACGAAATTCAGATAGCTGGGCGATATTTCGGTATTGGACTGTTATGTCCGGAGATCAGCAGAATGGCGGTCATGAAGCCCGCGCACTACGTCAACGGCGTCTTCACGACGGCGGGGACGGACTTCCCACTCATCTCGCCCGTCGACGGACGCATCGTCGGGACCGTCCCCGAGGCGTCCCGCGAGACCGTCGACGAGGCGGTCCGGGCCGCCCGCGCCGCCCTCGACGGCCCGTGGGGAGCCACCGGCGTCGAGGAGCGGTGCGCGTACCTGCGCCGGATCGCCGACGGGATCGAGGCCAGGTTCGAGGAGTTCGTCGCGGCCGAGGCCGCCGACACCGGCAAACCGCGCGAACTGGCCGCCACGGTCGACATCCCGCGCGCCGCCGGCAACTTCCGCGCTTACGCCGACCTCGCCTACGGCCGGCCCGAGCGCGCCTACCCCACCAGCGTCCCGGCCTGGAGCGGCAGCGGGCAGGCGCTCAACTACACCGTGCGCCGCCCGCTCGGCGTGGTCGCCGTCATCTCGCCGTGGAACCTGCCGCTGCTGCTGCTCACCTGGAAGGTCGCGCCCGCCCTGGCCGCGGGCAACGCCGTCGTCGCCAAGCCGTCGGAGGAGACCCCCTCGACCGCGACGCTGCTGGCCGAGGTGATCGACGCGGCGGGCCTGCCGGCCGGCGCGTTCAACCTGGTCCACGGCCACGGCGCGGGAGCGGCCGGCGAGCACCTGACCGCCCACCCCGGCGTGGACGCCATCGCCTTCACCGGCGCCTCGGCCACCGGCAGCGCCATCATGCGCAACGCCGCCGCGCACGTCACCCCGGTCTCGTTCGAGCTGGGCGGCAAGAACCCGGCCCTGGTCTTCGCCGACGCCGACCTGGAGGAGGCCGTCGAGGGCACGATCCGGTCCAGCTTCACCCACTCCGGCCAGATCTGCCTGTGCACCGAACGGGTCTACGTCCAGCGCCCGATCTTCGAGGAGTTCACGCGGGCGCTGGCCGAGCGGGCGAGGGGCCTGCGCGACTACGGGCCGATGATCTCCGCGCAGCACCGCGACAAGGTGTTGTCCTACTACCGGCTCGCCGTCGAGGAAGGCGCGACCGTGCTGGCCGGGGGCGGCGTGCCGGAGTTCGGCGACGATCGCGACGGCGGCTTCCACGTCGAGCCGACCGTGATCACCGGCCTGTCGCCGCAGGCCAGGACCGTGCGCGAGGAGGTCTTCGGCCCGATCTGCCACGTGGCCCCCTTCGACGACGAGGACGAGGCCGTCCGGCTGGCCAACGACAGCCCGTACGGACTGGCCGCCACGGTCTGGACCACGGACCTGTCGCGCGCCCACCGCGTCGCGCCGCGCGTCCAGGCCGGGATCGTCTGGGTCAACTGCTGGAACCTGCGCGACCTGCGCACCCCGTTCGGCGGCGTGAAGGCCTCCGGCATCGGGCGCGAGGGCGGCGAGTACTCGCTCGACTTCTTCTCCGAGCCCGTCAACGTGTGCGTCAAGATATGAGGACCGAAGTGACAGACAACCATCGCGCCGCCGCCGCGCGGCTGCTGGAGGCGTACGCGTCCGGCCGCCCGTGCGAGCCGGTCCGCGACCTGGTCGACGGCCTGGAGGCGGCCTACGCGGTGCAGAACCTGCTCACCGAGCGCTGGCTCGGCGAGGGCAGGCGGATCACCGGCCGCAAGATCGGGCTGACCAGCGAGGCCGTGCAGCGGCAGCTCGGCGTCGGCTCCCCGGACTTCGGCGTGCTGTTCGCCGACATGGCCGTGCCCGACGGCGCGGAGATCCCGGCCGGCGCGGTGCTCCAGCCGCGCGCCGAGGCCGAGGTCGCGCTCGTGCTCGACCGCGACCTGCCGCACGAGCGGCACACGGTCGCCGACGTGATCGCCGCGACGGCGTTCGCGCTGCCCGCGATCGAGGTGGTCGGCAGCCGCATCCGCGACTGGGACATCACGCTGGCCGACACCGTCGCCGACAACGCCTCGGCCGGCCTGTACGTGCTCGGCAACCGCCCGGTCTCCCTGCGCGACCTGGACCTGCGGCTGGCCGGGATGGTCATCGAACGCCGCGGCGAGCAGGTCTCGACCGGCGTCGGCGCGGCCTGCCTGGGCCACCCGCTGCACGCCGCGGTCTGGCTGGCCGACACGCTGGCCGCGCTCGGCCGCCCGCTCCGGGCGGGCGACACCGTGCTGACCGGCGCGCTCGGCCCCGTCGTACCGGTACGGCCGGGCGACGTGCTGGAGGCCCGGATCGACGGGCTCGGCGACGTCCGCGCCGCCTTCGCCCAGGACACCCCCGAGGAGAACCGGTGAACGCGCTCGCCGAACGCCTGGACGAGGCCACCCTGACCGGCCGCGCCATCCCCCGCCTGACCGACGCCGCCGACCTCGACGTGCCCGCCGCGTACGAGGTGCAGCGCGCCCTGATCGAGCGGCGGCTGGCCCGCGGCGAACGGATCATCGGCGTCAAGATGGGCTTCACCAGCCGCGCGAAGATGATCCAGATGGGCGTGGACGACGTCATCTGGGGCCTGCTCACCGACGCCATGCTCGTCGAGTCCCGGCTCGACACGAGCGGGCTGATCCATCCGCGGATCGAGCCGGAGATCGCGTTCCTGCTGGACCGCCCGGTGCGCACGCCCGCCGACGTGGCCACGGCCGTCGGCGGCGTCGCGGTCGGGTACGAGGTGCTCGACTCCCGCTACGAGGGGTTCAGCTTCACCCTGCCCGGCGTCATCGCCGACAACGCCTCGGCCAGCGGGTTCGGCCTCGGCCCCTGGCGCCGTCCGCAGGACGCCGGCGACCTCGGCAACGTCGGCCTGGTCATGGAGATCGACGGCCGCCAGGTCGCCGGCGGCTCGTCGGCGGCCATCCTCGGCCACCCGCTGCGCGCGCTGACCGCCGCCGCCCGGCTGACCAGGGCCGCCGGCATCGAGATGGAGGCCGGCTGGATCGTCCTGGCCGGAGCGGCCACGGCGGCCGTGCCACTGCCCGCCGGGGCGCACGTGCGCGTCGCCGCCGCCGGGCTCGGACACGTGGAGGTGACCACCCGATGAGCGAGCCGAGCGACGCGCTGCTGGTCGAGGGCAAGGCCCGGCCCCGCGGCAGGTTCCCGCACGTCAAGCGGGCCGGCGACTTCGTGTTCGTGTCCGGCACCAGCTCGCGCCGCCCCGACGGCTCCTTCGCCGGGGCGAGCGCCGACGAGCTGGGCACCACCAGCCTCGACATCCGCGAGCAGACCAGGGCGGTGATCGAGAACATCGCCGACCTGCTGGCCGCCGCCGGAGGCGGCCTGGCGGACGTGGTGAACGTGACCACGTACCTGGTCAACATGAACGACTTCGGCGGCTACAACGAGGTCTACGGCACGTACTTCGACGAGAGCGGCCCCGCCCGCACCACCGTCGCCGTCCACCAGCTCCCGCACCCGCACCTGCTGATCGAGATCTCCTGCATCGCCCTCATCCCGCAAAGGAGCCCGGCATGATCCCCCCCTTCAACCTGAACAAGTGGATCGACGAGCACCAGGACCTGCTCAAGCCGCCGGTCGGCAACGCGCAGATCTGGAAGGACGCCGACCTCATGGTGACGATCGTGGGCGGCCCCAACCAGCGCACCGACTTCCACGACGACCCGATCGAGGAGTTCTTCTACCAGCTCAGGGGCGGCATGGTGCTGCGGGTCATGGAGGAGGAGGGCAAGCCTCCCGTGGACGTGCAGATCGGCGAGGGCGACGTCTTCCTGCTGCCGCCGCACGTACGGCACTCGCCGCAGCGGCCGGTGCCCGGCTCGATCGGCCTGGTCGTGGAGTTCGCCCGGCCGCAGGGCGCCCTGGACGCCTTCGAGTGGTACTGCGTCAACTGCCATCACCTGGTCCACCGCGCCGAGATGCAGCTCCAGTCGATCGTCGACGACCTGCCGCCGGTCTTCCGCGCCTTCCACGAGGGCGACCGCACCTGCCCCCACTGCGGCGCCGAGCACCCCGGCAAGGACTGGCCGGAGCATCTGCGGCCGGTGGTCCGGTGACCATGATCGACGTGCACGCGCACGTCTTCCCGCGGATCACCCGCGAGGAGGCGCGCATCCTCACCGGCGCCGGTGAGCCGTGGTTGCGCGACGGCATGATGATGAGCGGCGAGGACGACTACCGCCCGGTCACGCCGGAGTTGTGGGACGCCGGGGCCCGCGTGGCCGCGATGGACCGTACCGGCGTGGACGTGCAGGCCGTCTCCTCGACCCCGCTGCTGTTCGGCTACGCGGCCGACCCGGCCCGCGCGGCCGAGTGGTGCGACCTGGTCAACGACCGCGTGCTCGCCCACTGCGCGCAGGCCCCCGAACGGCTGCTGCCGCTGTGCCAGGTGCCGCTCCAGGACGCCGCCCTGGCGGCCAGGACCGTCACCGAGGCCAAGGCGGCCGGGCACCGCGGCGTGCACATCGGCAACCACGTCGGCCTTCGCAACCTGGACGACCCCGACATCGTCGCCTTCCTCGCGCACTGCGCCGAGCAGGACATGCCGGTGCTCGTCCACCCCTGGGACATGCTCGGCGCCGACCGCATGCGCGACCACATGATGCCGTGGCTGGTCGGCATGGCGGCCGAGACCCATCTCGGCATCCTGTCGCTGATGTTGTCGGGGGCGTTCGAGCGGCTGCCGAGCTCGCTTCGGTTGTGCTTCTGCCACGGCGGCGGCAGCTTCGCCTACCTGCTCGGCCGGGCCGACAACGCCTGGCACCACCGCGACATCGTCCGCGAGCACTCGCCGAGGCCGCCGTCGGCCTACACCGACCGCTTCTTCGTGGACTCGGCCGTGTTCGACCCGCGTGCCCTGCGGCTGCTGGTCGAGGTGATGGGGGCCGAGCGGGTCATGCTCGGCACCGACTTCCCGTTCCCGCTGGGGGAGCAGGACCCGGGCGCGGTCGTACGCGCCTGCCCGGAGCTGGACGACGAGGGCCGCGCGGCCGTCCTCGGCGGCAACGCCGCCGCGTTCCTGAGGCTCGCGGGATGACGCTCGCGCACACGCCGCTCGGGGTGCTGCGCGGCGTGCGCGCCGGTGGGGTGAGCACGTTCAAGGGGGTGCGGTACGCCGCGCCCGCCCGCCGTCTCGCCGCGCCGGAGCCCGCGCGCCCCTGGCGCGGCGTCGCCGACGCGCTCACGCCCGGCCCGCCCGCCCCGCAGCGGCCCGGCCGCATGGCCTGGGTGCCGGGCCTGGAGATCGACCCGGCCGCGTCGGCCGAGGACTGCCTGTTCCTCAACGTCTGGACGCCCTCCTGCGAGGGCCGCCGCCCGGTGCTGGTGTTCCTGCACGGCGGCGCGTTCGTCTTCGGCTCCGGCGCCCAGGCGATGTACGACGGCACCGCGCTCGCCCGCGACCACGGCCTGGTCGTGATCACCGTCAACTACCGGCTCGGCCTGCCCGGCTTCTGGCACGGCGACGGCGTCCCGGCCAACCTGGCCCTGCGCGACCAGATCGCCGCCCTGGAATGGGTACGCGACACCGCCGCGGCCTTCGGCGGCGACCCGCAGAACGTCACCCTGGCCGGTCACTCGGCGGGCGGCACCTGCGTGCTGGCCCTGATGACGTGCGCGCCCGGCCTGTTCGCCAGGGCGGCGGCGATGAGCCCCGTCCCGTACGGGTTCCGCACGCCCGCCGAGGCCACGGCCTGGACCGCGGCGGCGCGCTCGGCGCTCGGCGCGGACCCGTTCGAGGTGCCGCTCGCGGACCTGCTGGCCGCCGAGGAGGCCGCCGTACGCGCGTGCGCCCCGGCCGGCGGCCTGCTGCCCGCGGCGCCCGTCGTGGACGGCGACCTGCTGGCCGTCCATCCGGTGGAGGCGATCCGGTCTGGCGCCGCCGCGCCGGTCCCGCTGCTGCTGACGACGACGGCCGAGGAGACCCGCCTGTTCACCGCGATCGGCCAGGACGGCCTGGACACCGGCACGCTCTTCACCGGTCCGGCGCGGGAGCTCGCCGACGCCCACCACGGCCCCGCCGAGCACCGGGTCTGCGGACATCGCTCCCCGATGAGCCACGGCGGCATCGAGCTGGGCGCCTGCCACCTGGTGGACGTCCCGCTCTACCTCGGCACCCACGGCACACCGCTGACCGGTACGGGCCCGCAGGTCGAGGCGCTGGCCCGCTCCATGAGCACCGGGTTCGCCCGTTTCGTGACGGAGGGGTGAGCCGGGTGGTCTCAGGGGGCGGTCAGCGGGTGGCCGGGCAGCGGGGTGGACAGGATCATCGTGCTGGACGGCGGGCCGTACACCGCCAGGCGGTCGATCAGGTCCTCGAAGGCCACCATGGAGACGGCCACGATCCGCAGGATGCTGCAGACGTCGCCGGTCACCCGGTGGATCTCGCGGACCTCCGGCCAGGCCGCCAGCTCGGGATCGCGCAGCACACAGCGCGGGCCGTAGCAGGACATGCGGATGAACGCCGAGACCGGCCAGCCGGCCTGGACCGGGTCGACCGTCGCGTGGTAGCCGGTGATCACGCCCGACTCCTCCATCTTGCGTACGCGGTCGGCCACGGCGGGCGCGGACAGGTGGATCCGGCGCGAGAGCTCCTTGAGCGAGAGCCGGGCGTTGTCCTGGAGTTCACGTAGCAGCTCCCAGTCCGTCTCGTCCACGATCGCACCTTCCATTCGTAAAGCACATTTCACGATATAGCCCCAAATATACGGCTATATGGCGATATAGCCTTCCAAATGGCATTCCTTCTCCATCCTCCCGACGCCATCATGGGATGGCCGGCTACGAGAGGGGCAAAGCGCGTGGACGCTACGCGACAGTCATCCGCACTGCGGCCGACCACGGCGGAGGAACGCGCCGAGAGAGCCAGGACCACCGGCGGGGCCCCGACCCTGGAATTCGGGACCCGCACGCCCTACGACGCCTACGTACGCACCGACGTGCTGCACGGGTTGCAGCACCCGCTGAGCGACGACGCGGGCGAGATGTCGTTCCTGATGATCACCCAGGTGATGGAGCTGTACTTCAAGCTCATCGCGTTCGAACTGCGCAACGCGCAGGAACGCCTGCGGGCCGACGACGTGTGGGGCGCGCTGGACCCGCTGCGCCGCACGGCGCTGCACCTGGAGGGCCTGAACGCGAGCTGGCGCGGGCTGCGCTGGATGACCCCGGCCGACTTCAACCGCTTCCGGGACGAGCTCGGCGAGGCCAGCGGCCTGCAGTCGGCGATGTACCGGCACGTGGAGTTCCTGCTGGGGCTGAAGAACCCGGCCCTGCTGCGCCCCTTCAAGCGCCAGGACCGGACCCACGACGACCTGCTGCGGACCCTGGAGGCGCCGAGCCTCTGGGACGACGCCGTCGCCCTGCTCGCCCGGCACGGCCACGACCTGCCGCGCGAGCTGCTGGACCGCGACTTCGCCGTCGAGCACGAGCCGCATCCGGCCGTGGAACGCGCCTGGGTGGAGGTGTACCGGGACACGGGTCCCGGCAACGGGACGCGGCTGCTCGGCGAGGTGCTGACCGACGTGGCCGAGCAGTTCGGCGACTGGCGTCACCAGCACGTCACGGCGGTCCGCCGGGCCATGGGCGCCAAGCCCGGCAGCGGCGGCTCCAACGGCCTGGCCTGGCTGGAACGCAGCATGGCTCGGGTGGTCTTCCCCGAGCTGTGGTCCGCCAGAACCCACATGTGAAAGGGGAGGCACCCATGTCCGAGTCCTGGAAGCCCGCCGAGGAGGAGGCCCTCCGGCGCGACCGCGACGACCCCGGCCACCGCGAGCTCTTCCTGATCCCGCCCGCCGCCGGCGGCGGCCACCCCGAGAGTGCCTACTTCGCCGGCAACTCCCTCGGCCTCCAGCCCCGGGCGACACGGGCGGAGCTGGCCGAGGACCTGGAGGCATGGGAACGGCTCGGCGTGGAAGGACATCTGGAGGGCGCGCGTCCCTGGCTGCCTTACCACGAGCGGCTCACCGGACCGGCCGCCCGGCTGGTCGGGGCGCTGCCCGAGGAGACCGTGGTGATGAACTCGCTGACCGTCAACCTGCACCTGCTGATGGTGTCGTTCTACCGGCCGCGCGGCGCGCGCACCCGGATCGTCATCGAGGACACCGCGTTCCCCTCCGACAGCTACGCCGTGCGCAGCCAGGCCCGCCTGCACGGCCTCGACCCGGACGAGACCGTGGTCCGGCTGGCCGGCGGCCGGGAGGTGCTCGACTTCCTGGCCCGCGAGGGCGACACGGTCGCGCTGGTCCTGCTGGGCGGCGTCAACTACCTGACCGGCGAGCTCCTGGACATCCCCGCCGTCACGGCGGCCGGACGGGCGAGCGGCGCGGCCGTCGGCTGGGACCTGGCCCACGCCGCCGGGAACGTGCCGCTCAAGCTGCACGAATGGGGGCCGGACTTCGCCGCCTGGTGCTCCTACAAGTACCTCAACGCCGGGCCCGGCGCCCTCGGCGGCGTGTTCGTCCACCAGCGGCACCTGGGCGACCCGGCGCTGCCGCGCCTGGAGGGCTGGTGGAGCACCGAGCAGGCGACCCGGTTCGAGATGGCGCCGGTCTCCCGGCCGCCGGCCACCGCCGACGCCTGGCAGATCTCCAACCCGCCGATCTACGCGATGGGCCCGGTGCGCACCTCGCTCGGCGTCTTCGACGAGATCGGGATGACCGCCCTGAGGGCCCGCAGCGTACGGCTCACCGGCTACCTGGAGAGCCTGCTCGACCGGATCACCCCCACCAGGCCGCTCACCGTGATCACGCCGCGCGACCCCGAACGCCGGGGCTGCCAGCTCTCCCTGCGCGTCGGCCGCGGCGGCGCCGCGGAGCTGACCCGGCGGCTGCGCCACGAGCACGGGGTCGTCGCCGACGCCCGCGAGCCGGACGTCGTCCGCCTCGCCCCGACACCCCTGTACTCGACCTACCACGACTGCTGGCGCGCGGCCGTCGCGCTGGCCGAGTGCGTCGCGGAGGAACGATGAACGTCACCGTGGTCGGCGCCGGCCTCACCGGCTGCCTGCTCGCCTGCTACCTGGCCCGGCACGGCCTCGACGTCACCGTGTACGAGCGGCGGCCCGACCCGCGCGCCGGGCTCGCCGAGCGCGGCGGGTCGATCAACCTGGCCATCTCCGAACGCGGCCTGGACGCGCTGCGCCGGATCGGCCTGGAGGAGAAGATCATGGCCGACGCGCTGCCCATGCGCGGCCGGATGATCCACCCGGTGGATGGGCCGCTCGACTTCCAGCCGTACAGCCATGACGGGGTGCGTTCGATCAACTCGATCAGCCGGGGCGCGCTCAACGACACGCTGCTGGACGCCGCCGAGTCCGCGCCCGGCGTCAAGATCCTGTTCGGCCACCGGCTGACCGGTCTCGACCCGGCGACCGGGGCGATGGCGTTCGAGACCCCGGACGGCCCGGTCCGGGCCCGCGCCGACGTGGTGCTCGGGGCCGATGGCGCCGGCTCCGCCGTACGGGGGGAGCTGCTGGCGCACCGGGGCATCGAGGAGAGCCTGGACTTCCTGGACCACGGCTACAAGGAGCTGACGATCCCGGCCGTGGACGGCGAGTTCGCGCTGGACCCGCACGCCCTGCACATCTGGCCGCGCGGCACCTCCATGATGATCGCGCTGCCCAATCCCGACCGCTCCTTCACCTGCACGATGTTCTGGCCGACCGGCGGCACGTCGAGCTTCGCCTCGCTGAGCACCCCGGCGGCGATCGAACGCCACTTCCGCACCCACTACCCGGACGTGCCCCCCCTCGCGCCCGGTCTGGTACGGGAGTACCAGGACAACCCGGTCGGCCGGCTCGGCACCGTCCGGTGCTCGCCGTGGCAGACGGACGGCAGGGTCGGCCTGATCGGCGACGCGGCGCACGCCATCGTGCCCTTCTACGGCCAGGGCGCCAACTGCGGCTTCGAGGACGTGACCGTGCTGGACCGGTGCCTGGAGGAGAGCGGCGGCGACTGGGCCCGCGCCCTGCCGCTGTTCGAGCGGCGGCGCAAGGAGAACACCGACGCGATCGCCGAGATGGCGCTGGCCAACTTCGTCGAGATGCGCGACAAGGTCGCCTCCCCGGTCCACCGGCTGGTCAAGAGCGTCGAGCACCGGCTCGAACGGGCGCTGCCCGGCCGCTACATGTCGCGGTACGAGCTGGTGTCGTTCTCGACGGTGCCGTACGTGGAGGTCAGGCGGCGGGTGCGCCGGCAGCACCTGGCGCTCGCCGCGGCCGGTGCCACGCTGCTCGCGGCGGGCGCGGCCGCGATCGCCGCGCTCTCCTCCCGCCGATCGCGGGGGCGGTGACCGTGGAGGACCGCAGCGTACTGACCCGTCCGGCGCCGGGGCCCGTCCGCACCCTGCGCTACGGCGCGGACGTCGACCAGGTGATCGACCTCTGGCCGGCCGACGGGCCCGTGGTGGCGCTGGTCCACGGCGGCTTCTGGCGCCCCGAGTACGACCGGACGCACCTTCGCCCGATGGCCAACGCGCTGAATCAGGCGGGCTGGAGCGTGGCCTCGGTCGAGTACCGCCGCAGGCCCGGCGACCCGGCGGCGGCGGTCGAGGACGTCCGGGCCGCCCTCGGCGTGGCCGGGCCGTCGGTGGTCGTCGGCCATTCGGCCGGCGGTCATCTCGCGCTGTGCGCTCCCGTCCCCGGGGCCGCCGTCCTGGCCCTGGCCCCGGTCGCCGACCTGCGGCTCGCGGCGCGGCTGGGGCTCGACGACGGCGCGGTGACCGACTTCCTCGGCGGGCCCGCGGAGGGGCGTCCCGGCCTCGACCCGGTACGGCGGCCCGATCCGCAGGGCCCGGTGGTGATCGTGCACGGCACCGCCGACGGACGTGTGCCCCTCGGCGTGTCGGAGTCGTACGTGGCCGCGCACCCGGCGGTCTCGCTGGTACGCGTCCCGGGGGCCGACCACTACGGGCTCATCGACCCGGAGAGCTCGGCCTGGCTGCCGGTGCTGCGCGAACTGGCCGCCCTCCTGCCCGGCTGACCTACGAGCCCGTCCCGGCGGACTCGGCCGCGAGCAGCGCCGCCGGCCACCGTGGCCGGGCGGTCGGTCGGCGTCCGGTCGGCTACGCGGGGGTCGGCCCAGTGGGGCAGCTCGGTCATCAGGTGCAGGGCGCCGAAGCGGTCGGCGTAGTCGACGCTGCCGCCGCCGACGCCGTACGTCGCGGCGAGCTCGGCGCCCCGCGGGGTCATGTAGGCGGCCGGGCCGATCTGGACGGCGCCCGGCACCTCCGGCGGGCCCATGTGCAGGGGCAGGCCCTCGGCGGCGGCGATGGCGGTCAGGCGGGCGGCGAGGGCGGGGTCGTTCCGGCTGAGGTAGTAGAAGGCGCCCTGGAGCTCGCCGTTGTGCAGGGAGTAGACGAAGGTGGGCCTGACCTCGTCCATCAGCCGCATCAGCGCCTCGGTCTCCGGCAGGGTGCGGTCGAAGAAGTGGTCCTCGCCGGTCAGCGGGAAGGTCCATTCGACCTGGTCGGCCTCGGCGGGGCGGTAGAAGTGCCCGGCGTAGGCGCGGCGGTCGCTCGGGCGGGCGTACCAGCCCTCGTTGAGCCGGGCGCCGTCGGGGTCGACGCACGGGACGAGGTGCCGGCGATAGCCGAAGCCCTCGCGCAGCTCGGCGTCCTCGACGAGCTGCCGCAGCAGCGCGCTGACGGTGAGCGCGCCGATGGGCTCGTCTGCGCCGGGACCGGCGGGCTGGCCCTGTGGCACTCCTCCCCGTGGCAGGTCGTGGCCGCGGTGACGGTCATCGGGCTGGGCGCCTCCGTCGGCCTCACCGCCGGGCTCAACGCGGTGGCCTCCGACGTGCCCGGCGACCGCGCGGCCGGGGTCAGCGGCGTGGTCTTCGTCGCCAAGAGCGTCGGCGCTGCTGGGCCTGCTGGCCGTCGGCGCCGCCTTCGTGATCCCCGCCGCTGTGCGGAAGGCGCAAGCCGGGCCCGAGCTTTCTGCCCCGGCGACGAAGCGCGCCCGTACGGCCGGGTGAAAGCCTGTGACGATGACGAACGTCTACATCTCCATCGACATGGAAGGCGTGGCGGGCATCGCCACCATGGACCAGGTCGTCCGCGGCGGCCACGGCTATCCGCGGTCGCAGCGCCTGATGACCGCCGAGGCCAACGCCGCCATCGAGGGCGCGTTCGCGGCCGGGGCCGACCGCGTCCTGGTCAACGACAGCCACGGGACCATGGACAACCTGCTGCACGACGAGCTCGACCCGCGGGCCCGGCTGATCTTCGGCACCCCCAAGCTCGACTGCATGGCCGAGGGCATCTCGGCCGAGCACGACGTGGCCCTGTTCCTCGGCTACCACGCCGCCGCCGGGTCACCGGGCGTGCTCGCCCACACCTACTCCTCGCACTTCTACGAGGTGCGGCTCAACGGCGCGATCGTCTCCGAGGCCGAGGTCAACGCCCTTCAGGCGGCCGCCGTCGGCGTCCCGATCGGGCTGCTGACCGGCGACGACGTGATCTGCGGCGTCGCCGGGAAGGCGTTCCCCGGGGTGCGCACGGTCGCGGTCAAGATCGCCCACGGGCACACCTCGGCCGACAGCCTCTCGCCGGCCGAGGCGCGGCGGCTGATCGGGGAGGCCGCGGCGGAGACCGTGCGCTCGGCCGGGGAGCTGCGGCCGCTGGACCTGCCGGACGTGCTGGAGCTGGAGATCGACATGCCCACCACGCCCGCCGCCGAGCTGGGCGAGCTGGTCCCGGGCGTACGCCGGATCGCCGACAAGACGCTCGCGGCCACCTTCGCCACCCCCAGGGAGGTGCTCGGATGCGTGACGACCTGCTACCACCTGGCCGCCGACGCGATGATCACCAGAATGGCGCTGTACGGCAGACCAACCCGCTAGCCCTCAGGTTTGCCGCACCGGACAAGCCTAAACAACCCGGACATCCAGATACTGGAACGATGGATCTTGAGCAGGTAGACCGCGCCCTCGCCACCCTCCCCGGCCTCCACTCCGGAGGTCCGGGCCTGGCGGTCGGCGTCTACGCGGACGGCAAGGTGCTGCACACCGCGGCCAGGGGCGTGGCCACCGTCGAGTTCGGCGTCCCGATCGATTCCCGTACCCGCTTCGACATCGCCTCCATCAGCAAGCAGTTCACCGCCGCGTGCCTGCTGCTGCTGGAGCGCGACGGCAGGCTGAGCCTGTCGGACGACGTCCGCGCGCACGTCCCCGAGCTGCGGCTCGGCGTGCCCGTCACGATCGACCAGTGCCTGCGGCACACCGGCGGCCTGCCCGAGTGGTACGGCCTCCAGGCCGTCACCGGCGTCCCGTTCCACCTGCTGGACGAGGAACGGCTGATGAGGATCGTGACGGGCGTGCGCCGGACCATGTTCGAACCCGGCACCCGCTTCTCCTACTCCAACACCGGCTACGTCCTGGCCGCCGTCGTGGTCAGGCGCCTCACCGGCCGGTCGCTGGCCGACTTCGCCCGCGACCGGCTGTTCGGCCCGCTCGGCATGGACGACACCGTCTTCCGCGACGACGCCTCCGTCCCGCTGCCGCGGATGGCCTACGGCTACAACGGCGCCGGCGCGCGGGCCGACACGCTGGAGAGCGCGGTCGGCGACGGCGGCGTGGTGACCGGCGTCGCCGACCTCGCCCCCTGGCTCGGTTTCCTGGCCGACGGCCGGGTGCTGGGCGACGACGTACGCGCCGCGCTGCTGGAGCGGACCGTGCTCGCCGACGGCACCGTCCTGCGGTACGCGCGCGGCATCTGCCACCTGTCCGTCGGCGACCTCAGCGCGTACGGCCACGCCGGCGGCATGCACGGCTACGTCGGTAACCTGCTCCACCTGCCGGAACCCGGCGTCGGCGTGGCCGTGCTGACCAACCACAGCGGCCTGGACCCGGTCGGCCTCAGCATCCGCCTGGCCCGCGCCCTCACCGGCCAGGACCCGGCCCCCCGGCCCGCCCCCGCCCGCCCGGCCACGGCCGAGGCGGCACGGGCCGCGCTGCTCGGACACTGGCACGACCCGGCGAGCGAGGCCACGATCACGCTCGGGCCCGCCGCCGACGGCAGGATCTCGCTGACCGGCGGCGCCGACTTCGAGCTCGCCCTCGGCGACGACGGCCGCTGGCACGGGCAGGTGGACGCCGAACGGGTCTGGCTCGTGCCGGAGCACGGACGGCTGCTGATCGGCCACGACGGCTCGATCCGGTGGCCGGACGCGTACGAGCCGTGCGAGGCGCCGGTCGAGGGCCCCGCCCCCGAGGGCGCCTGGCTCAACGACGAGGTGGGCGTGCTCGCCGTGCAGGAGGAGGGCGTGCTGCGCGTCGGCCTGACCTTCCAGGCGCCCGTCACGCCCGCGCCCGCCGGGACGTGGCGGGCCGGCCCGTTCACCCTGCGCCTCGACGCGGACGGCGACCTGCTGCTCAGCGGCGGCGGCCTGCTCGGCCTGCGCTTCGCCGCCCGGCCCGGCGGCACCGCGCCCGTAGGCATCCCGCCCGGCCTGGTCTAGGGAGCGTGTTGGCCTCCAGGACGAGCTTGGGCACGCAGAGTTTGGCTGCCGGGTCAGTGAACGAGGGAGGTCGGGCTTCTAGCGTCCGACTATCCCCCCGCTCATTCTCCGAGGTGGTTCCATGACATCCGCAACCGCGCTCGCCAGGCTCGCCACGGGCGCCCTGCTCCTGCTGGCGACGGGCTGCGCCGGAGCCGCCGGCTCCGGCGCGGCCCCCGACACGCTCCGCTGGGCGATGGGGACCGCCCCCAGCAGCCTCGACATCGCCCACGGCTTCAACGACGCCTCCACGACCGTGCAGTTCGCCGTCCTCGACACGATGGTGGGGCTCGGCCCGGACGGCCAGGTCGTCCCGCGCATCGCCGCCTCCTGGACCCACCCCGACCCGCGGACCTACGTCTTCACCCTGCGCGAGGGCCCGAGGTTCAGCGACGGCACGCCGGTCACCGCCGAGGACGCCGCCTACTCCCTGACCCGGCACCTGGACCCGGCCGTGACCTCGCAGGCCGCCAGCTACGTCACGCAGGTCAAGAAGGTCGAGGTCACCGGCCCGCGCACGGTGAAGGTCACCCTCGGCAAACCCAGCCCCACCTTCCTGGCCACCGCCGCGCTGGCCTGGCAGATCGTGCCGAGGAAACTGGCCGCCGCGCACCCGAAGGACCTCGGCTCGCCCGAGGTCGGCACGCTCGGCTCCGGCCCGTTCAAGGTCACGAAGTTCTCCCTCGCCTCCGGCGTCACGCTGGAACGCAACGACCTGTACTGGGGCCCCAAACCGGAGCTGCGCCGGATCGAGATCAAGGCGATCGGCGACGCGGAGACGCTGCGCCTGGCGATCTCCTCCGGCGAGGTGGACGGCACCAACGACATCCCGGCCAGCGAGGTGCGCAAGTGGAGCGCCCTGCCCGGCGTCACGACCTCCTTCTACCCGGCCGACAACATCGCCTACCTGTCCCTGGGCGTCCGCGAGGGCCCGCTCAAGGACGTGCACGCGCGCCGCGCCGTCGCCCACGCCCTCGACCGCGGCGCGCTGGCCACGCTCATGACCAACGGCCACGGCGGCGTCGCCGACCTGATGCTCCCCAAACCCCAGATCCTCGCCCTGTACGGCGACAACCCCCCGAAACTGCGCGCCTACCCCCACGACGTGAACGCCGCCAAGGCCGAGCTGGCCAAGTCGGCCCACCCCGGCGGCTTCACCCTGACCGCGCCGTACGACAGCGGCAGCGACGACGTCAAGGCGCTCCAGGCCATCGCCGCCGACCTGGCCGCGATCGGCGTCAAGCTCGAACTCCAGCCGCTGCCCACCGAGCAGTACCGGCAGCGCATGTTCAGCCACCAGGACACCCCGCTGCAGCTCGTCGACCTGCTCTACGGCACCCCCGACCCGGGCGAGGTGCTGCCCGACCTGGTCAGCCGCGCCTCGGCCGGCCCCCAGGGCTTCAACTTCAGCGGTTACGGCTCCCCCGAGACCGACGTCCGGCTCGACGACCTCGGCCGGTACGAGGGCGCGGACCGGGCCGCCGCCGTCACCGAGGTGCTGGCCGAGATCGCCGACCAGGTGCCGTACGTGCCGCTCTACACCAAGGAGGCCGCCGTGGCGCTGCGCAAGCGCTTCACCGGCGAGTTCGGCACCTGGACCGTCGACGTCTTCAGCACCATCCGCCCGGCGGCCGGTGCCTGATGGCCTTCGTCGCCCGCCGCCTGGCCGCCGCGCTGCTCCTGCTCGGCGTGCTGTCCGTGCTCACCTTCGCGCTGCTGGCGCTGGCCCCCGGCGACCCTGAGCAGGTCCTGCTCGGGCCGCGGCCCTCCACCGCCGAGTCGCGCGCCGCCGTCCGCGCGGAGTACCACCTCGACGACCCGGTGCCCGTCCGCTACGCCGCCTGGCTCGGGGCCGCCGTGCGCGGCGACTTCGGCGCCTCCCTCTACAGCCGCGAACCCGTCACCGGCGTCATCGCCGACCGCCTGCCCGTCACCGCCGGCCTGGCCGGTTACGCGATCGTCCTCACCCTGGCCGTCGGCCTGCCCGCCGGGCTGACCGCCGCCATGCGCAGAGGCGGCCCGCTCGACCGGGGCATCACGCTGTCGGCGCTGGTCGCCCTCGCGATCCCGCCGTTCGCGATGAGCATCCTGCTGCTGTACGGCTTCGCCGTCACACTCGGCTGGTTCCCCGTCTTCGGCGCGGGCGAGACGTTCGCCGAGCGGGTGGCGCACCTGACGCTGCCGGCGATCGCGCTGGCCACCGGGCAGGTGGCGGTCGTCATCAGGCAGATGCGGGCCGCCGCGCTCGACCTGGCCGGGCAGGACTTCATGACGTTCGCCCGGGCGCGCGGGGTCGGCCGTGTCCGCTACTGGATCGGCTACGCGCTGCGCAACACCGCGCTGCCCGTCCTCACCGTCGGCGGCCTGCTGCTGGCCGCCAACCTCACCGGCGCGCTGTTCGTCGAACGGGCCTTCGGGCTGCACGGCGTCGGCGAACTGCTCGTCAGCGCCGTCGGGCAGAAGGACCTGCCCGTCGTCCAGGCGCTCGTCCTGATGGGAGGCGCCGTGGTGGTCGCCGTCAACCTGCTGATCGATCTGGCCTACCTCGCGGTCGACCCGCGGGTGCGTCACGGGGCGGTGGCCGCGTGAGCGTCGTACCGGGGACCGTGCGGCTCGGCGGGCGGGCGCGACGGCTGCGCCGGGCCCGTCCGGGGCCGGTGACGCTGCTGTCGGGCGGCGTGCTCGCCCTGATGGCGGCCGCCGCCCTGCTCGGTACGTGGATCGCGCCCTACGACCCGGCCGCGCAGGACCTCGCGCTCGGCGCCACGATGCCGGGCTGGGCACACTGGGCCGGCACCGACGAGCTGGGCCGGGACGTGTTGTCGCGCTGCCTGGCCGGAGCCCGCTCGGCGCTGCTGTGGCCGGTCGTCGTCGCGCTGTGCACGTGCGCGATGAGCACCTCGCTCGGCCTGCTGGCCGGTTACCGGCGCGGCTGGATCGACGCCGTCATGATGCGCGTGGTCGACCTGCTCATCGCGATGCCGGGCCTGCTCATGCTGATCGTCCTGGTGGGCGTGCTCGGCGGCGGCATCGGCTGGGCGGTGCTGGCGATCGCGGTGCTGTTCACCCCCGGCGACATCCGCGTCGTACGCAGCCTCACCATGGCGCAGCGCGAGCTGGCCTACGCCGAGGCGGCCCGTACGCTCGGGCTCGGCCGCGCCCGGATCATGTTCAGGCACCTGCTGCCCAACATCGCGCCGACGGTCGTGGCGGGCGCGCTGCTCAGCTTCGTCGCCGCCCTGGTCGCGCTGTCCGGACTGTCCTTCCTGGGCATCGGCCTGCCCGCCGGCACGCCCGACTGGGGACTGATGATCGAGGAGAACCGCGGCCTGCTCGACCTCAACCCGTGGGCCGCCGTGGTCCCCGCCGCGCTGGTCACCGTCGCCGCCACCGCCGCCACCCTGCTGGGCGACCAGCTCTTCGAGAGGCTCTCCGATGCTTGAGACACGCGGCCTGAGAGTCGTCGGCGACCGGGTCCTGGTGGACGGCGTCGACCTGACGGTCGCCGCGGGCGAGACCGTCGGCCTGGTCGGCGAGTCCGGCAGCGGCAAGTCGCTGACCGCCCGCGCCCTCGTCGGCCTGCTGCCGCGCGGCCTGCGCGCCGAGGGCTCGGTCGAGGTCGGCGGCACGCAGCTCGCCGGCGCCTCCGAACGGCTGCTGCGCGGCGTGCGCGGGCGGCGCATCTCACTGCTCATGCAGGACCCCTTCGCCATGCTCAACCCGCTGCGCACGGCCGGCGCGCACATCGCCGAGACCCTGCGCGGCCGCACGCCCCGGCAGGAGATCGCCCGCCGGCTGGCCGAGGTCGGCATCGACGACCCCGCCGTGGCCGGGCGCTACCCGTTCCAGCTGTCGGGCGGCATGCGGCAGCGCGTCGCCCTGGCCGCCGCGCTGGCCGGCGACCCCGACCTGCTCGTCGCCGACGAGCCCACCACCGCGCTCGACGCGACCACCCAGCACGAGATCCTGGCGCTGCTGCGCCGGGTGCAGGGGGCGCGGGGCATGGGCGTGCTGCTCATCACCCACGACCTGCGTGTGGCCTTCGCCGCCTGCGACCGGGTCGCCGTGATGTACGCCGGGCGCGTCGTCGAGCAGGGCCCCGGCGCCGAGCTGGCCGCGGCGCCGGCGCACCCGTACACGTCGGGGCTGCTGGGCGCGCTGCCGTCGGTCGAGCACACGCTGGAGCGGCTGGCGGGCATCCCGGGCGGCGTGCCGAGGGCGGACGCGGTGGCGGAGGTCTGCGCGTTCGCCGCCCGCTGCGACCGGGCCACCGCCGTCTGCACCGAGGCCAGGCCGCCGCTGCGCGCCATCGGCCGCGACCGGCTGACCGCCTGCGTCCACGACACCGCCGGGAGCGCCCGCCCGGCGCGGCCCGCCACCGCGCGGCCCGCCGCCCCCGCCGGCGGCGAGCCGCTGCTGCTCGTCGAGGGCCTGCGCAAACGGTACGGCGCCCACACCGCGCTCGGCGGCGTCAGCCTGCACGTGGGCGCGGGCGAGACCGTCGGCCTGGTGGGGGAGTCGGGCTCGGGCAAGACCACGCTGGCCCGCTCGGTGCTCGGCCTGCTCACCCCCGACGGCGGCCGGATCCGGCTCGGCGGCCTCGACGTCACCGACCGCGCCGCCATGGACCCGCGCGACCGCGCCCGGGTGCACCGGCTCGTCCAGTGCGTCTTCCAGGACCCCTCCACCTCGCTCAACCCCGCGATGACCGTCGGCGCGACGCTGGCCGAGGCGATCGCCAGGGCCGAGCCGGACGACCGGACCGGCGTGGCCGAGCTGCTGGAACTGGTCGGCCTGCCCGCCGCGTACGCGACCCGCCGCCCCAAGGCGCTGTCCGGCGGCGAACGCCAGCGCGTCGCCATCGCCAGGGCCCTGGCCGTCCGGCCCGCGCTGCTGATCTGCGACGAACCGGTCGCCTCCCTGGACGTGTCCGTCCAGGCGCACGTGCTGGAACTGCTGCGCGGCATCGGAAGGGAGCTGGGCACCGGGATGTTGTTCATCACCCACGACCTGGCCGTCGTCCGCCAGGTCGCCGCCAGGACCGTGGTGCTGCTGAAGGGCACGATCGTGGAGGAGGGGACCACCTCGGCGGTCCTGGACGCCCCCGCCCACGACTACACCAGGCGCCTGGTCGCCGCCGTCCCATGACATGACCGACCGAACCTCGTACCGGGAAAGGCACAACCGCATGCACGACCTCATCCTGCGCGGCGGGACCCTGCACGACGGGTTCGGCTCGCCCGGCCGCACCGCGGACGTGGCGATCGGCGGCGGGCGGGTCACCGCGACCGGCCGCGACCTCGGGCGCGCGGCCCGCGTGGTGGACGTCGACGGCCTGGTCGTCGCGCCCGGCTTCGTCGACCCGCACAGCCACTCCGACACCGTGCCGTTCATGGCGGGGGCGCAGCCGTTCAAGTTGTGGCAGGGCGTCACCACCGAGATCGTCGGCAACTGCGGTTTCTCCTGCGGGCCGGCCACGCCGGAGTCGGCGGGCTTCACGCCGGAGGTCCTCAGCGAGCACACGTTCGCCACCTTCGGCGGCTACCTCGACGCCGTGGAACGCGAGGGCACCACCAACAACCTGGCCGTGCTCGTCGGCCACAACACGCTGCGCACGGCCGCCTGCGGCATGGACGCCGCGCTGCGCCCCGGCGCGCTGGCGCGGATGACCGAGCTGGCCGAGGAGGCGTTCGCGGCGGGCGCGTGCGGGCTGTCCAGCGGCCTGGAGTACGTGCCGGGCGCCTACGCGGCCACCGGCGAGCTGATCGCGCTGGCCCGCGCCGCCCGGCGCCGGAACCTCGTCTACGCCACCCACCTGCGCAGCGAGAGCGAGGGGCTGGCCGACGCCCTGGACGAGGCCCTGGAGGTGGCGACGGCGGCCGGGATACGGCTCCAGGTCTCCCACTGCAAGGCGTCGGGCCGGGCCGTGCACGGCTCCTCGGCGATGTTGCTGGACAAGCTGGCCGCCGCCCGGGTCAGGGGAGTGGACGTACGGGCCGACGTCTACCCGTACCGGGCATTCTGCACCGGGCTGGTCGCGCTGCTGCCGCCCGCGGCCTGCGAGGGCGGCGAGGCGGAGCTGGTCAGGAGGCTGGCCGACCCGGACGCCCGGCGGGCGCTGCGCGCGCTGGCCGAGGACCCCCGGCGCACGACCGGCGTCGGACTGTGGCGGGAGGCGCACCCCGAGGACGTGCACCTCCTGCGGCACGCCTCCGCCGCCGTGACCGGCCGCCGGCTCGCCGACGTGCTGGACGGCCGCGACCCCTGGGACGCGCTGTGCGACCTGCTCATCGCCGACCCGCACGCCGACGGCGTCTTCCACACGATGCACGACGACGACGTGACGCGGATCATGCGGCATCCCCTCGTGTCGATCGGCTCCGACGGCGGCCCGCCCGGCGGCCCGAACCATCCCCGCACGTACGGCACCTTCCCCACCTTCCTCGGCGCGTACGTGCGCGAGCGCGGGATCGTGCCGATGGCCGAGGCGATCCGCAAGGCCGGCTCGGCCACCGCGGCCCAGTTCGGCCTGGCCGACCGGGGCTGGCTGGGGCGGGGAGCGGTCGCCGACGTGTGTGTGTTCGACCCCGAGGCCATCCGCCACGACGGCACCTACGACGAGCCCGCGACGCGCCCGGCGGGCGTCGTCCACGTGCTCCTGGGCGGCCGAATGGTGATCGACGGCGGCGAGTTCACCGGCGGCCGGCACGGACGCCTCCTGCGCGGGGGGCAGGCGTGAGCGCCCAGGGCCGGGTGACGCTCGGCGTGCTGCTCGACAGCCTCGGCGCGGAGGCGGTGACCGCGCTGTGCCTGCCGTCCGGCCGCCAGGCCATGGTGGGCGCGCCCGTCATCCACGGCTCCGACGAGCCGATGACCGCGTTCGCCGGGGCGCTGCTGCTGGCCACCGGCCGGCCGGAGCCGTCCCTGCTGGAGGACGCGGCCGGGGCGGGCGCGAGCGCGGTCGTCGTACGGGCCGGGCTCGGCAACGCCGCCGCGCTGACCGAGGCGGCGCGGGACGCGGGCGTGGCGCTGCTGGCCGCCGCGCCCGGCCTGGCCTGGGGCCAGCTCTACGCGCTGGTCGACGCCCTGCTCGCGCTCGTCGCCCCGGCGGCCGACCTGGGCGGCGGCGTCCAGGCGGGCGACCTGTTCGCGCTGGCCAACCAGGTGGCCCAGCGCGTCGGCGGCGCGGTGGCCATCGAGGACCTGGCCATGCGCGTGCTCGCCTACTCCACGATCGGCGGCCAGCCCATCGACGAGCTGCGCAGGGAGGGCATCCTCGGCCGGCGCGTCCCCGAGCACCCGACGAACGCCGAGGAGTACGCCGCCGTCCTGCGCTGCGAGCAGGCCGTGTGGAGCTACCAGCCGCGCGAGTACCTGCCGAGACTGGCGATCGCGGTCCGCGCCAGGGGCGAGGCGCTCGGCACGATCTGGGCCATCCAGGCCGAGGAGCCGCTCGCGCCGGACGCCCCCGCCGTGCTCGCCGAGGCGGCCAGGACCGCCGCCCCGCACCTGGCCCGCATCAGCCTGGCCGCCGACAAGGCCCGCCGGACCAGGGACGAGTGGCTGGGCTGGCTGCTGCGCGGCGTCGGCCACGTCGGCGAGCTGGCCGCCTCCTTCGGCCTGCACCCGGAGGAACCGGTCACCGTCGTGGCGGTCGGCACCCGGGAGGTCGGCGGCCGTACCGACGCCTTCGCCGCCACGCACGCCGCCGACCTCCTGCGCACCGCCTACGCCGCCTACCGCATCAGGGCCGCCGTCGGCGCCGTGGACGGCCGGACGTACGCGGTCGTCGCCGCCGGGGCCGGCACGCCGCTGCTGCGGCGCATCACCGCCGACACCCTCACGCAGATCACCGACCGGCTCGGCGGCCGGTGGCGGGCCGGCGTCGGCAGGACCGCGCCCACGGTCGCCCAGGCCCCCGCCAGCGCCCGCCAGGCCGACGACGCGCTGCGCGCGATGTGCGGGCCGTTCGGCGGCGGCGAGGTCGGCCTGCACGAGGAGCTGGCAGCGGCACTGTTCCTGCTGGACGCGGGGGCCTCGATGCGGGCCAGCCCCGCCCCGGCGGGCGAGCCGCTGTCGCTGGTGGCCGAGCACGACGCCGGGCACGGCACCGACTACGTCCACAGCCTGCGCGTCTGGCTGGTCGCCCACTACGACGTGCCGAGGGCGGCCGAGACGTTGTCGCTGCACCCCAACACGCTCAGGTACCGGCTGCGCCGCATCGGCGAGCTGATCCCGCTCGACGACCCCGACGTCAGGCTCGTCCTGGGCCTTCAGCTCCGGCTGGCCGAGATCCGGGCGTCCGGCACAAACAGCGGCGGCTGAAGTTCGGCTTGCACGCCAACGCCCCGGCGGCGGCCCGGCGGAATGCTGGTGCCCATGGCCGAACTCCGCATCCTCCACGGCACGTCCCAGTTCCAGGCCGCCGACCGGCTGCTGCGCCGCATCTGGAACACCAGGGCGGGCGACGACCCGCCGGTGGCCGTCGACCTCATGTGCGCCCTGGCGCACACCGGCGGTTACGTCGGCGGCGCCTTCCTCGACGGCGAGCTCGTCGCCGCCGCGTCCGGGTTCCTCGCCGAGGGGGGCAGCCTGCACTCCCACGTCGTGGGCGTGGCCCCCGAGGCGCAGGGCCGGGGGATCGGCCAGGCGATCAAGGCGCACCAGCGCGAGTGGGCCGCCGAACGCGGCCTGAACTCCATCTCCTGGACCTTCGACCCGCTCGTACGCCGCAACGCCTTCTTCAACCTGGCCAGGCTCGGCGCGCGGGCCGAGCGGTACGTGCCCGACTTCTACGGGCCGATGAACGACGGCATCAACGGCGGCGACGTCACCGACCGCCTGTTCGCTCACTGGCCGGTACACCCGGCCGCGACCGCGACCGGGCCCCTGGGGGACGGGGACGCCGAGGTGATCCTCGACGAGCGCGGGACGCCGCGCGAGCCGGGCGGCGCGGCCGTACTGCGCTGCGCCACGCCCGCCGACGCCGAGCGGCTGCGGCGCGAGCGGCCGGAGGAGGCCGCGCGGTGGCGGGCCGCCCAGCGCGCCGCCCTGGGCGGCGCGCTCGCCTGCGGCTACCGGATCACCGCCTTCACCAAGGACGGCTGGTACGTGCTGGAGCGTGCGGCATGAGGATCGCCGAAGCCGAGCTGCGCACGGTCGCCCTGCCGCTCCTCACCCCGTTCCGCACCTCGCTCGGCACGCAGACCGTGCGCAGGGCGCTGCTGGTACGGGTGCGCGGGACCGAGGGGGAGGAGGGCTGGGGCGAGTGCGTGGCCGAGGACGAGCCCACCTACAGCCCCGAGTACCTGGAGGGCGCGGCCGACCTCATCCGCCGTTTCCTGCTGCCCGCCCTGTTCGCGCTGCCCGGCCTCGACCCGGCCGGCGTCGCGCCCGCGCTGGCGCACCTGCGCGGGCATCCGATGGCCAAGGCCGCCGTCGAGACCGCCGTCCTGGACGCCGTGCTCAAGGCCCGCGGCCTGTCGCTGGCCGCCTACCTGGGCGGCGTACGGCGCAGCGTGCGCGTGGGCGTGTCGGTCGGCATCGCCACCGGCCTCGACGCCCTGCTCGACACGGTGGACCGGCACGTCAGCGCCGGTTACGCGCGGATCAAGCTCAAGATCGAACCCGGCTGGGACCTGGAGCCGGTCCGGGTCGTACGCGAGACGTTCGGCGCCGGCCTGATGCTCACCGCCGACGCCAACACCGCCTACACCCCCGCCGACGCCCGCCATCTGGCCCGCCTCGACGCCTACGACCTGACCCTGCTGGAGCAGCCCTTCGCCCCCGACGACCTGGACGGGCACGCCCGCCTCGCCGCCCGGATGGACACCCCGATCTGCCTGGACGAGTCGATCACCTCGGCCCGCGCCGCCACGGCCGCGATCAGGGCGCGGGCCTGTTCCATCGTCAACATCAAGCCCGGCCGGGTCGGCGGCTACCTGGAGGCCCGCCGCATCCACGACCTGGCCCTGGCCGCCGACGTGCCGGTGTGGTGCGGCGGGATGCTGGAGACCGGGCTCGGCCGGATGGCGAACCTGGCGCTGGCCAGCCTGCCCGGCTTCACGCTGCCCGGCGACATCTCGGCGACGGCCCGCTACTACGAGCGGGACATCACCGCGCCCGTCGTCCTGGACGGCGACTCCATCGCGGTCCCCGAGGGCCCCGGCATCGGCGTCACGCCGGACCCGGCCGCCCTGGAAGCCTTCACCTGCGGCACCCCGGAACGCCTGACCCCCGACACCCCCTGACCACCGCGTCCACCGGCCCCGGCAGCGCCGGGGCCGGTCGCGGTGTGAGCTCAGTCGCGCCGCTCGTCCACCCCGGCGTCCGCGTGGTCCCGGGCGGTCACCATGCGGCTGACGGCCTCGGCGACCCGGTCCGGCGACGTGGCGAAGTTGAACCGGACGAACCCGCGCCCCTCCGCCCCGAACCTCGGCCCCGACCCCACGCCGACCCTGCCCCGCCGCAGGAACACCTGCGCGGGGTCGTCGCCCAGGCCCAGCGCGCGGCAGTCGAGCCAGGCCGTGTAGCCCGCGCGCGGCAGGTGGTAGCCGACGCCGGGGAGCTGGTCGGCGAGCTGGGCGGCCAGCAGGCGACGGTTGCCGTCCAGGGCGGCGAGCAGGTTCCCGAGCCAGGCGTCGCCGTGGGCGAAGGCGGCCTCGGCGGCGAGCACGCCCATCAGCCCGGCCACCTCGCTGACCTCCTGAGGAACGGCCGCCACGTCGGCGTACGCCGCCGGCCCCGGCACCACCAGGGCGGCCTTGAGCCCGGCGATGTTGAACGCCTTGGAGGCCGAGACGACCGCGACGGACCGCGCCGCGGCCGGGTTGTCGAGGGACGGGAACGGGACGTGCCGCGCGCCGGGGTAGGTGAGCGGCGCGAGGATCTCGTCCGTGACGACCCGCACGTCGTAGCGCTCGGCCAGCGCCGCCACCGCCGTCAGCTCCTCCCGGGTGAAAACCAGGCCGGTGGGGTTGTGCGGGTTGCAGAGCACGTACGCCCGCGCGCCGGACGCGAAGTCGTGCTCCAGCCGGTCCAGGTCGAGCCGGTGCCCGTCCGGCCCGGAGGCCAGCGGGCTGGGGATCACCCGGCGGCCGGCGCGGTCGATCCAGTACGAGGCCGGCGGGTGTCCGGGGGTGTTGACGACGACGCCGTCGCCGGGCTCGGAGACGATCTGGAGGATCTCCACGATGCCGGACATGACATCCGGGACCAGCCGGATGGCGCCGGCGTCGGGCTGCCAGCCGTAGTGCCGGTCGGCGAAGCCCGCGTACGCCTCGGGAAGCCGCCCGGGGAGCACGTAACCGGTGTCGCCGCGCTCGACGGCGGCGGTCAGCGCGGCGGCGACCGGCTCGGCGCGCGGGGTGTCCATCTCCGCGATGCGCATGGGCAGGACGTCCGGCGGGAACTCACGCCACTTCACGCTGCGCCGCCGGAGCAGCTCGTCGGTGGTGTAGGCGGTGAGGAGGCCGTGCGGGTCCGTGGTCAACAGCACCTTCCTTACAAATGGCCTTGAACCATAGACGGGTAGGGTATCCAGGCGGTAAGTGGCGATTTCACGGGGGTCGCCTCCGCCCGGCGGACACCGTGCCGGACCCGCGCGGCGTCGGCCGGGGTCAGTGCTTGTGGGCCTCTTCCAGGGGCGTGCCCGCCAGGCGCGCCTCGACCACGCAGGCGAAGGTGGAGCAGTCGAAGATGTCCTCGTGCGGGCAGGCCAGGCTGTGCGCGATGGCCGTACGCGCCGCCTGGGCCCGCGCGATGAGCTGGTCGAGCTCGGCGACCTTGCGCCGGTGGAGCTCCCGCCAGCCGTCACCGGCCGCCGTACGCGCCGCGATGAATGCCTTGACCTCGCGCAACGTGAACCCGACGTCGCGCAGCAACAAGATCGCGCCGACCAGCCCGGCCGCGGACGGCGGATAACGCCGCTGACCCGAGACGCGGTCCGGCTCCGGAAGCAGACCGAGCTCTTCCCAGTAGCGCAGCGCGGAGGCGGCGACACCGGTACGTCCGGCCAGCTCGCCGATCGTCAACTGCTCATCCATATGACCTCAAGCCTACGTGAACCTCCGCCCGCCGCCCCGGGCGGAGCCGGACGTTGACACCGGCACGCCCTTCTCCTAACCTCTTCTTCGGAGAAGATAAATCTCCAAAGAAGCAAATGCTCGAAAGAAGGGTAACGACATGAGCAGCATCCCCGCCGCCGCCGCCGCCGCCGCCGCCATCACCGCCGTGCTCGACCGGCTCGCCGACGCCTGGAGCCGTGGCGACGGGGACGCCTACGGCGCCCTGTTCACCCCGGACGCCACCTACGTCACGTACGTCGGCACCCTCTACATCGGCGCCAAGGAGATCGGCGACGCCCACCAGGCGCTGTTCGACAGTTTCGTCAAGGGCACCAGGCTGGCCAGTGAGACCGTCGGCATCCGCCTCGCCGGCCCCGACACCGCCCTCGTCGTCACCCGTGGCGACACCTACAAGGGCAGGCCGGGCAAGCTTCACAAGATCCAGACGTACACGCTGGTCCGGCAGGCGGACGGCGACTGGAAGATCGCCGCCTTCCAGAACACCAAGCACCAGGCGGTCATGGAGGCCATCTCCTTCAGGTTCCAGCCCGCCAGCAAGCCCGCCGCCCACGCCCTCTAGCGGCGTCGTGCGACGTCCGGGATCCATGAGCCGTGGAAGCCCGCCGGGACGGCGCGGGGCAGGTCGACCGCCGCGACCGGTGCCGCCGCCAGGTTCGAGGCGTCGAGCACCAGGAGGCGGGAGGCGCTGCCGTCGTGCCGGGTGGTGATGGACAGGAGCCAGCCGTCGTCCTCCCCACGCGGGCCGGGGACGGCCGGGACGAACACCGCCTCGCCGATGTACGTCCCCGGCTCCAGCCGGTGGCTGCCGGCGCCGCCGCCGACGAGGTCGTACTTGACGATCGCGGAGTCGTCGCTGGTGTAGAGGTAGCGCGCGGCGCGGCCGACGCGGTCGTCGTCGAGCGTCGGGAACTCCACGGCGCGCTCGTCGAGCGCCTGCTCCCGTACGGTGCCGGTGGCCGGGTCGAGAATCCAGCGGTGCAGGCGGGCCGAGCCCTCGAAGGAGGCGGACGCGGCCGGATCGCCGCTGCCGCCCGCCATGCGCCAGACGGCCGTGAAGTCGGCGCGGCCGTAGCGGACGGCGTCGAGCACGATGCGCCCGGAGGCGTCCTCGTGGGCGTTGCCGACGTGGAAGACGTAGCAGGGCTCGACGTCGAACCAGCGCACCGGCGCGCCGGGCCGGTCGTGGCGCATCACGCCCAGGCGGGCGCCGTAGCCGTCGTCCCACTGGTACGGCATGGTCCGGCCGGCCAGGTGGGGCTGGAAGGTGACGGGCAGGTCGAGCCAGACGACGTGGTGCTCGGTGATGGCGAAGTCGTGCATCATCGTGCCGCCTGGGACCGCGACCTCGCGACTGTGCACCAGCTCTCCCGAGGCGTCCAGGCGGTGGTAGGTGAGGTAGGGCGGGCGTACGCCGTAGCCGAAGAAGTGCAGCTCGCCGGTCGCCGGATCCTGCTTGGGGTGGGCGGTCATGGCGGTGGTCAGCCGCCCGCCGAAGTCGAGGGGACCGTCCGTGCCCAGGTCGGGGCTGATCCGGTACGGCAGCCCGTTCTCCACCAGCGCGAGGACGCGCCCGGCGTGCTCGATCACGTGCGTGTTCGCCGACACCGCCGTGAGGTCGCGGCCGCCGTCGGGCCGCGCGTACGGCAGCCCGGCGAGCCTGCCGGTACGGACCCAGCGGTTGCGGTACCACTCGGCGCGGCCGTCGCGCAGCCGTATGCCGTGCAGCATGCCGTGCCCGTTGAACCAGTGGCCCGGTCGCTCGCCGGGCAGGGGGTTGGGGCCGTTGCGGACGTAACGGCCGGTCAGCTCCGGCGGCAGCGCCCCCGACACGGGCAGGTCGTGGGCGTCGATCTCATCGGGCACGGGTGCCATGTAGGACATGTCAGCTCCTTCGTCGCGTGAGGCACCGAAGTCTTTACCTATCCAACTGGATATGTCAATTTGGAGAGGTAAGGTGAGCGCATGGCACTGCGATACGCCCTGCTCGGCCTGCTCTCGGAGGGGCCGGCGAGCGGATACGACCTGGCCAAGGCGTTCGAGGGCGAGCTGGGAAGTTATGCCTGGCAGGCCGGTTACAACCGGATCTATCCGGAGCTGGCCCGCCTCACCGAGGAAGGGCTGATCGAGCCCGCCGGCGAGGGGGTGCGGGGGCGCCGCGCGTACGGCGTCACCGACGCGGGGCGCGCCGAGCTGCGCGCGTGGCTGCTGGCGCCCCGCAAGGGCGGCGCGGTCCGCAACGAGCCGGTGTTGCGGCTCTTCCTGCTGTCCGCCCTCGACCCCGAGGACGCCCGCACGGTGCTGCGCGAGATCGCCGACAACAGCGAGCGGCAGCTCGCCGAGCTCGGCCCGGCGATGGCGGTGGACACGCCGGTCTCACCCGGCGGACGGCTCCCGTTCGGCTGGCTCGCCGCCGGTTACGGGCTGCGCCAGTACCGGGCCGCCCACGACTGGGCCACCTGGGCGCTCGGCGAACTCGACAAACTTGGCGAACTTGACAAACTCGGCAAGCCCGGCAAACCGGGGCGGCGACACCCGGAGGCGGACTCGTGACCCCGGGCGCGGCGACGCCGCCCAGCCCTGCGGGTCCCGCCCGGCGCCCGCTGCTCTTCCTCGACGTCGACGGGCCGCTCATCCCGTTCGGCCCGGTCCCGGGCGGGCATCCGACCTTCCGTACGGCCTCCGCGAACCCGCTCCTGGCCAGGGTCGACCCCGCGCACGGGCCCCGGCTGAAGGCGCTGCCGTGCGACCTGGTCTGGGCCACGACCTGGATGGACGACGCCAACGACTGCGTCGCCCCGCTCCACGGCCTGCCGCGCCTGCCGGTGGCGACCTGGCCGGAACCGTCCGAACTCGACGAGCGGACGTGGCTGCGCGGAAGCGGGACGGCCGCCGAGGACGTCCGACGCTGAAAGGCCTCGGTTACCGCGGGCCCTCAGCCGGCGGGGGCTCGGTGACGGCGAACGCGCCCGCGGACGCGGCGAGCACGGCCGTCCTGGCCGCCTGGTCAGGCAGGTCCGGGTCGGGCGGCGTACGCAACAACACCAGGTGGTGGTAGAGCGGCGCGACGGCGGCGACCAGCAGCCGTCGCGCGTCGGTGTGCGGCGGGAGTTCGCCGCGCTCGACGGCCCGCCGGACGATGACCTCGCAGCGGGTGTAGCGGTCCTCCCAGAGCCGCCGCACGCCGCGCGCCGCCTCCTCCGAACGGAACGACGCGGCGATCAGCGCCGCCGCCATCGACGGCTGCTCGGTCAGGGCCGCCTGGTTCTCGTGGTTGAGCGCCGAGAGGTCGCCGAGCAGGGAACCGGTGTCCTCGGGCTGCCAGTCGTCGTCGCCCGTCGCCTCCAGGACGTCGGCGAGCAGGCCGCCGACGTCCCGCCAGCGCCGGTAGACCGTCGCGCGGTGGACGCCCGCGCGGGCCGCGACGGCGTCGAGGGTCAGCCCGTCGAAGCCGTGCTCCGCGAGCTCGGCGCGGACCGCGTCGAGAACTTGCGCTCGAATGCGACCGGTACGGCCACCCGGGCGGCTGCGCCGGGCCGGCGACGGACTCGCGGACGTCATGGCTCCCTTTCCGGTTTGCTACGCGGACAGCATCATGACACCATCTTAATGTAGAAGTTGTCGCATTAACGGCGGTTCACGAAGGGAAACGCTCCATGAACGCCCACGTCCCCGCCGACCCCACCGTCGTGCACCCCATGCCCGGCCAGCCGCGGGTCGTGCTGCTCCGGCCGCTGGTCACGTCCCCGCTGATCGAGGTGGGGGAGTACTCCTACTACGACGACCCGGACGATCCGACCGCGTTCGAGACCCGCAACGTGCTCTACCACTACGGCCCGGAGAAGCTGGTCATCGGCAGGTTCTGCGCCCTGGGCACCGGGGTGCGGTTCATCATGAACGGCGCCAACCACCGCATGGACGGCCCCTCGACCTTCCCCTTCCCCACCATGGGCGGCTCCTGGGCCGAGCACTTCGACCTGCTCACCGGCCTGCCCAACCGCGGTGACACCGTCGTCGGCAACGACGTCTGGTTCGGCTACGGCGCGACGGTCATGCCCGGCGTACGGATCGGGCACGGCGCGATCATCGGCGCCGGGTCCGTCGTCACCTCCGACGTGCCCGACTACGGGATCGTCGGCGGCAACCCGGCCCGCCTGATCCGCCTGCGCCACAGCAAGGAGGACGTCGCCCGGCTGCTCGCGGTGGCCTGGTGGGACTGGCCCGCCGAGCACATCACCGAACACGTGCGCACGATCATGTCGGGCAGCGTCGCCGACCTGGAGGCCGCCGCCCCGGGCGCGTGACGCGCCGCCCGCGCCCGTTCCGCCGTCAGACCTGAAACGAGTGATCCACCATGTCCCGCCGCGCCCACATCGCCATGATCGGCATCCCCGCCGTGAGCCACGTCCTGCCGAGCCTTGAGATCGTCCGCGAGCTGGTGGGCCGCGGCCACCGGGTGACGTACGCCAACGACCCGGCGGTCGGCGACCTGATCACGGGCACCGGCGCCGAGCTGGTCCCGTGCACGTCCACGTTGCCGGTCGCCGACAACAACTGGCCCGACGACCCCATCGCGGCGATGAGCCTCTTCCTCGACGACGCCGTGCAGGCCCTCCCGCAGTTGCGCGCCGCCTACGACGACGACCCCGCCGACCTCTACCTGTACGACATCGGGGCCTACGCCGCGCGGGCCCTGGCCGAGACGCAGGGCCGCCCGCTGCTGCAACTGTCACCGACGTTCGTGGCCTGGAAGGGCTACCACGAGGAGGTGGCGGCGCAGCTGTGGCAACTGCCGGGGGCCGACGCCTACCGGGACAGGTTCGCCCGCTGGCTCACGGACTCCGGGGCCGCCACCACCGACGTGGACGCCTTCTCCGGCCTGCCGCCGCGGGCGCTGGCCCTGATCCCGCGGGCCATGCAACCGCACGCCGACCAGGTCGACACCGCCGTCGTGACCTTCGTCGGCCCCTGCCACGACCCGCGCGGGCCGCAGGGCGGCTGGACCCGTCCCGCCGGGGCGGAGAAGGTCCTGCTGGTGTCCCTGGGGTCGGCGTACACGCGGCAGCCGGAGTTCTACCGCCAGTGCCTGGCGGCCTTCGGTGACCTGCCCGGCTGGCACGTCGTCCTGCAGATCGGCAAGTACACCGAGGTGGCGGAGCTGGGCGAGATCCCGTCCAACGTCGAGGTGCGCTCCTGGGTGCCGCAGCGGGCGATCCTCGACCAGGCCGACGCGTTCGTCACCCACGCCGGCATGGGCGGCTGCTGCGAGGGCCTGCTGGCCGGGGTGCCGATGATCGCCGTACCGCAGGCCGCCGAGCAGTTCGCCAACGCCGACCGGCTGGTGGAGCTGGGCATGGCCCGCCGCCTCGACACCGCCGACGCGACGGCCGAGCCCCTGCGCGCCGCCCTGGCCGAGCTGACCGCCGACCCGGAGGTGGCCCGCCGCCTGGCGCGCCTCCAGGCCGAGGCACGGGCCGAGGGGGGCACCGTCCGCGCGGCCGGCCTCGTCGAGGGCCTGCTGCCCTGAGGGACGGCGCGGGACACGGCTGTTCGTGGTAGGTACTCACGGCATGGAGTTCTTCTGCTATCACCGTGACCGGCCCGGCTCCGGGGCGCTGCGTACCGAGCTGGGCGAGGCCCACTGGGCCTACATGGACCGGTTCGAGGCGGAGCTGATCGCCCGCGGCCCGACGTTCGACCGCGACGGCGGCGATGATGACGGCACGGCCACCGGCAGCGTGCACATCGTCGACCTGCCGGACCTCGCCACCGCGCGGGCGTTCGTCTTCGACGAGCCCAACTACCAGGCCGGGGTCTACCGGGACGTGATGTTGCGCCGGTGGCGCAACGTGCTGGGCCGCACCATGTGGGAGTTCCCCGGCGGACGCAAGGGCGGCAACCGGTACCTGGTGCTGGGCCTGGCCGCCGGGCAGCCCGCCGACCTCGTCCCGCCGGCCGGCGGGGACGAGCTGATCGCGTACGGGCCGCTGCTGTCCGACGACGGCGCCGCCTGGCTCGGTACGGCGGCGCTGGTCCGCGCGCCGGACCCCGACGCGGCGCGCGCCGTCCTGACCACGGACCGGTACGCCGCCGTCGAGGTGCACGACTGGCAGTTCGGCGGCCGAAGGTGACGACCGGCCTGTCATGACGACCGGCCTGTCATGACAGGCCGGCCTCCCGTGACGACGTGGGCCGTCAGACGGCCTCGGGGGGCTCGGCGCGGCCGAACGCCGCAGGGTCCCGGCGGGCCTCCACCGCGGCGACCGCCTGCCTCACATGACCGTGGATCCGCACGAGCTCCACGGTGCCGGTGATCTGCAGCAGCCGCGCCACCGAAGGCCGCAGCCCCGCCAGATGCACGTCCGCGCCATGGGCACGGGCCAGCGTGGCGGCGGCGAGCAGGACGGACAGGCCGGAGCTGTCCAGGAACGCCAGCCGGCTCACGTCGATGATCAGGTGCTCGTCCAGGCCGCGGCGAACCCGGTCGAGGTAGGTCTCCAGGTGGCCGGAGGAGGCGGCGTCCACCTCGCCGGCGATCGTGACCAGTGTGATCCCCGGCAGGTGGCTGCTGGCCAGGTGCATCACAACCGCTCCGCGTCGTCCGAACGCCGGTCGGCCTGGGCGTCCCGGACCGCCATGACGGCTTCGTCCACGTCGGCGTGGATGTTCAGCGCGTCCCACACCCCCGTGATCTGCAGGATCCGGGCCGGGATGTCCCGTACGGCGGCCAGGTGCAGGGTCCCGCCCTGGTCGCGGACGTCGTCGTGGGCGCGCAACAGGACGTGCAGGCCGCTGCTGTCCATGAAGGCCAGCCCGCTCAGGTCGAGGATCAGGGAGTGGCCGGGCCGGTGGGCGTCGCGGATGGTGGACGCCAGGCGGTGGGTGTTGGTGGCGTCGAGCTCTCCGGAGACCGTGACCAGGACGCCACCCCGGACCGGCCGGCAGGTCATGTCGAGCAGCGACATGGCGGCCTGGACGTGGCGCTCGGCGCGACGGCAAGGTACGTCTGGGTGACGGACATCGGTGATCCCCAAGTGGGCCTGGCCGGTCGGGACGGCATCGAGCCGCCTCAGATCCAAGGTTAGGGGCGAAGCGGGTTACAGGAAAGAGTTTTCGTCATAGGATCTTCACGTGACGATTGTCCGCCGCCCCGCGGGTCCGGGACGCCCAGGCAGAGAAGGCGCCGAAGACCGTGCCCGCATCTGATGACCATCCGGCGACCTGGACGTTCCTGACCCATCACGCCCGCGTGCTGGTGGAGATCGCCCGCGATCCCGACGTACGGCTGCGTGACATCGCCGCCAGCATCGGCATCACCGAGCGCGCGGTGCAGAACATCGTCTCCGACCTCTACCACGACGGCTACCTGACCCGGGAGCGGATCGGCCGCCGCAACCGCTACAGCCTCGACCTCGACCGGCAGTTCCGCCATCCGACCGAGGCGGGGCTGCCGGTCCGTCTGCTGATCGAGCTGCTCATCGCCCGCGACCGGCCCGGCCGGGACGACTGATCCCGGCTCGGGCGTCCGTCCGTCAGAGGGCGCGGCGCGGACCCGCCTGGGCGCGGACGGCGGCGGTCGCGGCGCTCAGTTCCTGCGCGTCCTTGATGGTGCGGTTCTCCTCGTACGTGACCCCGGGCGGCGGGGCGTCGTCGCCGAGCGGGTCGGCGTCCCAGAAGTTGCCCCGGTAGACGACGTTCTCCAGCGGCGGGCCCACGTGCAGCACCGCCGTGTTGTCGGCGCGCGCGACGACGTTCTCCTCCACCCGCACCCAGGAGGCGCCGTAGTCGGTGTAGAGCCCGAAGTTGTACGGCGTGCGGGTGTCCTCGATGACGTTGCCCAGCACCAGCGCCCCGTCGTCGTGGGAACCGCCCTGCGGCCCCGACACGTACACGCCGCCGCCGTCGGCCAGCACCTGCATGGTGTCGACGGTCCGGTTGCGTACGATCCGGGTGCCATCGCCGGGCCCGGCGGTGATCCCGCAGTGCGGCACGTCCCTGACCTCGTTGTGCGCGATGACACACCCGGACGTCCCCATCACCGCGATCCCCGGCGATCCCGGATATTCGAGCCCGACGCCGCGCACCAGGTTGTCCTCGATCGCCGTGCCCCGGCTGCCCGTCACCACGACGGCCCCCGCCGAGAGCGTGTCGAAGTCGCAGCCGCGCACGACGTGCCCCTCGCCGCCGGACACCCCCAGCCCGAACGCCCCCAGCCTGGTGAACCGGCACCCCTCGATCACCACGTCCGAGCAGTCGTCGAACGTGACGCAGGCGGGAATCGTCACGGAAGCCGTGGGATACGTCACGGACGCCCCCTCGCCCAGCTCCGCCACGCCGACGCCGCCGCCCTCGTAGAAGCCGCTGCCGTGATAGTGCACGAAGCCCTCGGGACGGCTCGGGCGCAACCAGGTCGCCTCGGCGAACGTCAGCCCGCGGAAGGTCACCCGCCGCGCGCCGGACCCGCGTACCAGGGTCTCCAGCGCCGGGGCGACCACCCGCGTACGCGCCGGGTCCTCGCCGGGAAGGGGCAGGTAGCGCAGCACGTGACGGCCCGGCCGTGAGCGGTCGAGCACGAACGTGCCCGGCTCGCGCAGGAAGCTCGGGTCGTTCTCGATCCTGGTGGGCAGGCCGGGCCCGGCGGAGGTGGTGCCCTCCCAGGTGGAGTTGTACAGCTCGGCGGCCCATCCGAAGGCGGGCGTCGCCATGGTGATCACGGTCCGGTCGCCGTCTTGGGCGACGTCCGCGACGGGCAGGCGGCACTCGGTCCACGGGTACACGCCGCGGTGGACGAACTCCACGTCGCGCGGGCTGGTCCAGGCCAGCGGCGCGGCGCTGTCGGTGACGTAGCCGGTGGCGGTCGCGGCCGGGGACGAACCGGGCAGCCCCTCGAGCCCGGCCCGGGCGGCGCGGCGGCCGTCCACGTAGAGCTGGCGGGTCTCCAGGTCGCCGACGTCGGCCAGCCAGACGCCGTCGCTCACCTGCCAGCCGGTGATCGTCCGGCCGCCGCTCAGGACGGCGTCCTCCTGGTCGGGGGTGCCGTGGCCGTACGCCTGGTAGACGGTGCCCGAGTCGGCCTCGGTGAGCTCCAGAGGCTCGCCCAGCACGTGGACGCCGCCCCTGAGGTGGACGACGGACTCCCCGCCGGACTCCCCGGCGGCCTCACGAGCGGCCTCGCGGGCGCGTTCGAGGGTGGCGAAGGGGCGTTCGAGGGAGCCGGGCCAGGAGTCGTCCCCGCCGGGTGCGACATGGAAGTGGAACACAGGTATCCCCTTTGCTGTTTATGGCGTACACGGAGTAATACACCATAAACGAGGGAGGTGCCAATGGCGCGAGGTGTGGCGGGGGACCCGGACCACGGGATCGAGCTGCTGTGGCGGGACGCGGAACGGGAGCCGCGGCCCGGCCTCAGCCTGGGCCGGATCGTGCGGGCCGCGGTCGAGCTGGCCGACGCCGAGGGCCTGGAAGGGTTGTCGATGCGCAAGGTCGCCGACCGGCTGGGCTTCACGACCATGTCCCTCTACCGCCACGTACCCGGCCGCGACCAGCTCGTGGACCTGATGCGCGACGAAGTGCTGGGCGAAGCCCTCGCCACCGCCCCGGACGCCGCCCCGGACGCCGGCGGTGGCTGGCGGGGGCGGCTGGAGGAGGCGGCCTGGCGGGCGTGGGAGCTCCGCATGCGCCACCCGTGGCTGGCCGAGGTGCGCGGCTCCCGCCACCTGCCGGGCCCGAACGCGGTCGCCCACTACGACCACATGCTCGGCGCGCTGACCGGCACCGCGCTGCGGCCGTCCGAGGTGGTCGCGGTGGTCGGCCTGCTCGGCCGGTTCGTGGACGCCGAGGCGCTGCTCCGGGCCGAGACCCGGCGCGAGGAAGGCCGCAGCGGCGTGTCCGAGCAGGAGTGGTGGGGCGCCCGCGACTCCCTGTACGAACGCCTCGACCGCTATCCCGCCCTCTCGCGCCTGTGGGAGACGGGCGGCTGGGACGAGCCGGAGGACTCCTTCACGTTCGGCCTGCGCCGCCTCCTGGACGGCGTCGAGGTGCTGATCCGGGGGCGTGACGAAAGTCGTGACGAAAGATGCCCCGAGTGCGGCACACCACTGGAAACCGCCCCCTCGGGCCGCCCCCGCGTCTACTGCTCACGAGCCTGCCAACAACGCGCCTACCGCAAGCGCAGATCGGCGGACTGACCCAACCCGGCGCCCGCCCCGGGGCCGACGACTCCGACGGCCCCGGTCCGACGGCCCCGGATCGGGGCTCGCCGTTCGCCGGGCTGCCGGGCAACGGGGTGGCTGAGGGCGGGAGTCGTGGCGGGCGGGTGATGGGCGCGGGAGCCGTGGCGAGGTCGCTAAGCTGCGCGTATGGCGCGGATCCTCCTCCTCCACTCGATGTACGGCCTGCGGCCCGCCGTCCACCAGGCCGCCGACCGGCTCCGTGCGGCGGGGCACGAGGTGCACGTCCCCGACCTGTACGACGGCCGCGTCGTGGACACGCCCGAAGCCGGGATCGCCATCAAGGAGGAGATCGGCCGCGAGGAACTGCTGCGGCGGGCCATAGCCGCGGCCGCCCCGCTGTCCGCCGACGGCCTGGTCTACGCCGGCTTCTCGCTCGGCGCCGCCGTCGCCCAGAACCTCGCCCTCGGCGACGAGCGCGCCCGGGGCCTGCTGCTCATGCACGGCACCTCCGACATGGCCGAGGACGTCTCCGCCGACGACCTGCCGGTCCAGCTCCACGTGGCCGACCCCGACTTCTACGAGCCCGCCGACTGGCTGAACGCCTGGTACCTGCGGATGCGCCGGGCACGGGCCGACGTGGAGGTCTTCCGCTACCCGGGCGTCGGCCACCTGTTCACCGACCCCGACCTGCCCGACCACGACGCCGAGGCCGCCGAACGCGCCTGGGCCGTGGCCCTCGACTTTCTCGCCGACCTCTGACAGGACCTCTCCCACGTCCGTCCCACGTCCGTCCCACGTCCGTCCCAGGACGGTCCCGCGACGTGGCCCACTCTCGGCGACGACCTTCCCTGCGGTACCCGGCTGTGCTTGTCTTAGCTGTGGTGGCCGCTGAAGGGTGGTATCTCGGAGAGATGAAGCGCGATGACCCCCGCTCCATCGACGCCATGCGCGCCACGTCCCAGTTCGCCGCTCTCGAACCGATCTGGGCTGGAATCAGCTCCACCATGCAGTTGCGGGCCCTGCTGGTGTTCGGGGCGCTGTTCAACGAGCGGGTCTACGTCCACGACACGCAGCTCGTGGACAACCCCCGGGTCGTGGGCGACTTCAGCAGGTCCGACCTGCGGGAGAACAACTTCTACCGGCTGCTCAGGCACCTCATCGCGGCGGGGGTCGTGGCGGTCGGGCTGCGTTCCCACAACTACCTCTACCGGGAGGACCGCCTCGATGCGTGCGACTCCCTGGCCGAGGTGCTGGAGAGCTGGAAGCGGAACAGCCCGGACGGCAAGGGCTGGGTCATCTCGCCGATCTCGGTCGCCCGCAACGAGATGATCGAGGAGCTCGACGGGATTCTCACCGGCGACGGTCCCGTCGTCGTCCGCTACGACTACGTCAGCGCCAAGGACGACTTCATGCGGCAGGTCCGCGACGCGGCGAACTCGCCCGACTCGGTGCTGACCGCCCTGCTGTCGGCACAGCCGATCGAGCTGCGAAGACGGTACGACGAGATCCTGGCCAGGCCACGCTTCTCGCACACGCCGATCTTCGCCCTGCTCCACGAATCCGGGCTGCCGGTCAGCAGCGAACTGATCCAGATCCACGGCCTCTTCGACGAGACCGCGCACGCACGCGCGTTCAACGCGAGGATCATGGGATCCGACTGGAACTCCGAGGACGGCACAGGGCTCGCCGAGGCCGTCCTCACCGACGGGCGGCTCGAGCGCGGGCAGCCAGGTGCTCGCCTCGACCCGGAGGAGCTCGTCGAGACGGCCTACCGCATGGTCGAGGGCCCGCCGCCCGACCTGCTCGCCATGCTCCGCTTCGAGGAGATCGTCGAGCTGCGCGAACAGGCCAGGGAGCTGTTCGAGATCCAGTCCTACCTGGAGGTCTCCGACGCCCGCGACGTGGACGACGCGCTGGCCGCGGCCCTGGCCGACTGCGCCGCCGACTACTGGCAGCGTGTCTGCGACCACATCCGGGCGACGCGGCCCCACCTGACCGTCCGGCCCACGCGCCTCGGCATCTTCCTGCGCGGGAAGATGCCCCGGCTCGCCAAGGTCGCCGAACGGTTCGCGGTGAGCGGCCTGTCCACGCTCACCGAGGTGGCGATCAACGCGGTGCCGCTGGTCGGGGGCATGATGGGCGAGGAGACGAAGACCAGCGTGCTGCGGCGCGCCAACATCGAGTTCGTGTTCTTCGCGGACTCCGCACGCATGCGGGACCTCAGGAACTTCTACCCGCACCGGAACTGGATCTCCTCCGACGCGAGATCGATCACGAGCCGGTGAGCGCGGCACACTTCCCCGGGAGCTCCGATGTCGACAACACCCGCCCTCCTGCGCCGCGACGGATTCACCTGGGCGCTCAGGCCGTCCAGCGGTGACCGGGTCGGACCGGGGCCGCACGAGCAGGACATCTGGCGGCTCATGCGGTCCTTCGCCGCGCCGGGTTCCGCGTTCCTCGACGTCGGCGCCCACGTCGGCCACTACGCCCTCCGCATGGCCAGGGACTTCACGAAGGTCATCGCCATCGAGCCGAACCCGGTCGCCCTGCACGGCCTGACCCTGAACCTGCGGCTCAACGACGTCGGCAACGTCGACGTCCACCCCGTGGCCGCGCACGCGTCCCGGGCGCGGCTGCGGCTCTGGGATCCCTACGACGTCACCGCGGGCCCCTGCACGCGCACGCTGGCTCCCGGCGAGCCGGCGACCGTCCCCGCCGACTGCGACACCTCCATGCTCCACTCCGGCCAGGACGGGTACGGCGCCTTCCTCGGCGAGGTGCACGCCCTGCCGATCGACGACGTGGCGGCCCGCTCGCCGGAACGGATCGGGCTCGTCAAGATGGACGTCGAGGGGCACGAGGGAAAGGCGCTGGCGGGCGCGTACGAGACGATCGCCCGCCACCGGCCGGCCCTCCTGATCGAGATGCACGACTCCATGTACGGCGAGGGCATAAGGGCGGAGGTGATCGAGCAGCTCACCCGGCACGACTACACGTGGTGCGACTTCTCGCTCTACCAGCGGTCGAAGATGACGCGGTCGGACATGTGCCCCTACATCTACGCCGAGCCGGCCGGAGTGCGGCGGCTGCGGGACGTCCTCGACTTCGCCGACCGGGCGAACGAGGACGCGGCCTCACGCTGGGTGACGACGCCTTGAGACGGTGAGGACCACGAGGCTCATCTCCTCGGGACGTATCCAGCACAAGGCATCGAAGTCGCCCATCTCCGCCTTCAGCAGCCCCGCCTCCTTGTCGAGCGTCCGCAGCGCGCCCGATTCCAGGTCGGTGGACACGTACTCCAGCCAGTCGAGGACGAACGCGGCGGCCGTCGGGTCGCAGGCGTGCAGGGAACGCAGCTCGCGTACGGCGGGCGACGCGAGCTGGATCTCGTGATAGCCCTTCATGACGCGAGCTCGCGGCGCAGGTCGCTGAGCCGCGTCGTCTCCATGCCGGCGCCGAGCTCCGCGATCAGCCGCAGGCCCCGCAGGCGGTCGGCGGCGTCGCCGGCCTCATGGAGCGCGTCGACACCGGCGGCGGCCACCTCGAAGGGAACGACGGCGGCCACCAGACGGCCGGAGTCCTCCAGCAGGACGACCTCTCCCGCCGCCGCCTGCTCGACGGCCTCCTGGAGGGCGGCGGCGGTGGCGGGGATCCGCAACGTGCGCTTTCTCATTCGCGGATGGCTCTCCGTTCACGGGCCTTGCGGTTCCTCCAGCTTAAGGCCTGTACCCGGACTTCAGAGCTCCGAAGCGGTCGCGGCCGGCCCGCGCACGAACCCGTCCGGTCCGGGTAGGGACACGGGATGAGGTTCGGGGACTGGGAGGTGCGACCGCTGGGCGGCTGGGCGGGCTGCCTGGTGATGATCCTGATCTCGCTGTTGTTGTCGATCGTGTTGACGGTCGTGGTCAACAGGCTGCTCTGACCGCCCCGCCCGGGGTTCAGGTCAGCGGGGTGACGTCGAGCCGCCCGCCGTCGCAGACCGGGCCGGCCGCGAACGGCACGTTCACGTACGACTGCTCGTCCGGCGGGATGACCAGCAGGCGGGACGGGCTCGGGCAGTTCTTCTCGTCGCCGGTCTCGATGACCGTCCAGTGGAGCGACGTACGGGCGGTGGCGCCCGGTTTGACCGTCACCTGGCGCTTGGGGCCGGTGGTCCGGCGGACGCGGGTGCGGAGGGTGTCGCCCTGCTTGTCGATCATGATCAGGCCGGGATGGCCGTAGAGCGTGCAGGCGGTGCGCGAGCGGTTGGTGAACACCAGCGGCGCGTTCCGGTTGCCGGCGCCGGCGTCGACCGCGCCCAGGCGTACCTGGAGCTGGGCGGCCGTGCAGCGGGGGGCGGCGGCGGACTCGCCGGCCAGCGCCGGCGCGGCCCCGCCCGCCAGCAGCAGCCCGGCCACGATCGTGGCGGTGGTGAAGCGTCTCATGTCTTGTTGGACGCCGGGAACGCGGCGAAAGTTATGACCGGCCCGCCGCGCTCGCCGGGCGGGACCGGTCCGGGGGGCCGATACGGCCAGTACGGAGGGGGTCCGATGGACCCCCTCCGCCCCGGCCCTCACTTACCCCCCGGGATTACGGGGCAGCGGCCGGATCGTCATCCGATCGGCTGCCACAGAGCCGGCACGATGTTGGGCGTCCAGTCCGGCTGCGAGGTGTGGGCGATCACGCAGCGGTAGCGGGCACCCTGGTAGGTGACCTCGTCGCCGACGTTGTAGCTGTGCCACTCCTGCCATTCGTCCCCGCCGCCGCCACCGTTCACCGTCAGCGAGAACGAGGTGCCGTGGCTGACGGCGCCGTTCGCGTTGAGGGTGATCGTGTACGTCTGCGCCGGCGTGGTGGACGACGTGGCGACCGTCACCGTGGACGACTCGCCCGAGTTGATGGACGACGGGCTGAACGTCACGGTCGCGCCCGGCGGGACGCCGTCGGCCGCCAGCGTGAGCGGGATAGGCCGGCCGGTGGTGACCTGCGTGCTCAGCGTGGTGGTCGCCGACCCGCCCGCCGGTCCGGTCGCCGACGACGGGCTGACGGCGACGGTGAAGTCGCCCGTCGACGTGCCGCCCGTGACCGTGAGCGCGTAGCTGGCGGTCTGCGTCTGCGACGTGCCCGTGGCCGTCACCGTGATCGGGTACGTGCCGTTCTTGGTCGTCGAGGCCACGGTGAAGGTCAGCCTGGACGACTGGCCCGACTGGACGGTGGCTGGGTCGAAGGCCACGGTGACGCCGTTCGGCAGCTTGGCGGCCGACAGCGTGACCTGCTGCGGCTGCCCGCCGGTCGTCGCCGTGTTCACCGTGGAGGTCGCGGTGCCCCCGTCCGTCGCGGTGCCCGCCTCCGGGTCGAGCCGGACGGAGAAGGAGTCGGGGTCACCCGGCCGGGTGACAGTCAGGGTGTAGGTCGCGGTCTGCGTCTGGGCCGTGCCCTGCGCGGTCACCTGGATCGGGTACGTGCCCGCCGGGACACTGGCGGCCGTGCCGATCGTCAGCGCCGACGACTGGCCCGACTGGATGGTGGCCGGGTTGAAGCTCGCCGTCACGCCGGCCGGGAGTGTCCCGGTCCGGAGCTGGATCTGCTGGGGGTTGCCGCTCGTGGTCGTGGTGGTCAGGGTCGAGTTGGTGCTGGCGCCCGCGTCGACCGAGCCCGACGCCGGGCTGAGCGCCACCGAGAACTGGTCGGGGATCGGCCGGTTGACGGTGAGCGAGTAGTTCTGCGTCTGCGTCTGGGCCGTGCCCTGGGCGATCACCTGGACGGTGTACGCGCCCGGAGCCGCGCTCGCCGCCACGTTGAGGGTCAGCGTGGACGACTGGCCCGACTGGATGGTGGCCGGGTTGAAGCTCGCCGTCACGCCGGCCGGGAGCGTCCCGGTCCGGAGCTGGATCTGCTGGGCGTTGCCGCCGGTCGTCACCGTGCTCAGGGTGGTCGTGGCGCTGCCGCCCGGGTCGGCCGCGCCGGAGCCGGGGCTGACCTGGAGCGAGAAGGTGTCGGGGTTGGCGACGCAGGTCGGGTCGCTGGTGCCCCGGACGCTCACGGCCTCCCAGGCGGCCTTGACCGCGTTGAACTCGACGCAGCTGTTCGGGAACAGCGCCTTGGCGGCGTTGAGCGAGGCCACGCGCGCCTTGGCGTGGGTCCACGGCTGGGTCTTGGCCAGCAGCGTGCTCATGAAGATCTTGCCGGCCTTCTGGATGCCGATGCCGGTCACCGATGCCGGTCCGCCCTGGCAGATCGGGCTGCTCGGCTTGCCGCCGCCGGGGTTGTTGCCCTCGGCCAGCAGGTAGAACCAGTGGTTCTGCGGCCCGGCCGCCTTGTGCACCTCGGTGTTGGGGATCGTGGAGCTGTAGCAGTTGGGGTCGCCGACCTGGGACGGGTTGTACATGTACCGGATCGGGCCGCTCCCGACGAGGTTGACCTCTTCACCCACCTCGTAGTCCGGCGGGTCGTTCGGGTTGTTGGCGAAGGCCTCGGTCAGCGCGCCGAAGATGTCGCCCGTGGACTCGTTCAGGCCGCCGACCTCGTTGTTGCCGGTGTCGCCGCCCGGGGTGTTGGTGAAGACGGAGTGGCCGAACTCGTGGCCGACGACGTCCATCGGGGTGGCCTGCTGGTTGCCCGCCTGGTTGTGGCCGAAGGTGGTGTACGAGCCGTTCCAGAAGGCGTTGACGTCGCTGAGGCCGACCCGGATGGGGAAGGACCTGCCGGTGCCGCTGTGGCCGTTGCGGCCCAGCCAGTCACGCAGCATGTCCCACTCGCGCTGGGCGGCGTACAGGGCGTCCACGCAGGCCGTCTCCAGGTCGGTGCCCGACCCGTTGCCCCACGAGTCGGTGCTCTTGGTGTACGCCGAGCCGTTCTGGCCGCCGCACTGGAGCCCCGGCCTGGTGCTGTCCACCATCCGGAACGAGCCGCTGGAGCCGCTGGTGTCGATCGTCACCGTGCCGTTGTAGTAGCTGCGGCCGGTGCCCTCGCGCACCTTGTCGAACTTGTCGATCACCGAGCCGGTCCGCGCGTCCACGAACACGTCGAGGATGCTGGGCCTGCCGGTGGCGGTCCGCCCGCTGACCTGGAGCCGCCAGGCCAGCTTGGGGGTGGCGGTGGTGGCGTGCACGACCAGCTTCGCCGAGGTCGCGTCGTCCACGTCGGGCAGCAGGGCCCGGGCGGTCGCCGCCGCCTGCGCGGCCGTCGTGGACGGCTTCGTGGCGACCTTGATCTGCGCGGTCTGGCCGGTGACCACCTGCTGGATCACCTGTCCGGCCCGGTCGGTGCCGACGACGACCTCGCCGCCGAAGACGGGCAGGCCCTTGTAGGTGCGCTCGTAGGTCAGATATTGCAGGCCGTAGGTTCCGGCGGTGTTGGCCGACAGAGTGAAGGCGTCGCCGGAGCCCTTGTGAAGGCGTCCGGCGCCGGCGGCGAGTGCCGCGTCGGCGTTCAGTTTCGCGCGGTCGCGCGACTTGGGGTCCGCGGGGGCGAATGCCGGGGGATCGGCCTTCGCGACGGTGGCCGCCGCGGTGGATAAGCGAGCCGCCGACGCGGCGCCGGCGGCGCCCGTCATCGAGGCGGTCGTCAGGGCCGCGGCGGCCAGCGCGGCGATCGTGCCCGACTTGAACGTGCTGTTCACTCTGGGTGACTCCTCTCACATGTCCCCGGGGGTGTGGGGATCAAGGAGCCCGTTTGGCCTGGGCTTGATTAAAGTTGTCACCCAGAGTCGTCAGGCGAACAGCTCACACTTTTCCATAACGCCACGGTATGCCTCACGCACCGGGAGATCCCGGTTCACAGATCCTTGATCTTCATCATATGGATGCTGATATCCTCCGAAAAAGGGCGGGCTCGAAGGGGCGGTGGGGCGCACGATGGCCGAGACCAGAGGAGTCCTGCTGCCCGCCTACGTGGCGGCGGACGAGTCCGCGTCGATGGGCCCGTACCACCACGACCTGTCCGGCGGTCTGGCCTCGCTCTGCAACGGGTTACGCGCGGAGCCGATGATCGCGGCGAAGGTGCGCCTGGCGATCCTCGGCTTCTCCGACGACGTACGGGAGCGCCAGGGGCTCAGCGACATGCGCATGGTCGACCGGCTGCCGCAGCTCGCCGTCCGCGGCGCCACCAATTACGGCGCGGTCTTCGCCGACCTGCTCGGCCGCATCCCCCATGACGTACGGATGCTCAAGAACGACGGCTACAAGGTGCACCGCCCGGTGGTGTTCTTCCTCAGCGACGGCCAGCCCACCGACGGCCGCCACTGGCAAGGGCCCCACCAGCGGCTCGTCGACCGGGAGACGCTGCCCGTCGCGCCCAACATCATCGCCTGCGGCGTCGGCGAGGCGCGGGCCGAGACGATGTTGCAGGTGGCCACCCGCCGCGAGTTCGCCTTCGTGGCGCTGCCCAGCGCCGACATCGGCACGGCGATCGCGGAGTTCTTCCACGCGCTGACGGCCAGCCTGGTCGCCTCCGGCCGGGCCATGGCCGACGGCGCCCCACAGCTCGTGGTCAACCGGCCCGACCAGTTCCGGCTGGCGATCGACGAGGTTTGAGGACGGGCCCGGACACGGGAGGGGACGTGCGGCAGACACCGGAGCAGACGGGCGGGACCCGCGCATGGGATCGGGTCGTCGTCGGCGTGCCCGGCCCGGAGTTCGAACCGGCGCCGCCGCGCCCGCTCGGGGGCACGTGCCCCGACACCGAGTGCGACGGGTGGTCCACCCCTGAGGTGACGCTGCGGTCGGCCTCCGTACGGGGCGAGCGCCACCGCTACTACCGCCAGCCCCGCCAGGACGCCACCTGCGCCGTGGTCCACGAGGCCACCGGCACCGTGGCGTTCGCCGTGGCCGACGGGCTGTCCGGCGCGTCGGCCTCGACGGTCGGGGCGTCCGAGGCGTCCCGGGCGGCGGTGTGGGCGCTCCACGCGCAGCTCGACGAGGGCCGTCCGGCGCCCGACCTGGCCGCGGTCCTGCGGTACGCGGCCGAGACCCTGCACCGGCAGGCGGCCGCGATGCTCCGGCGCGAACCGGACGTGTCCCAGGTCGAGGACCTGCTCGCCACCACGCTCGTCACCGGCACGGCCCGCCCCGGCCCGCACGGCGTCGAGGTCTCCCTGATCCGGGTCGGCGATTCGGGCGCCTGGACGCTCGACCCGGCCGGGCCCCGGTACCGCCCGCTGTTCGTCCCGAAGACGGAAGGGGACGTGGTCCCCACCTCGGTCACCGCCCTGCCCAGGGTGCCGGAACGGCCGGAGCGGTGGTCGGGCGCGCTCGCGCCGGGCCAGGTGCTGCTGGTGGGCACCGACGGGTTCGGCGACCCGCTCGGCGACGGGGACGGCCGGGTCGGCGCGCTGTTCGCCGAGCACCTGGCCGCGCCGCCGTCCGCGTCGTGGCTGGCGCACCTGCTCGACTTCTCCCGCGAGACCTTCGACGACGACCGCACCCTGCTGGCCCTGTGGCCGCGGAACGAGACCCGGTGAGCCGTACGGACCGGGCCGCCCTCACCCTCGGCCGGCGGCTCGGGCAGGGCGGCCAGGGGACGGTCCACGAGGTGCCCGGCCGCCGGATCAACGGCCAGTGGGACGTCGCCTACAAGGAGTACGACCCCGGCGTCCTGCCTCACCTCGACGTCGCCGCCCTCACCGCGATGGCCGGGCTGATCGGCCGGCTCCCGGGCTGGGACGCGGCCTGGTTGTGCGACAAGACCGCCTGGCCCGCCGAGGTCGTCGAGTCCGAGGGCGAGGTCACCGGCTTCCTCATGCGCTCGGTGCCCCACCGCTTCTCCTTCGACCTGCGGACGTTGTCGGGAAGCGTACGCAGGCCGGCCACGATGGAGTTCCTGCTCAACGACGACGCCTACGTCGGCGGCGTCGGCCTGCGCGTCAGCGACCGCGACCGCCTGCTCGTGCTGGCCGACGTCGCCGACACGCTGGCCCGCCTGCACACGATGGACATCGTCGTCGGCGACCTGTCGCCCAAGAACCTGCTGTTCGCCACGGAGGGCTCCCCGGAGTGCTTCCTCATCGACTGCGACGCGATGCGGCTGGCCGGCGCGGAGGCGTTACCGCAGGTGGAGACGCCCGACTGGCAGCTGCCCGCCGACGAGCCGAAGGGCACGCCGTACGGCGACGCCTACAAGTTCGCGCTGCTGGCCGTCCGGGTCTTCGCCCGCGACCAGACCTCCGCCGACCCCGGCCGGCTGGCCGCCGTCAGCCCGGCGCTGGCCGCCCTCGCGGCGGCGGGCCTCCACGGGCCGCCGGACCAGCGGCCGCTTCCGGGTCGCTGGGCCGGGGAGTTGCGGCAGGCGGCCGGGTCGGCCTCGACCGCGCCCACTCTCGTACCGCCGCCCGTTCCGGGACCGCCGCCGCCGGGTCCTCCCGGCCCCGGCATGGCGCCGCGGCCCGCCGCCGGACTCAGCACGGGGATGAAGTTCGGCCTGGGGGCCGGCGCCGGGGTGATCGGCGTGGTGCTCGTCGTCCTCGGGGCGGTGGCCCTGGTCTCGGCGGTCAAGCGCCTGGACGGGGAGAGCCGCCTGAGCGCGGAGTCCTCCGGTACGCCGTCCGACGTCTCCACACCCTGGCCGTCGGTGTCCTCCGCGACGCCGGAGCCGTCGCAGGAACCCTCGCAGACGCCCACGTTCGAGCCTCCCACCGAGGAGCCGTTCGACCCGGGCGACCTCGACCGGCAGGACAGCGACCCGACCCCGATCACGCCGGGCGCGCTGCTGCCCCACTCCTTCACCAGCGCCAAGGGCGTGCGCTACACCCTGCGGTCGAGCGGGGTGGACAAGTGCCCGGACGCCTACCACGCCAGTAACGTCCGCGCCGTCCTACGCAAGGCGCACTGCGGGAAGATGGTCAAGGGCTCGTACGTCAACCCGAACGCCCCGGCGAACAAGCGCATCATGGTGTCGGTGTGGGTCGTGCCGCTGAAGAACGACGGCCGGGCCGACACCGCGTACGCGCGGCTCGACGACGCCTACGCCGACGCCTGGGGCATCGTGTGCCCGCGCAAGGGGCCGGGCTCCGGGCTGTGCCACTCGACGAGCTGGAGCAGGGCCCAGACCTGGGGGTGGGTCGGCTACACCCACCGCTACCTGCTGCACACCATGGCCGTCTACACCAATCGCGCCAACGCCACCAGCACGCGGCCCTGGCTCAAGGACGCCTCCAAAGCGGCGTTCAAGGCGATCGGGCCCATGGTCTACCACGACACGAACTGACCCCGCTCAGTCGCGCCGGTTCAGCGCCGAGTGCCGGCGCCCGTAGGCGAAGTAGATCACCAGCCCGATCGCGAACCACACGACGAACCTGAGCCAGGTCAGCGGCTCCAGGAAGGTGATCAGCCAGATGGAGAAGAGCACCCCGATGGCCGGCACCACCGGCATGCCCGGCAGGCGGAAGCCGCGCGGCAGGTCGGGCCGCCGGTAACGCAGCACGATCACCGCCGCGCACACCACCACGAACGCCAGCAGGATGCCGATGTTGGTCAGCTCGGCCGCCTCCCTGATCGGCAGGAAACCGGCGATGAGCGCCGAGCCGACGCCGACGATCCAGGTCACCCTGACCGGCACATGCCGTACGGGGTGGAGCTTGGCGAACCAGGCCGGCAACAACCCGTCGCGGCTCATCGAGAACCACACGCGGGTGACACCGAGCATGAAGGTGAACATGACGGTCAAAATGCCGACGATGGCCCCGACCGCGATGACGGTGGCCAGCCCGGACAGCCCGACGGACGCGAACGCCGAGGAGAAGCCGCTCTCGGGGTCGATCTCCTGGTAGTTCTGCATGCCGGTGAGCACGAGGCAGGCCAGCACGTACAGGACCATCGAGATGGCCAGCGAGTAGAGGATGGCCTTGGGCATGTGCCGCCGGGCGTCCTTCGACTCCTCGGCCGCCGTGCTCATGGCGTCGTAGCCGAAGACGGCGAAGAACACGGTGGCGGCGCCGGTCACCGCGCCGCCGAACCCGAAGGGGAAGAACGGCGTGTAGTTGGCGCCGTCGATGTAGAAGAAGCCCACCACGATCACCAGCAGCACCACCGCCACCTTGATCGCGACGACGAACGTCTCGAACCGGGCGGCCGACCGCATCCCGAGGTTGAGCAGGAACGCGATGAACAGGCACAGGATCACCGCGAACAGGTCGACGACGTGCCCCGGCCCGGTGCCGGGCGCGCCGAGCATCCAGGCGGGCAGGCCGAGGCCGAGCTGGCCGACGAGGAAGCCGAAGTAGCCCGAGATGCCGATCGCCACCACCGCCACGATCGCGGTGTACTCCAGCAGCAGGTCCCAGCCGATGAACCAGCCGACGATCTCGCCGAGCACGGCATAGCCGTACGTGTACGCCGACCCGGCCTTCGGGATCATGCCGGCGAACTCCGCGTAGGAGAACGCGGCGGCGGCGCTGGCGATGCCCGCGATGAGGAAGGAGATCACGACGGCGGGCCCGGCGGTCTGGTTGGCGACGGCGCCCGCGAGCGCGAAGATGCCCGCGCCGATGATGCCGCCCACCCCGATCGCGGTGAGCTGCCAGAGCCCGAGGACGCGGTTGAGCTCGCCCTCGTGCTCGCTGGCGATCTGTTCTACCGGTTTGCGGCGGAAGATCCCCGACCCGCCGCCGAAGCCTCGCGCTGACATCATGGCGAGGTCCTGCCCTGACAACATGCCCGCCATGCCTGACATGACGGAAGCCAGACGGGCCGGCCCCCAGGTGGACCGGCCCGTCCGCGACCTAACCGGCGCGTCCCACGGTGACCGGGGCGCGGGCCTCGGTGACGTTGCCCGCCCGGTCCACGGCCCGGTACGTGATCGTGTAGACCCGGTCCCGGCCGCCGTCCCGCTCCGCGCGCAGGGCGAAGGAGGTGTCGCCGGTGCCGTACGCGGCGTCGCGCACGTCGTTCGCCATCTCGCCCCGCGAGCTGGTGATCGAGACCAGCGTGACGGTGACGGGACCGGCGTCGGACGCCTTCGGCGTGACCTCGACCGGTACGAACTTGCGGTTCGGCGGCCACAGCCGGCTCTGGTCCGGCGTGACGGTCAGCTCGGGGGCCGTCGTGTCGATCCGGACGGTGACCGTCCTGGGCTCCTCGACGTTGCCCGCGTGGTCGGCGCTGCGGAAGGCCAGCACGCTCTCGCCCTCGGCGTCCACGCGGACCGGGGCGGTGTAGGGCCGCCAGGAGCCCTCGCCGAGCCGGTACTCGGTGCGCGCCACGCCGGAGCCGGCGTCGGCGGTGGTCAGCACCACCTCCACGGGCCCGTCCGACCAGCCGGAGGGCACCCCGGACGCGGTCGTCACGGGCGCCTCGCCGTCCTCGGAGGAGTCGGGGGCGGAGTGGATCTTGAAGCCGTCCACGATGAAGTACGAGCCGTCCTTCTTGACGCCCTTGAGCGTGTGCGGGCCGGGCGGCAGGCCGGTCCTGCTGTAGACGACCTTCTGGTAGACGCGGGTGGGGTTGTTGTTGTCGATCGTGGCGTCGAGCTTGCCGTCCAGGTAGAGGTCGACCTTGCCCTCGTCGGAGTTGACCTGGGCGATGTACTCGACGCCGGTGCCGTGGAAGGACAGCTCGAAGGCGTCCCCGTCGGTCTGGGTGGCGTGCAGGTCGTCCAGGGTCGAGCCCGCGCCGCCGCGCCGGTCGTTCTTCCAGTCCCAGCCGCCGCCGGTGTAGGTGACGCCGGACACGTTGTCGATCGTCTCCACGCCGTACGCCCTGGTCAGGCTCAGGTCGGTGAGCGCCTGGGCGCGCCAGACCTTCAGCGGCACCTGACGTCCGGCGGGGGTGCGGTTGTAGACCTTCCAGAAGCTGTCGCGGTCGGTCACCTTGGTCCCGGCGATCTCCCTGATCACGTCCCCGGTGCGCAGGCCCTGCCCGTGGGCGTACGAACCGGCCGGGACGGCGGCGAGGAACAGGCCGTCGTAGTCGGTGAGCCCCACCGAGGACTTCACCACGTCACTGTGGATCTCGGTGGCGGTCGCCCCCATCAGCGGTTCGGCCAGGTTGCCGATCGTCATGCCGGTCTCCGGCTCACGCCAGGTGAGCGGCGGCGGCGTGGGCGCGCCCGGCTTGCCGAACCCGGTCATCGGGAACGGTTCGAAGCCCAGTGCCAGGGCGGGGGAGCCGGCCTTGAGTGTGTAGTCGAGCTTGGCCGGGTCGGCGTACGGGCTCGGCCCCTCGAACAGCGGGTCGGCCACGACCGAGCGGGTGTCGAGCCCGCGGGCCCGCCAGGCGGCGGAGATGTCGGCGACGGGCCTGCCGTTGTTCCAGAACAGGTTGTCGTCGTAGACCGTGCGGGAGGTGGACGGGTCGCTCTGGATGAAGTCGTAGGGGTCGTCGGTGACGAAGATGTTCTTCTCGACGACGTCGTCGTTGTTCTCGTAGGAGACGTGGAAGTGGCCGCCGCCGTTGACGAAGATGTTGCCGCGCACGGTTCTGTGGAAGCCCTCGCGCAGCTTCACCCCGCCGTTGAGCAGCAGGTTGCCGGTGATCTCGTAGTTGGAGGAGCCGTCGTCGAGGTCGATGTCCCATTGCGAGGAGTGCCGGATCCGGTTGTGCCGGATCTTCGTGGTCTCCGTCGCGTCGAGCTTGGCGTACGCCTTCTTCTGGGCGTCGCCGGCCGACAGCGGCCAGAACCGGTCCCGGCCCCAGGAGTTGATCGGCCCGTGGTCGGAGGTCTCCTTGACGCAGTCGAAGATGTCGTTGTCCTCGATGACGTGCCCGCCCCACGTGCCGTCGTTGATGTTGACGCACGCGCGCGGGCCGTCGTGCACGGTGTTGCCGGAGACCGTGACCCGGCGGCTCATCGAGATCTGCACGCCTGAGCTCTGCTTCTCGAACCGCCCGTTGCGGGTCATGTGGTTGCCGCTGATGGTGATGTCGCGCGGGTAGTCCTCGGTCTTCGGGCCCGGCATGGTGTCGGTGATCGTCCGCCGCATGTCGTCCCAGGTGGAGGGCTCGCGGACGGCGGCGGAGGAGCCGACCACCGCGACGTCGCTGGCCCCGGACTCGCGGAACTCGCCGCCGGTGACGACGTTGCCCTCGGCGTAGCCGTCCATGAACACGGCGTTGCCGCCGACCTGGTCGAACCGGGCGTCGCGGATGGTGACGCGCTTGCTGTTCTTCAGGTAGACCGCGCCGGCGCGGACGATCGCCCAGTCGCCGAGCTGCAGTTTCTCGTACGGGCGGCTGAACAGCGTGCGGTGGGTCTGGGTGAAGGTGAACCCGGTGAAGGTGAGGTCCTGCACCGGCGCGGACGGCGCGTCGCCGACGACGCGGACGAGCTCCTCGCGTTCGGCGGTCTCGACGCGGGCCCCGGCCAGGTCGAGCCCGGCGGGCGGCTGGAGGTACAGGCGGCCCGCGTCCTTGTCGTAGAACCACTCGCCGGGCGCGTCCAGCTCCTCCAGGACGTTCTCCACCATGCGCTTCTCGGGGTGCAGCCCGTCGCCCCGGTTGTTGTCGCCCACCCATCGCAGCGTCGGCTCGCCGCCGGCGCCGACGCCGGTCACCCTGAAGGAGTTCCCGCCCCATTCGCCCTGGTGGAGGCCGCGGACCAGCGCGGTCGTGGGGTTCTTCCAGCGGGCCACGCGGGCGGGGGAGATCGCGTCGGCGGCGTACCCGTCGAGCACCGTGACGTTGGGGTCGACGTTGGGGTAGCGGGCCAGGACCTGCCGCGTGCCGTCGAGGAAGAGCTCGTCGAAGTCGAGTCCGGCGCCGATGTCGGCGACCAGGGTGGCGCCCTGGTAGGGGCTCCAGGCGGGGGTCAGCTGCCGGCCGCCGCTGAGCACGACCCGCTCCCCGGCGGCGGCCTCGTAGACGGCGCCGGAGTCGGCGGGGGTGAAGGTGAGGGGCTCGGCGAGGTGGTAGACGCCGCCGCGCACCCGTACCCGGGGCGGCTCGGACGCGCCGGGCAGGGCCGCGCGCACGGCGCGCTGGGCACGCGCGATCGTCCTGAACGGCGCCGTCTCGGTGCCGGCGGCCTCGTCGTCACCGCCGGGGGAGACGTGGAAGACGGTGCCGGCCGCGTGGGCGGAGGCGGGGGTGAGAGCGGTCAGTCCGCTCGCGGCGAGGCATGCCGCGAGGAGCAGCCGCCAGGGCTTGCCATGGCGCACAAGGGCCTCCAGTCGGGGGATGGCCCTCATTGTGGCCGCACCCCTCTTGTGAAGGCGATCACGTCATGGTTACGTTTCATCCGATCAATCAATGACTGGAGTCTCCGCATGAGGCGAAAACTGCTCTTAAGTCCCCTTTCTGGTCTCCTGATGGTCGGATCTCTTCTGGTCGCTCAGCCGACCGCGTACGCCGAGACGCCGCCCGCGTACGAGCCCACCACCGAGTCGCTGAACAGCCACCCCGTGCCGCGCTGGTTCGACAACGACAAGTTCGGCATCTTCATCCACTGGGGCGCGTACTCGGTGCCCGCGTGGGGGCCGCGGGGCAGCTACGCCGAGTGGTACTGGAACTACATGAACTCCCCCGGGAGCCCGACCAACGCCCACCACAAGGCCACCTACGGCCAGGACGCCGGCTACGACGACTTCCTGCGGCAGTGGAAGGCGGACAAGTTCGACCCGGACGACTGGGTCAAGCTCTTCAAGGACGCCGGCGCCAAGTACTTCGTGCTCACCTCCAAGCACCACGAGGGCATGGCCCTGTGGGACAGCAAGGTCAGCGGGCGCGACACCGTCGATCTCGGCCCCGGCCGCGACCTGGCCAAGGAGCTGTTCGCTGCGGCCCGCAAGGGCGAGGACAAGCTGAAGGCCGGCTTCTACTACTCGCTCTACGAGTGGTACAACCCCTCCTACACCGGACGCCAGCCGACCAACCCGTACACCGGGGCGCAGGTTCCGTACGCGGGGGCGCCGGTCGTCGGCGACTACGTCAAGGACTACATGCTCCCGCAGATGCGCGAGCTGATCGACGGCTACGACCCCGACATCATCTGGTGCGACGGCCAGTGGGAGAAGCCCGCCTCCTACTGGAAGACCGCCGGCGTGATCGCCGACTACTACAACAAGGCGCTCAGGAACGGCAAGGAGGTCGCGGTCGCCAACCGGTGCAAGATCGAGACCGGCAACCTCGACAGCCCCGAACTGGACTTCCAGACCCCCGAGTACGCCGTCAAGCCGGACATCGACCCGGTCAAGTGGGAGTCCAGCCGCGGCATCGCCCACTCCTACGGCTACAACCAGAACGAGCCGGAGGAGGACCACCTGACCTCCGACCAGCTCGTGGACTCCCTCGTCGACATCGTCAGCAAGAACGGCAACCTGCTGCTCGACATCGGCCCGAAGGCCGACGGCACGATCCCCGAGCTCCAGCGGCAGCGCCTGCTCGACATGGGCGCCTGGCTCAAGGTCAACGGCGAGGCCATCTACGGCACCACGTACTGGAACCGGGCCGAGGAGAAGGGCGGCCCGGACGACGTGCGCTACACGGTCAAGGACGGCACCCTGTACGCCACGGCGCTCAAGTGGCCCGGCGAGCAGCTCACGCTCGGCGCCGACCTGCCCGTGGACCACAGCACCCGCATCACCATGCTCGGCTCCGGCGCCCCCCTGACGTGGAGCCGCGACGAGCAGGGCCGCGTGGTGGTGAACACCCCGCCGGAGACCGGCCGGCACGCGTACGTCTTCAAGATCGAGACGCCCGGCGTGCGCGAACTGCTGCGCACCACCTCCAGCCTGGCCAAGGAGGTCGCCCCCGGCGGGACCGTCAGCGGCGAGCTGACCGTGACCAACCCCGGCACCCGGCAGGCCCCGGCCACCGCGCTCACCCTCACCGCGCCGCAGGGCTGGACGGCCACGCTCGGCGCCTCCCGGGTGCGCCCGCTCGGCCCCGGCGAGAGCGTACGGGTGCCGATCACCGTGACCGCCCCCGCGGACGTCACGCCGGACCCGTACACGCTCGGCCTGGGCATGCGCACCGGCCGCATGACGACCACGACCGCCCTGCCGCTGCGGGTCAACCTGCCCAACCTCTCGCTCGGCCGGCCCGCCACCCAGAAGAGCACCGGCTACGACGCCCCGGCCTCCCGCGCCGTGGACGGCAACACCGACGGCAACTGGGGCGCGGGGACGACCACGCACACCGCCGAGCCCGAGCGGCAGGCGTGGTGGCAGGTCGACCTCGGCGCCTCCGCCCCGCTCGATGGCGTGGACGTCTGGAACCGGCTCGACTGCTGCGCCGACCGGCTGAAGGACTTCTGGGTGATGGCCTCCGAGCAGCCGTTCACCGACGACGACCTGGACCGGGCCCGTACCGCGCCCGGCGTGACCGCCGTGCACGTGGAGGACCAGGCCGGCTCGCCCGGCACGGTCAAGTTCCCCGCGGGCACCACGGGCCGGTACGTCAGGATCCAGCTCGCCTCGCCGTCCAACCCGCTGTCGCTGGCCGAGGTGCAGGTCAGAGGGCGGCAATAGCGGAACGTACCTTGCCGCTTCGGGCCCTACGGTAAAGGAGGACCCACCGAGGAGGAATCTGTGATCGAACTGTCGTGGCCGCAGGTCAGCGCGAGGCGTCTGGAGCGCGCGCACCTGGCCGCCCCCGCCGGGGACAAGAGCCAGGCCGCCGTCGTGGCCGCCATGTGCGGGGCCCACGCGCAGGTCATGTCGGCGGCCGAGCTCTCGATCGGCCTGCGGCTCGACGGTGTCACCCGCGCCCACGTGCGCGAGGCGTTGTGGGGCGAGGGCGCCCTGGTCAAGACGCACGGGCCGCGCGGCACCGTGCATCTGCTCCCGGCGGGCGACCTGCCGATGTGGCTGGGCGCCCTGTCGTCGATGCCCGCCGGGCCCGGCCAGCCCGACGGCATCAGGCTGACGGCCGAGCAGACCGACCAGGTCGTCCAGGCCGTCCGCGACGTGCTGTCCGTGGCCGACATGACGATCGACGAGCTGAGCGACGCGGTCGTCGCGGCCACCGGGCCGTGGGCGGGCGACCTGGTCATGCCCGCGTTCCAGACGATGTGGCCGCGCTGGCGGCAGGTGATGCACGTCGCGGCCCATCGCGGCGCGTTCGTGTTCGGGCCGGTCAGGGGGCGCAAGGTCACCTACCGGGCCGCGCCCGCCGCGCCGCTGCCGCCGGGCGGGCGGGCCGGCCTGGTCAGGAGCTACCTGACGGCGTACGGGCCGGCGACGCCCGCGCAGTTCGCCCAGTGGATCGGGGCGCCGGTGCGGTGGGCGGCCGAGGCGTTCGCGTCGGTGGAGACCGAGGAGGTGCTGTTCGACGGCTCGCCGGCCCGCGTGCTGGCCGGGGACACGGCGGTGCCGGACGGGCCGCCGCGCGGCGTGCGGCTGCTGCCGTACTTCGACGCCTACCTGGTGGCGGGCCGGCCGCGCGAGCTGCTCTACCCGGGCCCCGCCTGGCAGCGGGCGCTGTCCGGCGGGCAGGCGGGCAACTTCCCGGTGCTGCTCGTGGACGGCGTCGTACGCGGGGTGTGGCACCAGCGGCGCTCCGGCAGCCGGATCGACGTCACCGTGGAACCGCTGGCCGGCCTGACCGCCGCGCAGCTCCGCGAGCTCGACGACCAGGTGGAACGGGTCGGGGAGATCCTTGAGGGCAGGCCGCGCCTGACCATCGGGCCGGTCACCGTGGGCGCGCACGCCTGACCTGGATTGGACGAAGTGTCCGGATTGGACGTAACATCCGGTACGTGACGGAGACAGATCACCGCGTACGGCTGTGGTCGCCGGTGTGCGAGGCGGCGGCGGCGCTGCTGGCGCCGTACGCCGAGGTCGTCCTGCACGACGTGCGCGACGACCGGGTCCTCGCCGTGTGGAACCCGATGTCCAGCCGGGGCCCCGGCAGCCCGTCGCTGCTCGGCGAGCTCGACCGGCTCGACCCCGCGCCCGGCGGCGTCTACGGCCCGTACGAGAAGGTGCTGGCCGACGGCCGCCGGCTGTCGTCGGTGAGCGCGGTGCTGCGCGACCCCGGCGGCGAGCCGTCCGCCCTGCTCTGCGTGAACCTCGACCGCACCCCGCTGGAGCAGGCGGCGGCGCTGCTGGCCGCCTTCGCCGCGCCGTCGGCCCCCCGCCCCGAGGCCCTGTTCGAGCAGGACTGGACCGAGCGCGTGCAGCAGATCGTCGGCGCCTTCGTCCGCGAGCAGGGCCGGCCGGTCGAGCGGCTGACCCGCGACGACCGCCTGGCCGTGCTGGCCGAGCTCGCCGGGGCCGGGATCTTCGCCGTCCGGCGCGCGACCGGCGTCGTCGCGGGTGTCCTGCAGATCTCCCGATCCACTCTGTACGCCCTGCTCGCCGAGCTCAGGAGGAGCCGACCGTGACCCGACTGCCCGACTTCCGGCTGGAGGTCTACTTCTCCCGCTGGGAGTTCACCGCCCGGTACCACCTGGCCGCCTCCGACGCCCAGACCATGACCATGGCCGAGCTGCTCGCCCTGGCCGACGACGAGGACAGGCACGCCTGGGAGACGTTGTCGCTCGGCTACACCGAGACCTTCGGCGACCCCGGGCTGCGCCGGGCCGTCGCCGCCACGTACGAGCACGTCGAGGCGGACGACGTGCTCGTCTTCGCCGGCGCGCAGGAGGCCCTGTACCTGGCCATGCAGGTGCTGCTCGGCCCCGGCGACCACGCCGTGGTGGTCACGCCCTGCTACCAGTCCGCCGAGACCGTGCCGATGGCGTTGTGCGAGGTCACCGGCGTCGCGCTCGACCCCGCGAACGACTGGGCGCTCGACCTCGACGCCGTGGCCGCCGCGATCCGGCCGAACACGCGCGTGGTGTCGGTCAACTTCCCCAGCAACCCGACGGGCAAGGTCATCGCGGCCGCCGACCTGGCCCGGCTGGCCGCGCTGTGCGAGGAACGCGGCATCCACCTGTTCAGCGACGAGGTCTACCGCGGCCTGGAGCTCGACCCCGCCCGTACGCTGCCGCAGGCCGCCGACCTGTCGCCCACGGCGCTGTCGCTGAACGTCACCTCCAAGTCCCTGGGCATGCCCGGCCTGCGGATCGGCTGGATCGCCTGCCGCGACCGCGAGCTGCGGTCCCGGCTGGAACGCGCCAAGCACTACACGACGATCTGCAACTCCGCGCCGAGCGAGATCCTCGCCCGGATCGCGATCAAGGCGCGGGAGCACATCCTGGCCCGCAACCGCGGGATCATCGCCGCGAACCTGCCGCGGTTCGAGGCGTTCTTCGGCGCGTACGGCGACCTGTTCGAGTGGCGGGCGCCCGACGGCGGCTGCGTGACCTTCCCGCGTTACCTGGGGGCCGACGGCGTCGAGGCGTTCTGCGCGGAGCTGGTCGAGCGGGCCGGCGTGCTGCTGCTGCCGGGGAGCGTCTACCGGTCGGAGCTCACGTCCACGCCGGACGACCGGTTCCGCCTCGGCGTGGGCCGCGCCGACCCCGGTCCCGCCCTGGAGGCCTGGGCCTCCTTCCTCGACGGGCGCTGACAGCCCGGACCGGCGGGGGTGTCAGGCGTCCCGTACGGCGGCCTCCACGCCGTCGAGCAGCACGGTCAGCCCGATCGTGAACGCCTCGTCCACCTTGTGCTCCAGGTACGGCTCGCCCTCGCCGGGCACGCCGGCCTCGCTCTCCACCCAGGCCACCATGGGGAAGCGGGCCGCGAAGCCCGGCGCGACCTCCTCCAGCAGGTGCGAGCGGGTACGCCACCACTCCTCGTCCGACACGCCGGTCGCCGAGGGGGCCTGCCGCGACTCGGTGACCGTCCTGGCCGCGCCGCGGACGAAGTCGAACACCAGCGACACCACCCCACGCAGCCGGCGCGGGCGCAGCCCGGTCTCGCGCAGGATCCCGACCAGGCTCTCCAGCAGCTCGAACTCGTTGGGGCCGAGCACCGGGCGCGCCTGCGAGACCTGGAGCACCCAGGGGTGGCGCTGGTAGAACTCCCACAGGTCCTCGGCCCACGCGGTGACCGCCGCCCGCCAGCCGCGCGACAGGTCGTGGGCGGTGGGCACCTCGCCCAGGGCCTTGTCGTACATGAGGTCCACCAGCTCGCCCTTGCTGGGGACGTAGGTGTAGAGGGCCATGCCGGTGCGGCCCAGCCGTTCGCCGACCTTGCGCATGGACAGCGCGGCCATGCCCTCGGCGTCGGCCACGGCGATGGCGGCGTCGACGATCACGTCGACGCTCAGGCCGGGTTTGGGGCCGGGACGCGACTCGCCCGGCTCCTCGGTCCGCCACAACAGCGCCATCGAACGGCGCGCGTCACCCTGCCCGGCGAAGACGACCACAGTACCGATCTCCCCCTGCCCAGATCTCTTTACGGCATAAGATATCAGCGGCCCGCCCTGAGAGGGGTCGGTGGAGGGGACAACGGTGGAGACGTGACGATCCCGGCACCCGTCAGGCGGGCGCCGGGATCGAGGTGGGTCAGGGAGCCGCCCTAGACGCCGCCTCCCAGGCCGGGACCGGACTCGTGGCCGATCCAGTTGCCGTTGCCGCTACCGGACCAGTCGTTGCGGCCCTTGTGGTCGTGGTCCCTGCCCCACGACTCCCAGGGGGCGAAGCCGTGGTGGTCCTTCTTCTTCTCGCAGGCGTCGGCGTCACGGGTGCCGGCGAACACACCGTCCCTCGTGACGTGGAGGTAGGTCGAGTCGTCGTTCGTTCCGAGGCTGCAGTTGTCCGGGTGCCAGTGCTTCTCGTCGCTCCAGGTGTCGGCGCCGGCCACGCCGGCCATGCCGAACACCGCGGCCGCGACGAGCAGCGCACCGCCAGTGGCGATGAGGCTACCTCTCATGAGCTCCCCCTGTAATCACGAAGTGACATCGGCCATCACTATACGTAGCGATCTTGGACGCCTTCCGCAGCGCCACACCAGGGTTGCCCCAACACCGGGCCCCCGACCGGCAAACTCGCGTGCGCCACCGGCCGGACTCGTGCTGGGGCGGCCGGCCGCGGCTCAGGCGAAGAACCCGGCCAGTACCGGCGCGAGCACACCCGCCTCGACGTCGTGGAACCCGCCCGCCAGGCTGCGCCGCCGCGCCCCCGGCACCGTCCCGGCGACCGCCTCCGTGGACGCCCGCAGCCTCTCGGGGCTGGCCTCGCTGTCGATCAGGAGCGTGGGCACGGTGACGGCGGCGTACCGGGAGAGCGTGTCCGTGCCGGTCACGCGCGCGTCGTAGACCAGCGTGGGCGCCAGGGCCTCCAGCGCGGGCCGGAACGGCGCCCCGGCCATCGAGGCGACCACCTCGGGCGGGATGCCGACCGCGAGCTGGAACGCCTCGACCGCCGCGCCGCGCCGCCCCTCCTCGACCAGCTTGTCCAGCTCGTCGGCCAGGCCGGCGTCGTCGCCGAGCGGCGGCGGCTCGAACAGCGCCAGCCGGGCGATCGGCACCCCGGCCACGGCCGCCTCCAGGGCCAGCACGGCGCCGGAGGAGTGGCCGACGGCGCCCGCGCCGCCGCCCGTACGCCCGATCACGGCGGCCAGGTCGTCCACCTCGCGCGCCACGGAGTAGGCGTCGTTGTCACCGCTGTCGCCGCGCCCGCGCCGGTCGTAGGTGAGGACGGTGAAGCCGCGGGCCAGCTCGGCGGCCAGCGGCGTGTTCGGCCCGGCGCCGCGGTGGCACATGGCGCCGTCCACCAGGACGACGGCGGGCCCCTCGCCCACCTGGTCGTAGGCGATGCGGGTGCCGTCACCGGAGATGACTGTGTTCATCGGTATCCCTTTCCCGAATTGGGTCGATGCCCAACCGACGAACGGGACCCGCGCGGACAGACACCTGCGTTCAATCGTCGTCCAGGACGAGCAGCGACTCGGCGCCCATCGGGAGGTAACCCGCGGCGAGGAAGGCCCGTACGCTGGCGGCGTTGCCCGGCGCGATCTGCGCCCACAGCGGACCGGGCGCCAGGTGCCTGGCCGCTGTGGCCAGCGCCCTGCCGAGCCCGCGCCCGCGATGTCCGGGCTCGACCTCCACCGCCACCTCCCAGCGACCCCCCACGCCCTGGCCCAGCGTGACCAGGCCGGCTTCGTCGCCGGTGACCCACACACGGACGGCGTCGCGGTACCGCCGGGCCCTGGCCACCCTCGGGTGGTCGCCGCCGGTGAGCTCCTCCAGCGGGAGCGGGGGAGGGCCGGGAAGAGGGGCGGCCAGCGCCAGCAGGTCGAGGTTGCCGGCCCGCCGGCCGGTCGCCGCCTCCATCGCGGTCAGGAACGCCGGCAGCAGCGGGGCCGACAGGTCGCCCGCGGGCAGCCGGGCGTGCACCCACGCCGGATCGACGTCGGCGAAGACCACCGTGTGGGCGGTGAAGGCGATGATCCCCGCGTCGCGCTCCGAAGGCTGGGGGAGGACGGTCACGGAGCAGTCGGGGGCGGGCGGGCGGCCCGCCGCCGCGTCCGAGAGAAGGTCGGCCAGGGTCTCCATGCCCCCATTCCAGCAGAACGTTCAGGCCGGGGCCGTGCCCCCGTCGGAGGCGGACCGCACGGCGGCCAGGTAGGCGTGGATGGCGTCCCGGTTGCGGGACAGGCAGTCGATGCGCTGCTGGATGCGGCCCGCCTCCGCCTGCAGCAGCTCGGCCAGCTCGGGCGTCAGGCACTCCGGATGCAGGTGGATCTCGTCCGGCCTGGTCAGGAACGGCAGGATGCGGCGGATGATCTCCGTCGTGAGCCCGGAGTCGAGCAGGCCGCGGATCTGCTGCACCCGGTACACGGCGGACTCGGGGTAGTCGCGGTAGCCGTTGACGGCGCGTTCGGGGTGCAGGAGGTCCTGCTCCTCGTAGTAGCGGAGCATGCGCGTCGGCACGCCCGTACGCTGGGACAACAGTCCGATCTTCATGCTCTCCTCGGGTGATTTGCCTTCACACTGATGTGAAGGTTTCAGCATAGGCGGCATGTCTCCTGTGAAACTCCCGTGGGCGGGACTGCTCGCGCTGTTCACGGCGGCGTTCACGGCCGTGATGACCGAGCTCCTCCCGGCGGGCCTGCTGCCGCAGCTCGGCCGGGCCCTCGACGTGCCCGAGGGAACGGCGGGCTTCCTCGTGACCGCCTACGCGGTCGCCTCCTTCCTGGCCGCGATCCCGATGACGGCGTTGCTGCGCGGGCTGCCCAGGCGGCAGGTGCTGGTGTCCGCGCTGCTCGGGTTCGCCCTGCTCAACGCGGTCACGGCGGTCTCGTCATCGTACGCGCTGACGTTCGCGGCCCGGGTCGGCGCGGGGGTGATGGGCGGGATCCTGTGGGCCATGCTCGTCGGGTACGCGGCCCGCATGGTCCCCGCCGAGCGTCGCGGGAGGGCCATCGCCATCGTCTCCGCCGGGATCACGGTAGCACTGTGCGCGGGCATCCCGGCGGGCGCGCAGCTCGCGGCGGCCGTCGGATGGCGGGCCGCGTTCGGGGCGCTGTCGGCCGTGGCGGTGATCCTCGTGGGCTGGGTCCTGTGGAAGGTGCCGCCGTTCCCGGGCGAGCCGGCCGCGCGGCGGGTGCCGTTGCGGCGGGTCGCGGTCATCCCCGGCGTCCGGATCGTGCTCTCGGTGACGGTGCTGGTGCTGCTGGGGCACCAGGCGATGTACACGTACCTGGCGCTGTTCGCCGAGCACGCGGGGTTCGGGCGGGCGGGGACCGTGCTGCTGGTGTTCGGCGTGGCCACGGTCGCCGGGATCTGGGTGGTCGGCGCGGTGATCGACCGGCGCCCGCGGGCGACCCTGCTCGCGGTGCTGGCCGTGGTGGCGGGGGCCATGCTGGCCCTCGGACTGTACGCCGGGTCGGCCGGGGTGCTGCTGGGCGCGGTCGTGTTGTGGGGCGCGGCGTTCGGGGGCGCGCCGACGTTGTTGCAGACCGCGCTGATCGCCGCCTCCGGACCGGACAACGCCGACGTGGCGACGTCCATGCAGACCACCGTCTACAACGCGGGCATCGCGGCCGGGTCGCTCACGGGCGGGCTGGTGCTGGAGGGCGCGGGGGCGGGCGCGCTGCCGTGGGCCGCGCTCCCGGCGGCGGCCGTCGCCCTGGCGGTCGTGGCCGTGGCCCGCCGGCACGCCTTCCCACCCGCTGGAACCCGTGCCGCTAGAACCCGTGCCTCGACAGCGGCGGCACCAGTTCGTGCTCTTCGTACGACAGATGGGACAGCAGCGCGTCGGTGAGCAGGTCGACGGCGGCGCGCAGGTCGTCGAGCCCGCCGGGGTCGCCGACGAAGGCGACCAGCGTGCGGTCGACCCGTTCGATGATCTTGTGGATCGCCTGGTGCTCCTCCTGGAGGCGGTCGAGCACGGGCGTCAGGCCCGGCTCGGCCCGGCGCAGCCGGGGGAAGAGCATGGTGTCCTCGCCGGTGTGGTGCATGGTGAGGAGCCGGCAGTACGACTCGCAGTACGCTCCCAGCGTCCAGTTGTTCTGCCGCATCGTCATGGTGGCGATCTGCGAACGGGCCGCGCCCGCGTCGATCGTCCCCGCGGCCACCTGCTCGACGAGGTCGCGGAGCTGGGCCAGCTCGGCGCGCAGGTGGTCGTGCACGTCCACGAGGTGCTGCCCGGCGGCCTGCTCCTGCGGGGTGTGGCGGCGGCCGGGATCGGGGTCGGGCGCGGTGGGCCGGGTGGCCTCGTCCCAGACCCCCGTCCCGGTGAGGCGCGCCGGGGCCTGCGGCTCCCGCGGTTGACCGCCCGTGCGCGCGGCGGCCACCAGCTCCCGTACGGCCGGGGCGGTCTCGGCGGCGAAGCGCTGGATCTGGCGCCGATCGCCGGACAGCAGCGTGAAGACGCTCACGCCGTGGACGAGGGCCAGCTCGGCCAGCCGCTCGACCGGCAGCTCCTCTCCCAGGTTGAGCAGCCGCCGGACGTCCGACGGCGACCGCCCGGCCTCCGTCGCGGCCTCGTCGATGACGGCGTTGCCCTCGGCGAGGGCGGCGACGTCCTTGAGGTAGGGCAGGGAGGGCAGCCAGCCGTCGGCCAGCCGCCCGGTGAGGCGGAGCATGCGCGGCTTGTACGCCCCGATCCAGATCCCGATGTCGTGGGCCGGTCGCGGACCGCGCTTGAGCCCGTCCATCCGGTAATGCTCGCCGCGGTGGTGGACGCCGCCGGGCGCGCCGGTGTCCCAGGCCGCGCGGATGATCCGGATGCCCTCCTCCAGCGCGGCCACGGCCTCGCCCGGGGTGCGCCGGGGGCCGCCCATGGCCTCGATGGCGTCCAGGAAGCCGCCCGCGCCGAGCGCCAGCTCGAACCGGCCGTGGCTGAGCAGGTCGAGGCTCGCGGCGGCCTGGGCGAGCATGGCCGGCGGGCGCAGCGGCAGCGGGTGCACGTTGCCCGCCAGCCGGATGCGCTCGGTACGCGCGGCGACGAAGCTGAGCAGGGTCCAGGTGTCGAGGAACGCGGGCTGGTACGGGTGGTCCTGGACGGTCACCAGATCCAGCCCGGCGCGCTCGGCGAGCTGGGCGAGGGCCACGACCTCGTCCGCCCGCGCGGCGGCCGGGACGAGACCGGCGCTGAACATCAGGTCGTGACCGTAGTCGGGCATGGGGGCTCCCCGGGGCGGATTTAGTTGGTATCGCGAACTGTTGGTGTCGTGAAGTAAATTAGTTCGTGGTGCCAACTACTGTCAACTACACTGGCCGCATGGTGGCGACTGAAGCGCCGGGCCTGAGCCTCACCGAGGCGCTCGTCCGCCTGGCGCACCTGGTCCAGCAGGTCTACGGCGACGTCAGCAGGGAGCACGACCTGACCCCGCAGCAGGCCCAGCTCCTGTGCCTGCTGGTCGACGGGCCCATCGGGATGTCCGGGCTGACCCGGGCGCTGCACCTGGAGAAGTCCAGCCTGACCGGGCTGGTGGACCGCGCCGAGAAACGCGGGCTGGTGGCCCGGGTGCGCGACGCGCGCGACCGCCGCGCCTGCCTGATCGAGCTGACCGGCGCGGGCGCGGAGATCGCGACGCGGGCCCACGACGGGGTGGCGGCCCGGCTGGAGAGGCTGGCCGCCGGGCTGCCCGCGCGACAGCGGGAGCTGCTGACCGGGGCCGTCGGGGCGATCCTGGCCGAGGACGCCGCCCGTACGGGCCGGACCTGGTCCCGTCCCGAGCCGGAGGAGCCCGTCAAGGCCGGCGTCAACGGCCGGTGAGGACCCCCGGGCTCACAGGTCGCCGTAGTCGGGGGTCATGACGGCGGCCAGGGTCAGGTGGGTGGCCGCCTCCTCGGGCCGCCCCTGCCGCTGGAGCGTACGGCCGAGCAGGTGGCGGACGTAGGAGTCGTCGGGCACGTCGGCGACCAGCTCCTCCAGGGCCGTACGCGCCCGTCCGAGCTGGGCCGAGGCGAAGTACGCCCGCGCGGCCAGCAGCCGCACTCCGCGGTCGGTGCCGTGCTCGTCGAGCAGCGGCCGCAGCAGCGTCAGCGCGCCGAGCGGGTCGCGCTGGTCGAGCAGCGACTCGGCGTGCCGCAGGCGCTCCACCTCGGCGGGCAGCCGCCTGACCGGCTGACCGGCGGCGTCGGCCAGGAAGTCCCTGATCGCGTCGGGCGGCTCGGCCCTGGCCAGGGCGCGCCCGCCCACCACGATCGTCGGCGACGTGCGCACGCCCTTGGCCTTGCCCATGAGCAGCAACTCGCGCACCAGATCGGCGCCGCGCCCGTCCCACGGCACCCCGGACTCGGCGGCGATCGCCGACAACACGCCCGGGTCGCCGATGTCGAGGGTCTGGACGAAGTGGGCCGTCAGCACCCGCTCGACCACGGCCGACTGCAGCGCCGCGCCGCCCGTCTCGTACGCCAGGGCGATCAGCCGGTGCGCGTCCAGCGTGTTGGGCCGCCAGGTCGCGCCCCACTGCGCCCCCAGCCCTTCGCCGGCGGCGATGCCGGCCGGCGCCGACGGGTCGATCTGGAACGGCCGCCAGACCACCTCGACCGGCTCGCCCTCCCACGACGCGAGGGCCTTCTCCAGCCGCCGCTTGCCGATGTGGGCCCACCCGCAGACCATGTCCGCCCAGATCTCGATTCGCATGACCGGCAATCTATGCGACAACTGTCGATTAGTCAACATGTGTCGTATAGTGGCGGCGTGAACCCGGACGATCCGCGCGCGCGGCGTACGCGCGCCCGCCTCAAGGCCGCCGTGCTGGAGCTGGCCGCCCGGCAGGAGCTGGGCAGCATCACCATGTCCGCCCTCGCCCAGCACGCCGAGGTCAACCGCGCCACCGTCTATCTGCACTATCCCGACGTGGACGCGCTGGTCACCGATGCCATGGAGGACGCCGTCGCCGCCGTGGCGCGCGCGGCGGCCCTGTGCCCGCTCGACGCCCCCCGCGACCGGCCGCCGGCCCCGCTGGCGGAGCTGTTCGACCACGTGGCCGCCAACGCCACCCTCTACGAACGCATGCTGGGCGGCCAGGGCAGCGCCCGCTTCGCCGCCCGGATGCGCGAGCGGCTCACCGTCGAGCTGGCCGGCCGGTTCGCCGCGGGCAACCGTCCGTCCGGGTTCGAGGACGTGCCCGCCGACGTGCACGCCGCCTACCTGGCCGGGGCGCTCATCGGCGTGATCACCCACTGCGTGTGCGACGGACGGCCGGACGCGGGGGCGGCCCTGGCGTTCTGGCGCCTGTTCCGCAGCCCCGGCCCGGCCCGTTGACCCGCCCGTATCCGACCCCTCCCGCCTGGCACGCTCCCGGCGGGACACACCCCCGTTCCAGGACGACACGATGACCTTGCTGCCCGACGACCTCAGGACCGCGCTCGACTCGGCCCTGGCCCGCTACGCGCCCCACGACCTGTCCCGCGCCATGGAACAGCTCGCCGAGCGCTACCGCACCGGCCCGTCCGCCGCCGCCCCCCACCTGCGCACCCCGGCCGACATCGCGGCCTACGCCGCCTACCGCATGCCCGCCACGTACGCCGCCGCGGGCGCGGCCATGCGCCAGGCCGCCGCCAGGACGCCGGGCTTCACGCCGCGGACCCAGCTCGACGTGGGCGGCGGCACCGGGGCGGCGCTCTGGGCTGCCGGGGCCGTCTGGCCCACGCTGGAGCGCGTCACCGTGCTCGAACACGACCCCCAGATCATCGACCTGGGCCGGCGGCTGGCCAGGACCGCGCCCGTGCGCGACGTCACCTGGCGGCACGCCTCGATCGACCCCGGGCTCGACCGGCCCGCGGCCGACCTGGTCACCATGTCGTACGCGCTGAACGAGCTCCCCTCGCGCCGGCACGCCGACGTCGTGCGGTGGCTGGCGAAGGACGCGACCATGGTGCTCGTCGTCGAGCCCGGCACCCCGGCCGGCTGGGCCAACATCGTCACCGCCCGGCAGGCGCTGTCGGAGTCGGGCCTGACCGTCGTCGCCCCCTGTCCGCACGACGGCCCCTGCCCGATCCAGCCGGGGCGCGACTGGTGCCACTTCTCCGTACGCCTGCCGCGCACGTCCCTGCACCGCAAGGTCAAGTCCGGCACGCTCGGCTTCGAGGACGAGAAGTTCTCCTACGTGGCCGCCGTACGGGGGGAGTGGTCGCGGGCCGCGGCGCGGGTGCTGCGCCACCCGCAGAAACGTAAGGGCGTGGTGTCGCTGCGCCTGTGCACCGGCGACGAGGGCGTACGCGACGTGATCGTCTCCAAACGGCAGGGCGAGCTGTACCGGCTGGCCCGCGACGTGGACTGGGGCGACGACTGGCCGGCCGCCGACTGACCCCCGCGCGCCGTGGTCCGCCCGCCGGTAGGGTCGGCGGAATGGATCAGGACGAGGTGCTGGCACTGTTCGACCGGCAGATGCGGCGGGAGGCGCGCCCCCCCGGGCCGGGCGTCAGGGTCGAGCGGGACGGCGACGTCGTCCGCCAGGTCGGGCCCGCACACGCCTGGAACGGCGTGCTCTGGTCCGGCCTCGACGAGGACGGCGCCGACGCGGCCGTCGCCCGCCAGGTGCGCTTCTTCGGCGAACGCGGCCTGGAGTTCGAGTGGAAGCTCTACGCCCACGACCGGCCCGCCGACCTGGCCGACCGGCTCCTCGCGGCCGGGTTCGCCGCCGAGCCCGCCGAGACCGTGATGGTCGCCCGCGTCGCCGACCTCGACGCCGCGGTCGAGCCGCCCGACGCCGAGCGCCTGGTGCAGGTCACCGACGCGGCGGGCGTGGAGTCGCTGGCCGAGGTGCACGAGCTGGCCTTCGGGACCAGCAGCCGCCGCCTCCGCGACCATCTGCTGGACCGGCTGTCCGACGACACCGTCATTCCCGTCCTGGCCGTGGCGGGCGACCGGCCGGTCAGCGCGGCCCGGCTGGACCTGTGCCCCGGCACGAGCTTCGCCGGGCTGTGGGGCGGCGGCACCGTGCCCGGCTGGCGGGGACGCGGCCTCTACCGGGCGCTGATCGCCTGGCGCGCCCGGGTGGCCACCGCCCGCGGCTACGACTACCTCCAGGTCGACGCCACCGACCAGAGCCGGCCGATCCTGCTCGGGCTCGGGTTCGTCCCGCTGACCACGACCACGCCGTACGTCCGGTCCTGACCACGCCGGTACCCTGGGCGTACCCCCGGACGCGAGAAGGAGAGCGTTGCCCGAGAGGACCCCGCGCGAGCTCGGCCTGCTGGCCGACTGCGAGAGCTGCTTCGGCCTGTGCTGCGTCGCCCTGCCCTTCTCCGCCTCGGCCGACTTCGCCGTCGCCAAGGACGCCGGCCGCCCCTGCGTCAACCTCCAGGACGACTTCCGCTGCGGCATCCACACCCAGCTCAGGCAGCGCGGTTTCCCCGGCTGCACGGTCTTCGACTGCTTCGGCGCCGGGCAGAAGGTCTCCCAGGTCACCTTCGAGGGCCGCGACTGGCGCCGGGCGCCCGAGACGTCCGGTCAGATGTTCACGGTGTTCCCGGTCATGCGGCAGCTCCACGAGCTGCTGTGGTACCTCGCCGAGGCGCTGACCCTCGACGCCGCCGCGGAGATCGTCCCCGAGCTGCGCGCGGCGTACGAGTCGACCGAGCGCCTGACCCGCGAGAGCCCCGGCGTGCTGGAGAAGCTCGACGTGGCCGCCTGCCGGGCCGAGGTCAACACGCTGCTGCTGCGCGTGAGCGAGCTGGTCAGGGCCGGTCACCGGGGCAGGGAGCACCGCGGGGCCGACCTGATCGGCGCCCGGCTCAAGGGCGCCGACCTGCGGGCGGCCAACCTGCGGGGCGCCTACCTCATCGGGGCCGACCTGCGCGGGGCCGACCTGCGGCTGGCCGACCTGATCGGCGCCGACCTCAGGGGCGCCGACCTGTCCGGTGCCGACCTCACCGGCTCCGTCTTCCTCACCCAGGCCCAGGTCAACGCCGCCAAGGGCAGCCGCGCCACGCGGCTCCCCGCCTCCCTGACCCACCCCGCCCACTGGACGACCCCCGACAGCACCCCCGACCGTGCTTCCGGCCGGGAGCCGGGGCCGCGGGGGCCCAGGAACAGGGCCGGATCGCGCAAGAGGCCGCCCCGCCGAGGCTGACCCGAACGGGACAGGTAATATCCCCTTTCATGCGCATGGGTGAAGGCGTCGAGTGGGGGCTCCACTGCTGCCTGGTGCTGGCGTGGCTGGAGGAGGAGGCCCCGCTGTCCACCGGGCGGCTGGCGGCGCTGTTCGAGCTGCCGCCCGTCTACCTCAAGAAGCGGCTCCAGGCGCTGGTCCGCGCCGGCATCCTGACCTCGGTGCCCGGCGCTCAGGGCGGGTTCAAGCTGGCCAGGCCACCCGCCCGGATCACGCTCATGGACGTCGTCGCCGCGGTCGAGGGCCCGGACGAGGCGTTCAGGTGCACCGAGATCCGGCGGCGCGGGGCGGGGGCCGAGGCGCCCGCCCGCGAGTTCGCGCACGCCTGCGGGGTGGCGGCGGCCATGCGCCGGGCCGACCTCGCCTGGCGTCGCGAGCTGGCCGCCCAGACCGTGGCCGACCTCATGGCCGCGGCCCCGGCGAACGCCCCCGACCGGGCCCGCCGCCACTACGCGCGCCTTCGCGGCTGAACCTCCGATGACCGCCCGCAGGGCGCACACGTGGAAGGAGAATCGGGATGTTGGATGTCCCGAACAAGACGGAGTCCCGAGGGCTCGCCCCGACGCTGGTGCTGGCGCTGGGGACGTTCGCGGTGGGGACCGACGCGTTCGTGGTGGCCGGGTTCCTGCCCGACCTGGCCGCCTCGCTGGAGGTCACCGAGGGCGCGGCGGGGCAGTCGGTGACGGTGTTCGCCGCGGCGTACGCCGTGTTGTCGCCGGTCCTGGCCACCGTCGCCGCCCGGGTGCCGCGGCGGGCCCTGCTGGTGGCGGCGCTCGTCGTGCTCGGGCTGGCCAACCTGGGGTCGGCGCTGGCGCCGTCCTTCCCGGTGCTGATCGCCACCAGGGTGCTGGCCGCGGCGGGGGCGGCGGCGTACACGCCGGGCGCGGGCGCGGTGGCGGCCGCCCTGGTACGGCCCGAGCTGCGGGCACGGGCGCTGGCCGTCGTGGTGGGCGGGCTGACGGTCGCCACGGCGCTCGGTGTGCCGCTCGGCGACCTGGCCGGCGAACGGCTCGGCTGGCGGTACGCCCTCGGCGCGGTGGCCGCGGCCTGCCTGGCGGTCGCGGCCGGCGTGTACGCGATCATGCCGGTGCTGCCGGGCGCGCCGCGGGTGCCGCTACGTACCCGGCTGGGCGTGTTGAGGCGGCCCGCGGTGATGGCCATCCTGCCGCTCACGGTGCTCGGGATGGGCGCCAGTTACACGGTCTACGCCTACAGCGTCCCCGCCCTGCGCGCAGTGGGCGTCGAGGGCACGGCGGGCATGTTGTTCCTGTACGGGCTCGGCGCCGTCCTCGGCAACCTGGCCGCCGGTTACGCCACCGACCGGTGGGGCGCCGGGCGGGTGCTCCCGGCCGCGTACCTGGTCATGGCCGTGAGCCTGGGCCTGCTCGCCTGGACGGCGGCCGGCGGCGCGGCGATCGGCGGCGCGGCGATCGGCGTGCTGGTGCTCGGGTGGGGCGCGAGCAGCTGGTGCCAGACGCCGCCGCAGCAACACCGGCTGATCGCCGCCGCGCCCCGGGAGGCGCCGCTGGTCGTCTCGCTCAACTCCTCGGCGATCTACGCGGGCATCGGCGCGGGCACGCTGCTCGGCGGCCTCACCCTGCCGTCGGGGGCGGCGTTCACGTACGGGACCGGCGCCGCGCTGGCGGTCGTGGCCCTGGTGTTCGCGCTGGTCACCCGGTCAGCCGGTGGTGTCGCCGAGTGATTCGAGCAGCTCGCGCAGCGTGGCGGCCAGCTTCTCGCGCCGCTGCCCGCTGAGCGCCGACAACAACCGCTGCTCGGTGGCCAGGTGGTCGGGCAGCACGCGGCCGATCAGCGCGAGGCCCTCGTCCGTGAGCGTCACGTGCACGGCCCGGCCGTCGGAGTCGCTGGGCGTGCGCCGGACCAGCCCCCGCGACTCCAGCCGGTCGAGCCGCTGGGTGACCGCCCCCGAGGTGACCATCGAGGCGCGCATCAGGGCGGCGGGGGTCAGCCGGTGGGGCGGGTCGCTGCGCCGCAGGGTCGCCAGCACGTCGAACGAGGCCCGGTCGAGCCCGTGCCTGGCGAACGTGCGCGTCAGCTCCGCGTCGATCAGCCGGGACAGCCGGGACAGCCGCCCGATCACCGCCATGGGGGAAACGTCCAGGTCAGGGCGCTGCGCATGCCACTGCCTGAGGATGTTGTCGACCTGGTCAGCCACCCTGGCAGCCTACAAGTGTCTTAGTGGTGAGGAAAATCACCTGGCAGCACGGCCCGGCGCTGAGCTAATTTGTCTTAGTGCTAAGTAATCGAACGGGAATCGTCCTGCTGACCGCCCTCACCCCCGCCATCTGGGGGACCACCTATCTGATCACCACCGAACTGCTGCCGCCCGGCCGGCCCCTCCTGGCCGCGTTGATCCGGGCCCTGCCCGCGGGACTGATCCTGATCGCGCTCACGCGCAAGCTGCCCCAGGGGAACTGGTGGTGGCGTGCCCTGGTGCTCGGAGCGCTCAACATCGGGTTCTTCTTCGCGTTGTTGTTCGTGGGCGCGTACCGGCTCGCCGGCGGGGTGGCCGCGACCGTCGGCGCCATCCAGCCGCTGCTGGTCGCCCTGTTGTCGTCGGGACTGCTGGGTGAACGGCTGACCTGGCGGGTCGCGGTCGCCGCGGCGGCGGGCGTGGCCGGGGTGAGCCTGCTGGTGTTGCGCGCCGACGCCCGGCTCGACCTGCTGGGCGTGGCCGCCGCGCTGGGCGGCGCGGTGGTGATGGCGTTCGGGGTCGTGCTCAGCAAGCGCTGGAGGTCGCCCGCGCCCCTGCTGGCCACCACCGGCTGGCAGCTCACCGCCGGCGGCCTGCTGCTGGCCCCGGTCACCTTCCTCGTCGAGGGCCCGCCGCCCGCCCACCTGACCGGCGAGAACCTCGCCGGGTACGCCTACCTCGCGATCATCGGCTCGGCCCTGGCCTACACCCTGTGGTTCCGCGGCATCCGCGAGCTGTCGGCCACCAAGGTCACCTTCCTCGGGCTGCTCAGCCCCGTGGTCGCCACCGCGCTCGGCTGGCTGGTGCTCGGCCAGCGGCTCACGCTCGCCCAGGTGATCGGCGCGGTCGTCGTGCTGGCCGCCCTCGTCGCGGCGCAGGTCCAGCCCGTACGGCGTCGCGCCGAGCCGCAGCCGCAGCCGCTGCGCGGCGTGCCCGCCGGAGATGACCTGACCGCGCGCCGATAAGATCGCGACGAGGAGGCCGGTATGAACATCGTCGCGCACCCCGTGACCGAGCCCGTCGCTGAGCACGGCGAAGGGCCCGTGTGGTCCGGCCGCTGGGGCGGGCTGCGCTGGGTGGACATGCTCGCGGGCGACGTGCTCGCGCTCGACGCCTCCGGCCGGGTGCGCCGGCGGCACGCGGGCGCGGTCGCGGCGGCCCTGCGCCCTCGCGCGTCCGGCGGCTACGTGGTCGCCGGCGAACGCGAGCTGCTGCTGGCCGACTCCGACGACCTCGACGCGCCGCTGCGCTCGCTCGGCCAGGCGTGGAACGACCCCACCGTACGCATGAACGACGGCGGTTGCGACCCCGAGGGCCGCTTCTACATCGGCAGCATGGCCTACGACGGGGCCCACGGACGCGGCTCCCTCTACGTGGCCGGGCCCGGCGGCGCCCTGAGCCCGGTGCTGACCGGCGTGACCGTCTCCAACGGCCTCGACTTCAGCCCCGACGGGAGCCTGGCCTACTACGCCGACACCGACACCGGCCGGGTGGACGTCCTCGACCACCACCCTGTGCGCGGGCTCACCGGGCGCAGGCCGTTCGTGACGATCGAGCCGGAGCGGGGCGCGCCCGACGGGCTGACGGTCGACGCGGAGGGCGGGGTGTGGGTGGCGCTCTGGCAGGGCTTCGCCGTCCACAGGTACACCCCGGACGGGCGGCTGGACGCCGTCGTCAGGCTGCCGGTCGGCAAGGTCACCGCGGTCACCTTCGGCGGCGCGGACCTCGACCGGCTGTACGTCACGACGTCGAGGCTCGACGTGGACCCGCGGGAGCAGCCGCAGGCGGGAGCGCTGTTCGCGGCCGACCCCGGCGTACGCGGACGCCCCGTGCTGCCCACCACGCTCTGACCGGACGCCCCTCCGGCCCGGTCGGTGGTCAGCGGGGGTGGTCGCCGGTGGCGCCGTCGATCAGCTCGCGCAGGATGTCCATGTGGCCGGCGTGGCGCACGGTGTCCTCGATCATGTGGATGAGCACCCAGCGCAGGGTGACCCGCTCGCCCGCCCATGAGGTGCCGGGCTCGTCGAGACCCAGGTCGGAGATCACCTCGTCGGCGGCGGCGCGGGCGCGGCCGTAGAAGGCGGTGATCTGCTCGGTGGTCTCCTCCGCGCCGATCTCGAAGTCGTCCTCCGGGGCGAACCACAGCGGCTCGCCCGCCCGGCCGAACGTCGTGCGGAACCAGCCGTACTCGACGGCGGCCAGGTGTTTGACGATGCCGAGCAGGGAAGTGCCCGACGGCGTCATCGGGCGCCTGACCTCCTCCTCGCCGAGGCCCTGGAGCTTCCACAGGATGACGTCGCGGTGACGGTCGAGGCTGGCGCGCAGGCTCTCCTTCTCGCCGCCGGACGGCGGAACCCTTCTTCCCATGCCCGCGACCGTAACAGCCGGGACCGACACATTGCCGCGCCCCGACGGGGACCGCGATACTCCCTGCATGATCGGTCATATCGGCATCAACGTCCCCGACATGCGGGCGGCCAAGGACTACTACGACGCCCTCCTGCCCTACCTCGGTTTCAAGGAGTTCTTCAACAGCGAGGAGGAGATCGGCTACATGCCGGCGGACGACAAGCCCGGCACGTACCTGTTCCTCTACCCCTCGCAGGAGCCCGGCGGCTACTCGCGGCACCGTACGGGGCTGCAGCACCTCGCGTTCGCGGTGCGCGGCCGGTCCGCGGTCGAGCAGGTCCACGCCCAGGCGGTCGCGCTCGGCTCGGAGGTGCTGCACGAGCCCAAGGAGTTCCCCGAGTACCCGCCGCCCTACTACGCCGCGTTCTGGCTGGACCCTCACGGCGTCATGCTGGAGGCCGTCTGCCACTACGACCGCGACTGACCCGCCGATCCCGGTCCCGCGCCCGGGGGCTGGACGGCCTCCGAGGGGGAAGGCTCCTTGTCGGTGCCGCCGTATAACGTGCGGGCGTGGACCGGTGTGCGATCTTCAGGTGCGAGGGGGCGAGGGCTAGCCTGGAGCGTGTCGTCCCGCGCGGGCGCGGCGGCGGGCGCGGCGCTTACGACGCGCGGCCCGATGTCATGATGTCCCCGACGCTCGACCGGGAGGAAACGATCGTGGGGCCTTTCGCGGGCGGTGGGCTTCCCCCGGACGACGTCGTCGTCGCGGCGTTGCGGGCCGGGGACGAGTCGATGTTCGCGGCGCTCCTCGACACCTGGTCGCGCGGGATGTTGCGGGCGGCCAGGTCCTACGTGTCCACCGACGACTCGGCCGAGGAGGTCGTGCAGGACACGTGGCTGGCGGTCATCGGCGCCATCGACGCGTTCGAGGGGCGTTCCTCGGTCAAGACGTGGATCTACCGCATCCTGGTCAACACCGCCAAGAAACGCGGCCTGCGCGAGAGCCGTACGCTGCCGTGGAGCGCGTTCGAGCCGCCCGCCGAGCCCGTGCAGAAGGAGCACGGCGCGACGCCGGAGGGCGCGGTGCTCGCCTCGGAGGCCCGCGGGCTCATCGGCGAGGCGCTGGCCGGGCTGCCGGCCCGGCAGCGGATCGTGATCACCCTGCGTGACGTGGAGGGATGCACGTCGGAGGAGGTTTGCGAGATCCTGGAGATCTCCGCCGCCAACCAGCGGGTTCTTCTCCATCGTGCCAGGGCGACGGTACGCGACCGGCTCGAAGGCTACTACCAGTCCGTCAAGCGGTCAGAATAGGTTAAACGGTTCAACGTGCAGAGGTAAGGCGGTCAACGTCGTGAAGCGGTTCACCTGCGACGAACTGGTGGAACTCATCACCGCCTACCTCGACGGCGCCCTCGACCGGGCCGAACGCGAGGGGTTCGAGGCGCATGCGGGCTCCTGTCCCGACTGCGGGCGGCAGCTCGACCAGTTCCGCGAGACGGTCCGGGCCCTCGGCGAGCTGCCGCCGGAGCGCAAGTTGTCCGACGGCACACGCGACCGCCTGATGTCCGCCTTCCGCGCCCGCCACCGCCACTGACCCGCCACACCGCCACCGCCACTGACCCGCCACACCGCCACCGCCACCCGCACCGGTCCGCCGCACTGACCCGCCGCCGCTGATCCGCGCCCCCCGGGGGCGGCCCGGTCCGGGGGAGGGGGCGAAAGGGGCAAATTTCAACAAGTCCCCAGATTTCGTGTAACGCTCTCGGGGCTCGCGGGTCTGTAAGACCATGCGCCACGCGATGACCGGCCAGACGGCCGGCGGGTCCGGCGCCTCGCGAGCGGCCGGCGAGCCGCTCAGGGGCGTGCCGGAGGTGGAGGAGTTCGCACGCCGGTGCTTCGCCCCCGCCCCGGGGGACCAGGTGGGAGCGGAGCTGGAGTTCCTGATCTTCGACCGGGCGGACCCGGCGCGGCAGGTGCCGATGGACCGGGTCGGGCGGGCCGTCCCGGCGCTGACCGGCGGGAGCCGGGTGACGTACGAGCCGGGCGGGCAGATCGAGTTGTCGGGCCCGGCCGGGCCGCCGGCCGAGGCGATCGACCGGCTGGCCGCCGACGTGGCCGCCGTGCGTACGGCGTTCGCGGAGGACGGGCTGGTGCTGGGCGGGGTGGGGCTCGACCCGCTGCGCCCGGCCAGGCGGCAACTCCGCCAGCCCCGCTACGACGCCATGGCCGAGTTCCTGGGCCGCCCGTACGGGCCGCTGATGATGTGCTCGACCGCGTCCGTCCAGGTCAACGTGGACTTCGGGGAGCGACCCGGGGTCCGGTGGGAGCGGGCGCGGCTGCTCGGCCCCGTCCTGACCGCGGCCTTCGCCAACTCGCCGCTGAGCCGCGGCCGTCCGTGCGGCTGGATGTCGGGCCGCCAGGCGGTCTGGGAGAACCTCGACCCGACACGCACCGCCTCCGTGCCCGCCTCGGGCGATCCGGCGGCGGCCTGGGCGGCGTACCTGCTCGACGCCCGGCTCATGCTCGTCCGCGAGGACGAGCACCACTACCGCGCGGTCGGCGACGGCTCGACCTTCCGCGACTGGCTCGGCGGCGCGGGTGAGCGCCCGCCCACCCCCGACGACCTGGCCTACCACGCCACCACCGTCTTCCCTCCGGTCCGGCCGCGCGGCTGGCTGGAGATCCGCTACCTCGACGCCCAGCACCCCGACGACTGGCCGGTGTGCGTCGCCGTCACCCACGCGCTGATCGCCGACGACCGCGCCGCCGACGCCGCCCTGTCGGCCGCCGAGCCCGTCGCGGGCCTGGCCGAGGTGGCCGCCAGGTGCGGCCTGACCGACCCGCGCCTGGCCCGTGCCGCCGAGGCGTGCTTCCGCGCCGCCGTCGAGGCGCTGCCCCGGCTCGGCGCGTCCCCCGCCCTGGTCGCCGCCGTGTCCGGCTTCGCCGCCCGGTACGTGAGCGCGGGCCTCTCCCCGGCCGCCGACCTGATGGACCTGATGGCCGACCCGGGACGGCGCCTGCCGGCCTGGCTGAGCGGAGAAGGACGGGCATGAACGACATCAAGGAACGCATCGCCGCCGAGCTGATCGCGGTGCGCGACCGTTCGCTGACCTATACGGAGGCCGAGGACGACCTGCTGCTGCGTCAGCACTCCCCGCTGATGTCCCCGCTGGTGTGGGACCTCGCGCATGTCGGCAACTACGAGGAGTTGTGGGTGCTGCGCGAGGCCGCCGGAATCACCCCGCTGCGCCCCGAGATCGACGACATCTACGACGCCTTCAAGCACCCCCGCAAGGACCGTCCCACCCTGCCGATCCTCGGCCCGGACGAGGCCAGGACGTACATCGGCGGCGTACGGGGCCGCGTGCTCGACGTGCTGGCCGCGATCGACCTGGAGGCCGCCGCGCCGCTGCACCGCGACGGGTTCGTGTTCGGCCTGGTCATCCAGCACGAGCACCAGCACGACGAGACGATGCTGGCCACCTGGCAGCTCTCCCGCAGCCCCGGCCTGGTCCGCGACGGCGACCTGCCGCCGGGCCGCGCCACGGGCCCCGCCGAGGTGTACGTCCCCGCCGGCCCCTTCCAGATGGGCACCGCGACGCTGCCCTGGGCCTACGACAACGAGCGCCCCGCGCACCGGGTCGAACTGCCCGCCTACTGGATCGACCGCCTGCCCGTCGGCAACGCCGCCTACGCCGCGTTCATCGAGTCCGGCGGCTACGACGACCAGCGCTGGTGGCATCCGGCCGGCTGGCGCTGGCGGCAGGAGAGCGGCGCCGTCGCGCCGCTGTTCTGGACGCGGGAGGGCGACACCTGGTGGCGCACCCGCTTCGGCCGGACCGAGCCGGTCCCGATGGACGAGCCGGTCCAGCACGTGAGCTGGTACGAGGCCGACGCCTACGCCCGCTGGGCGGGCCGGCGGCTGCCGACCGAGGCCGAATGGGAGAAGGCCTGCGGCTGGGACCCGGCGGCCGGGCGGACCCGCAAATACCCGTGGGGCGACGAGGATCCCCGTCCCGACCTGGCCAACCTCGGTCACCGGGCGGCCCGGCCTGCCCCGCTGGGCGCGTACCCGGCCGGGGCCAGCGCGTACGGGGCCGAGCAGATGGTCGGGGACGTGTGGGAGTGGACCGGGTCGTGGTTCCAGCCCTATCCCGGCTTCCGCAGCTTCCCGTACAAGGAGTACAGCGAGGTCTTCTTCGGGCAGGAGTACCGGGTGCTGCGCGGCGGCTCGTGGGCGGCCGACCCGGCGGCGGTGCGCACGACGTTCCGGAACTGGGACTATCCGATCCGGCGGCAGATCTTCACCGGCTTCCGCTGCGCCCGCGACGCCGAGCGGGCCTAGATGTGCCGGCACGCCGCCTGGCTGGGCGCTCCCCGCGCGCTGACCACGCTGATCCACGAGCCGGCGTACGGCCTGCTCACCCAGTCGTACGCGCCCAGGCGGCAGCGCCACGGCACGGTCAACGCCGACGGCTTCGGCATGGCCTGGTACGACCCCGCCCGTCCAGAACCGGTGCGCTACCGCCGCGCGATCCCCATCTGGGCCGATGCCAACCTGCCCGCGCTCGCCGAGGTCGCCCGCTCCGGCTGCCTGATCGCGGCCGTACGCTGCGCCACGACCGGCATGCCGGTCGAGGAGAGCGCCACCGCGCCGTTCGCGGGCGGCGGCTGGCTGCTCAGCCACAACGGCCGGGTCGAGCGCGACGCGGTCCGGGACCTGGCCGACGACCTGCCCGAGAGCCCGTGTGACTCGGCCTGGCTGGCCGCCGCCGTGTTCGCCCGCGGGCGCGCCGGGCTCGGCCTGGCCGCGGCGCTGGCCGACGTCGTCGTCCGCGCGGGGGAGAAGGACCCCGCCGCCCGCCTGAACCTGCTCGCCTGCGACGGCACGGCGCTCGCCGCGACCGTCTGGGGCGACACCCTTTCCTTCCGTACCGACCGGGACGGCGTGTACGTGGCCAGCGAGCCGCTCGACGACCGGCCGGGCTGGCGGGCCGTGCCCGACCGCAGCCTGCTCCCCGCCGCGCCCGGCGACGTACGCGTCCAGCCGTTGTGATCTTCAGGAGGACCCTGTGCCCGTCACCCAGCCGACCGTCCATGTGATCAACCATCTTGACCCCGGCTACCTGCGCCAGGCGCTCGAACACGACGTCAGGACAGGGCTGACGGCCACGCCGAAGTGGCTGCCGCCCAAATGGTTCTACGACGAGGTGGGCAGCGAGCTGTTCTCGCGCATCACCCGGTTGCCCGAGTACTACCCGACCCGCCGCGAGCTGACGATCCTGCGGGCGCGGGCGGCCGAGATCGCCGCGGCCTCCGGCGCGGACACGCTGGTCGAGCTGGGGTCGGGCACGAGCGAGAAGACCGTGCTGCTGCTCGACGCGCTCACCGGGGCGGGCACGCTGCGCGCGTACACGCCGGTGGACGTGGACGCCGTCACCCTGGAGGTGGCGGCGCGCCGGCTGGCCGGGCGCTACCCCGGGCTGGAGGTGCTGGCGGTGTGCGCCGACTTCGAGCGGCACCTGCGGCTGCTGCCCCGCTCGGGCCGGCGCATGGTGGCCTTCCTCGGCGGCACGATCGGCAATCTCGACCCGGCCGCCCGCCAGGTGTTCCTGAAGGAGGTGCGCGCCACGCTGCGGCCCGGCGACACGTTCCTGCTCGGCGCCGACCTGGTGAAGGACACCGGGCGGCTGGTCGCCGCCTACGACGCCGCCGCCGGGGTGACGGCCGCGTTCAACCGGAACGTCCTGCGCGTGGTGAACCGGGAGCTGCGGGCCGGGTTCGAGCCGGAGGCGTTCGAGCACGTCGCCCTGTACGACCAGCGCAACGAGTGGATCGAGATGCGGCTGCGCGCCACGCGGGACATGCGGGTGCCGGTCGGCGCGCTCGGGCTGGTCGTGGACTTCGCCGCGGGGGAGGAGATGCGGACCGAGATCAGCGCCAAGTTCCGGCTTGGGCCGCTGGGGGCGGAGCTGGCCGGCGCGGGCTTCACCGTCCTGCGGACGTGGACCGACCCCGACGGCGACTTCGGGCTGCTGCTGGCCGGGGTGTGATCGCCGAGCGCTGGCGGGCCTCGCGCTCGTCCGTCCCGCCCGGCCACCTGGACGCGGCCGGCTGCAACGTGCCCAGCGACCGCGTGCTGGACGCGATGGTCGCGCACCTGAGGCGGGAACGCGAGCGCGGCGGGTACGCCGCCGTGCCCGGCTTCACCGCGCCCAGGTCCGCGCTGGCCGCCCTGACCGGGGCCGGCGCGGCCGACGTCGCGTTCCTGGAGAGCGGCACGGCCGCCATGGCGGCGCTGCTCGGCGGCTGGCGCCTGCGGCCGGGCGCCCGCGTCGGCTTCACCCGCGCCGAGTACGGCAGCACCCTCATGCTGCTGCGCCGCCTGGCCGGCGAACGCGGCTGGACCCTCGCCGAACTGCCCGCCGACGACCACGCCCGCCTCGACCTCGACGCCCTGTCCGCCGCCCTGCGCCACGGCCTGGACCTGGTCACGCTCCCGCACCTCCCCTCCCACCGGGGCACCGCCCAGCCGGTACGGGAGATCGGCCGGCTGTGCCGGGAGGCCGGCGTGCCGCTGGTCCTGGACGTGTGCCAGTCGCTCGGCCACGTGGACGTCACCGGCGCCGGCGCCACCGCCTACGTCGGCACCTCCCGCAAGTGGCTGGCCGGGCCGCGCGGCGTCGGCTTCCTGATCGTGCCCGGCCTGACCGGAGACATGGACGCCCCGGCGCCCACGCTCGGCGGCCACGTCTGGCTGCCCGACCCGCCACCGGGGATGCCGCCGGGGTTGCCGCCGGGTCCCGTCACCAGGCCGCTGCCCGGCGCCGCGCGCTACGAGAGCTCCGAGTCGGCCGTCGCGGCCCGGGTCGGCCTCGGCGTCGCCGTCCTGGAGCACCACGCGCTGGGCCCGGCCGAGGTCCGCGCCCACCTCGCCGGGCTGGGCGCGGCGGCCCGGCACACCCTCGACGGCAGGGGCGGCTGGCGGGTGGTGGAGCCGTACGAGGAGCCCTCGGCCGTCGTCACCCTCCGCCCGCCGCCCGGCGCGGACGCCGTCCGGACGGCCGCGGCGGCGGCCGGGGCGGGCCTGCTGGTGAGCGTCGCGCCGGTCGCCCGAGCCCCGCTCGACCTGCGTGAGCCGGTGCTGCGCGTCTCCCCGCCCCCGGGCACGCCGCAGGAGACCCTGGACGCGCTGGCCCGCTTCCTCGACGGGCGTTAGAGCAGCCGGTCGAGGGGCGTCAGAGCGGCCGGCCGGCGGGCGTCAGAGCAGCCGGTCGAAGCCCACCACGAGACGTTCGGGCCCGCGCAACGACGCGCTGTGCCGGTACGGCGGCGGATCGGCGGCCAGCTCCGGCCCGACCAGCCTGCCGACCAGCGCGCCCAGCGCGGCCCGCGCCTCGATCCTGGCCAGCGGCGCCCCCACGCAGTAGTGGACGCCCCCGCCGAACCCCAGGTGCTGGTTGTCCCGGCGGCCCGGGTCGAAGCGGTCCGCACCGGGGAAGCGGGCCGGGTCACGGCTGCCCGAGGCCAGCAGCAGCGCCACGTCCGCCCCCTGGGGGATGGTGACGCCCGCGATCTCGATGTCGGCCAGCGTCGTACGGGTGCGGAACTGCACCGGCGGGTCGTAGCGCAGCACCTCCTCGACGGCGGGCACGATCAGCCCGGGGTCGGCGCGCAGCCGCGCCAGCGCGTCCGGGTTGCGGAGGAACGTCAGCATGCCGTTGGCGATCAGGTTGACGGTCGTCTCGTGGCCGGCGATGAGCAGCAGGGCCATCGTCGCGATGATCTCCGGCCCGTCCATCCGCTCGGCCGCGCGGTCGGTGAGCAGCGCCGACAGCAGGTCGTCCGCCGGGCGGGCGTGGCGCTCGCCGGCCAGGTCGACCAGGTAGGCGTGCAGCTCCGGCGCGGCGGCCTCGGCCTGCCGCACCTCCTCGGCCGACAACCCCTCCGGCGGGTCCAGCGTACGGGCCAGCGCCGACGCCCAGCCGTGGAAGCGCGGCTCGTCCTCCTTGGGCACCCCGAGCAGCTCGCAGATCACCGTGACCGGCAGCGGGTAGGCCAGGTCGTCCACCACGTCCATGGAGTCGTGGCCGGCGCGCCGGTCGAGCAGCTCGGCCACCAGGGACGACATGTGCCGGCCGAGCCGGTCGACCCGTTCCGGGGTGAAGTGCCGCATCACGATCCGCCGCAGCCGGTCGTGGTCGGGCGGGTCGAGGAAGATGAACGCCGGTTTGCGGGCGTTCTGGCCGTCCTCGCCGCCCATGAGCCTGCCGGAGGCGCCGAAGGAGCCCGAGCCGCTCCTGCTCTTGCGCTCGTCGGAGCTGATGCGCGGGTCGTAGAGCAGCGAGACGATCTCGGCGTACGTGCTGACCGCGTACAGGTCGTTCCCCTGGCGCGCGACGGGCGTCTCGCGCAGCAGCGCGTACAGCGGGTACGGGTCGGGGCGGCTCGCCTCGTCCAGGACCTGCGCGAACAGGTTCCGCGTCACCTGGTGGGCCATGGTCGTCCTCCAGCTCTCATTCCAGGGGCGGCGCGGTCAGCGGCGAGCGGGGGTCGCGCTCGCGCGGCGCCTCGCGCGCGGTCGGGCCCTGACCGGTCACCGCGGCCGTCGGGCTGTGCGTGGACTGGCCGTCCACGGCAAGTCCCGCGGGCACCGGCAGCGGCGTGCGCGGCCCGTCGGCGGCCCGCAGGTCGGGCGGGAAGGGCGCGGCCGACTCGATGAGCGCGGCGTAGGCGGGCTGCGAGCGCGGCGCGTCCACCGCGACCGCCGCCACGCACCGGCCCCGCCGGCCGAAACAGGCCACGAAGCGGCGTTCGGCCACCGAACCCTGCGTGACCACCACCTCGTCGGCGATCGTCGGCAGCCCGACGGATTTGATGCTCACCCCGAACTGGTAGGACCAGAACGCCGGCAGCCCCCGGTGCGGGCGCGGCCGGTCGGCGAGCATGTTGTGCGCGGCGGTGGCCGCCTGGCGCACCGCGTTGTCCCAGTGCTCCACGGCCAGCAGCAGGCCGTCGTAGTGCGGGTGCGGCCAGCGGGCCACGTCCCCCGCGACGACCACGTCGGAGGTGACGACCGCGTCGGCGTCGAAGGCCCGGCACCCGGCGTCGCACACCACCCCGCGCGCGTCGGCGGCCAGGCCGGACCCGGCCAGCCATTCGGTGTTGCGGGTGGCGCCGAGCGCGATCACCGCGACCTCGACGGGCAGGACGTCGCCGTCGGACAGGTGCGCCGCGCGCAGGCGGCCCGCCGCGTCGCCCTCAAGGGCCATCACCGTGGTGTTCACGCGCAGGTCCACGCCGTGCTCGCGGTGCAGCCGCGCGGCCACGCTCCCGGCCGCCGTGCCCAGGGCGCCGGCGAGCGGGGCCGGGCCGCGTTCCACGACCGTCACGGCCAGGCCCTTCTCGCGGCAGACGGAGGCGATCTCCGAGCCGGTGAACCCGCCGCCGATCACCAGTACGCGGCCCGGCCCGGCGGCCAGGGCGGCCCGCAGGCGCGCGGCGTCGTCGCGGCCGCGCAGCGTGAACACGCCGTCCAGGGCCGCCTCGGCGGGGGCGGGCCAGGGGCGCGCCCGAGTGCCGGTGGCGATCAGCACCCGGTCGAAGCCGACCTCGCGCCCGCCGGCCAGGCGTACCTGCCGGGTCCGCAGGTCGAGGGCGGTGGCGGGCTCGCCGAGCAGCCAGCGTGCCTGCAACCCCTCGGCCGCGACGAGCGTGGTGTCCGCGGGCGAGGCGCGTCCGGCCAGCACCTGCTTGGACAGCGGCGGCCGGTCGTAGGGTTCGTACGGCTCGTCGCCGATCAGGGTCAGCTCCCCGGTGAAGCCCTCCGCGCGCAGCGTCTCGGCGGCCCGCAGCCCGGCCAGCGAGGCGCCCACGATCACCGCGCTACGCATGGTCGCCCGGCGAGAACGTGATCGCCTGGACCGGGCAGGCGGCGGCGGCCTCCCGTACCTGGTCGCGCAGGGCGCCGTCGGGGGCGTAGTCGTACTCGAGGGATTCGGCGCCGTGGAAGCGGAAGACCGACGGCGCCGCGAACACGCACTGCCCGTAGCTCAGGCAGCGGTTCAGGTCGACGAGCACTCTCATGTCCGCCACGTTACGAACGGCCGCTCCAGCCGCGTTCCAACCTGATCCCAAGTTTTCCTGATATGAGGTCCGGACGGCGGCCGTTGGAGGGGGCGGCGTCCACCTCGCGCCGCCGGGTGGGAAGGGCCACCCGCGGCGTCGGCCGGTCCGTCTGCGCCACCGGGACAGCAGTCCGGCGTCCCGGGCGCCCGACGCCGGCGCGGAACGTCGCCCTTGACTTGGACCCGCGCGACGGCCGCCCGGTTCCCCTCATCCGGCAACCGGTACGGCTTTTCCGGATCGTCAGTCTCTCCGGATCGTCAGTCCTCGGGGCGACGGGGCGGGGACGCGGCGAGGATCGAGGCCAGCAGCCCGGGGAAACGGCGTTCCAGGTCGTCCTTGCGCAGCCGGCTCGGCCGGGCCGTGCCGTCCAGGCGGGTGGAGACGATGCCGCTGTGCCGCAGGACGTGGACGTGATGGGACACCGTCGAGACCTTCACCGGCAGGTCGAGCGCGGTGCAGGTGGACTCCTCCACCTGGTCGAGCAGGCGGACGATGCGCAGCCGCACCGGGTCGGCCAGCGCCTGGAGCACGGTGGACACGTCGATCTCACCGAGGTCCGGCTGGGCCATCCAGGTCTCCACCACGCCGCTCCTTCCGACCGTCATCCCTCTTTACGATACCCGTCGAAACAGTATTACGATGAAGGTCGTAATTAACGATGTCCATCGGAGGATGATCGTGGTCTCGACGTCGTACACCGACCTGCCTCTCGCGCGCTGGCGGCCGCATGCCGCCGTCCTGGCCTTCGGGGCGTTCGCCGTCGGCACCGACGGGTTCGTGGTCGCCGGTCTGCTGCCGGCCATCGCCGCGTCCCTGCACGTCACCGTGGCGGCGGCCGGGCAGCTCGTGACCGTGTTCGCGATCGCGTACGCGGTGTCCGCGCCCGTGCTCGCCGCCCTGACGACGTCGTGGCCGCGGCGCCGGGTCCTCGTGACGGCGCTCGCGCTCTTCGCCGCCGGCAACGCCGTCACGGCGCTGGCGTCCGGCTACGGCCTGGTCCTGGCCTCCCGGGTGATCGCCGGGGCGGGCGCCGCGATGTTCACCGCCACCGCGACCGCCACGGCGGCCCTGCTGGCGGGCGAGCGTCAGCGCGGGCGGGCGATCTCGACCGTGATACTCGGGGCGACGTCCTCGCTGGTCCTGGGCGCCCCCCTCGGCACGGTGGTCGGCGGCCTGCTGGACTGGCGCGTCACGATGTGGGCGGTCACCGCCCTGGGGCTGCTCGCGGCGCCGGCCATCGCGCTGCGCCTCCCGCCGGTGCACGGCGGCGGGAAGGGTGGCCTGCAAGCCTTCCTGGCCCCGCTGCGCGATCGGCGGATCGTCGCCGTGCTGGCGACGACGGTCGTGGCGTTCGTGGCCGTCTACATCCCGTACGCCTACATCAGCCAGATCTTCGCCCCCGCCGCTCCCGACGGCTCCACACTGGCGGTCCTGCTGCTGGTCTTCGGCCTGTCAGGTACGGCGGGCAACCTCACCGCCGGCCGGCTGGCCGACCGGTACGGGCCCCGGCGCGTGGTCGTGACCGTGATGCTCGCCCTGGCCGTCGCGCTCGTCCTCACCCCGCTGGGCCGCGACTCGTTCGCGGCGGCCGTGGCGGCCGTCGTGGTGATCGGCTTCCTGTCGTTCTCCGTCACCGCGCCGCAGCAGCACCTGGTGATCACCATGGCGGGGCCCGGCGCCGGAACCGTCACCGCGCTCTACCAGTCGGCGCTCTACCTCGCCGTGTCGCTGTCGGGCGCCGCCGGGGCGCTCGGCCTCGAATGGCAGGGCCCGGCCAGCCTGCCGTGGCTGGCCGCGCCGCTGGCGGCGGCCGCCGCGGCGTTCACGGCCGTCGCGTCGCGCAGGCTTCCGAGGTGACCTTGGACAGCTATGGCGTCATTGTGGCGTCACTTCGAATTGCCATGACGTCATAGCCCGTGCCATGATGGCGTCATGGACCTTGCGCCGTATGTCGATCAACTCCGCCGCGAGCTCATGCTCGCCGCCGGGACCGGCGGTGAGGAGGCTCGGGCGCTGGCCGAACGCTTCGCCGCGACGCTCGCGTCGGCCACCCGGCTCGCCCTGCTGGAGGCCCTGTCGGCCGCCGCGGACGAGATCACCCAGGACCTCGCGCCGGGCTCGGTCGAGGTGCGCCTGCGCGGGCGCGACCCGGCCTTCGTCGTGACGCCACCGCCGGCCGCCCGCCCGTTCCCCGAGGAGACCGTCCTCGCCGAGGCGGCCGGCGAGCGGGCCCCGCTGCCGCCCCCCGAGGCCGACGAGGGCGGCACGTCCCGGATCTCGCTCCGGGTTCCCGAGACGCTCAAACCGCGCATCGAGGAGGCGGCCGCCCGCGACGGGCTGTCGGTCAACGCCTGGCTGGTCCGGGCCGTCTCCGCCGCGCTCGACCCCGGCGACGCCGACCGCCGGTCCACCCGTCGCCCGCCCCCGCAGACCGGCAAACGCTACAGCGGATGGGTGCGCTGATGATCTCGCCGACCAATGACGACAGGGAGACCGGAATGCCGGCGTTCGACACGCCCCGACCGATCGTCGCGAGCCTCGACCTGGCCACCGCCACCGTACGGGTGATCGCGGGCGACCGCGCCGACACCGTCGTCGAGGTGCTCCCGAGCGACGAGCACAACGACGCCGACGTCCAGGCCGCCCGGCGGATCGAGGTCCAGTACGCCGACGGCAGGCTCATGGTCCGGCCCGACAAGGAGCACGCGGGACCGGCCGCCTCCTGGGGGCTCTCGCTCGGCAAGCTCGTCGAGTCGCCCGCCGACTGGGCGCGCTCGCTGCTGCTCGGACCGGGCTCGGTCGACGTGACGATCGAGCTGCCCGCCGGGTCCCGCCTCGACGCCAGGACGGCCGGGACCGTGTTGTGCCGCGGCCCGCTCGGCGAGGTGACGCTCACCACCACCTACGGCGACATCCGCGTCGAGCAGGCCGCCCGCGTACGGCTGAAGAGCACCTACGGCGACATCTCGGTCACCCACGCCGGCGGCCACGCCGAGATCACCACGGACCACGGCGGCATCCGCGCCGGCGAGATCGACGGCACCGCCGCCATCAAGACCGCCCACGGCGACGTACGGATCGGCGAGGTGACCGGCGAGCTGCGGCTCAACAGCGCCCACGGCGACATCACCGTGGAGCGCGCCCTGGCCGGCGTGGTCGCCAAGACCGCGTACGCCGGGGTGGAGATCGAGGAGGCGGTGTCCGGCAAGGTCGTCATGGAGACCACCGGCGGCGGCCTCGACGTCGGCGTGCCGGAGGGCACCGCCGCGTGGCTGGACGTCAGCTCCGAGTACGGCACCGTGACCGTCTCCCTCGAACCCGGCGACGACCCCGGCGCGGCCGAGCGCGTCGTCGAGGTCCGGGCCCACACCACCCACGGCGACATCGTCGTCCACCGTTCCTGACAACCGAGGAGGTTCTCATGCCTGACGCGATCGTGGCCGAGGGGCTGGTCAAGAGGTACGGCGAGATCGCCGCCCTCGACGGCATCGACCTGACCGTCCCCGAAGGGACGGTGCTGGGGCTGCTCGGCCCCAACGGCGCGGGGAAGACCACGACGGCGCGGATCCTCACCACGCTGCTCAAACCGGACGCCGGGCGCGCCACCGTGGCCGGGTTCGACGTCGTGCGCGACGCGCGCCGGCTGCGGGCCCACATCGGCGCCTCCGGCCAGTACGCCGCCGTCGACGACCACCTCACCGGCGCCGAGAACCTGGAGATGGTCGGCCGCCTCTACCACCTGGGCCCGCGACGCAGTCGCGAGCGCGCCCGCGAGCTGCTGGAGCGCTTCGACCTGACCGACGCCGCCGACCGCCCGGTGCGGGGCTACTCCGGCGGCATGCGCCGCCGGCTCGACCTGGCCGGCGCGCTGGTCGCCGCCCCGCCCGTGTTGTTCCTCGACGAGCCCACCACCGGCCTCGACCCCCGCGCCAGGATCGGCCTGTGGGACGTCATCGCCGAGCTGGTTGGGGAGGGCGCCACCGTGCTGCTCACCACCCAGTACCTGGAGGAAGCCGACCGGCTCGCCGACCGCATCGTCGTGGTCGACCAGGGCCGCGTGATCGCGCGCGGCACGGCCGAGGAGCTGAAGGACCAGGTCGGCGGCGACCGCATCCAGCTCTCGGTGACCGGCGCGGCCGGCCTGGAGAGCGCCGCCCGGATCCTCGCGCCGCTGGCCCTCGGTGACGTCCAGGTCGATCCCACCGCCCTGCGGGTGACGCTCCCGGTGGCGGGCGGCGCGGCCGCGCTCACCGAGGCGCTCGGCCGCCTGGCCGCCGAGCGCGTCGCCGTACGCGACGCCGGCCTGCGCCGGCCCACCCTGGACGACGTGTTCCTCAGCCTGACGGGACGCCAGGCCGACGAGAAGACCGCCGACGAGAAGACCAAGGAGACCGTCCGATGAACGCCCTGCGCCTGGCCGCCGCCGACGGCATGACGATCGCCAGGCGGAACGCCCTGAAGATCCGCAGAGCCCCCGACCTGCTGGGCGGCGTGGTGATGTTGCCCATCGTGTTCGTGTTGTTGTTCACCTACGTCTTCGGCAGCATGATCGAGCTGCCCGGCATGTCCTACGGCGAGTACCTGCTGCCCGGGATCTTCGTCATGACGATCGTCACCAGCGCCCAGATCACCGGCTACACGCTGACCCAGGATCTCCAGAAGGGCATCTTCGACCGGTTCCGCACGCTGCCGATGTCCCCGTCTGCGGTGCTCACCGGCCAGACCGTCAGCGACGTGATCATGAACGTGACCAGCATCGTCACGATGGCGCTGGTCGGCCTGCTGGTCGGATGGCGGATCAACAGCTCCCCGCCGGAGGCCGCGCTCGGCTTCCTGATGCTGCTGCTGTTCGCCTACGCCTTCTCCTGGGTGACGGCCACGGTCGCGCTGGCCCTGCGCACCCCCGAGGTGTTCAACAACATCGCCACCATCGCCTCGCTGCCGCTGGTGTTCCTGTCCAACGCGTTCGCCGACAGCGCGCGCCTGCCCGGCCCGCTGCGGCCGATCGCCGAGTGGAACCCGGTCTCCACGCTCGTGCAGGCCGCGCGCGAGCTGTTCGGCAACACCAGCGCGGCCCTGCCCGAGCCCACCGCGTGGCCGCTGCGGCACGCCGTGCCGGTGTCGTTGTTGTGGTCGGTCGTGCTCCTGGTCGTGTTCGTGCCGCTGGCCACGCGCCTGTACAAGAGAGCCGTCAGCCGGTGAACGGCGTCACGGGGCCGGACCGCGAACGCGCGGTCGAGCTGGTCCAGCAGGCGTACGCGGACGGCCGGCTCGACCCCGCCGAGCTGGAGCGGCGGCTCGAACTGGCGCTCACCGCCACCTCCTCCGGCGAGCTGGAGCCGATCGTCGCCGACCTGCCGGACGAGGTGGTGCACCTCACCTCCACCGGCGGGAGTGTCACGCGGTCCGGCGACTGGGACGTCCCGCGCCGGCTGCGCGTCGACTCCGCGTACGGCAGCGTGCGGCTCGACCTGTCGCGGGCGTACGTGCCGTACGCGCGGATCGACATCGAGCTGCGGCTGGCGTACGGCGGCGCCACGATCATCGTGCCCGCCGGCGCGAGCGCCAACGTCGACGGGGTGCGCTCCGAGTGGGGCCGGGTGAGCTGCAAGGCACCCGGCCGCCCCCGTCCCGGCAGGCCCCACGTCCACGTCACCGGCGCCCTTCCCTACGGCCGCCTCCGCATCCGCGCCGCGCGCGGATGAGCCGGCGCCGATGACCGGTGCGGATGATCCGGCGCGGGACGGTCCCCTCGTCCCGCGCCGGCGTCGCGACCCTGCCCCTCCCGTACGGGCAGGGGCGCGTCAGCCGTAGAAGTCCGCCGGGCAGATACGCACGCCGGGGATGGCCTGGTAGTCGCCGCCGTAGGAGACGGACGTCGCCGGGATCCACCCCCAGCCGCCGTGGATCCTGCTGGTGTCACCCTGGGTGTAGAGCCAGTAGTTGTTCCGCCCGCCGCCGTACTGCGGGTTCTCGCCGCTCTTGCGCTGGCAGACCATCCAGTTGTCGCCCGGGAACAGCACCCCCGTCGTCTCGGCGCCGGGCAGGGACGCCTGGTCGAGCACGGAGGTCTGGATCCAGGTCGGGCAGGTGCTGGTGGAGAACGTACGGCCCTTGTAGTCCGTCACGGTCGGACCGCCCCAGCAGGACGCGGACGCCTGCCGCGCCTCCGCGGGCGTGGCGAGCGCCAGCGACGCGGCCAGGACGGCGCCCGCGGCGAGCGCGTGGCGAAGGTTCATGACCGCTCCTGTCACGGGAATCGGGGGTTGGTGCCGGTGCACCACGGCACGCCGGGGATGGCCTGGTAGTCGCCGCCGTAGGAGACGGACGTCGCGGGGATCCAGCCCCAGCCGTTGTACTCGTTCTGCGTGGTGTCGCCCTCGGTGTAGAGCCAGATGTTGTTCCGGCCGCCGCCGAGCTGGTCGTTCTCGCCGCCCGACCGCTGGCAGACCACCCAGTTGTTCGCCGGGAACAGGTAGCCGGTCGTCTCGCCGTTCTGCGCCGGCAGTTCCCTGACGCGGGTCTGCGTCCAGGTCGGGCAGACCTTGGTCGAGTAGGTCTTGCCGTTCGGGATGGTGACCGTGGGGCCGCCCCAGCAGGACGCGCTCTGCGTGGTCGCCCCGGACGGCGCGCCGAGACAGCCCAGCGCCAGCACGGCGGCGCCGAGCGGGATGAAGACACGACGGGTCATGCGTGATCCTCTCCATGAGGTGTGGGTTCGGGACCAAGTCCACCCCGCGCCGGTCGTGTACGTCACCCTGTTCCTGCCTGAGCCGGAACACCCAGGTCGCGGGCCGGCAATCGGGTGATGATCGTGCTGCCAGCCGGTCGCCGGAGAATGCGGGCATGACCGGGGGAACCTTGAAGATCGTCTTTACCGGCGAGGACCTGGCCCGGGTGCGTATCGCCTCCCGCGTGGACGAGCTGTGGGAGATGGCGATGAGCCTGCACGTGCTGCAGAGGCCCGGCGGGGGCGACGACATGGCGAGCTGGCGCCGGCGGGCCCGCTCAGACCTGGCCGGATCGGGCCTGCTGCGGCCGGTACGCGAGACGCTGGCGCCGCTGATGCCGATCAAGGCGTACTTCCCCGACTTCCTGACCCCGTACGAGGCCCAGGCCGGGCCGGCGAACGGCCTGGACGCGCTCGCCCTCACCCCGGCCGTCCGCGTACGCCACGAGATCGACCGGCTACGCCGGCACGTCACCCTGCCCGGCACCCTCGACGAGCTGGCCCGGGGCCTCCGGCGTCCGCTGCGCCAACTGGCCCGGCTGGCGGGCCGCTACTGCCAGGTCGCCTTCGACCCCAACCGCGCCACGATGGAGCACGCGCTCGGCCGCGAACGCGCCAGGCTCACCCGCCTGCTCACCGACCAGGGCGTGGAGGCCATGTTGTCGGCCCTGACGCCGCGTACCCGCTGGCGGCCTCCGGTCCTGGAGACCGACTACGCCCCCGGCCGGTACGAGATCCACCTGCGCGGCCGCGGCCTGACCCTGATCCCCTCCTACTTCTGCCGCTTCACGCCGGTCGCCCTGGCCGACGCCAGCCTGCCGCCCGTCCTGATCTTCCCGGCCCCCCGCCGCGCCCCCGAACCCGGACCCGGGCCGGGCGACGTGCTGTCCGACCTGCTCGGGGCGAACCGGGCCCGGGTCCTGCGCTGCGTCGCGGCCACCGACGGGTGCACCACCAGCGAGCTCGCCCGGCGTACCGGGACGTCGTTGTCGTCGGCCAGCGCCCACGCCCAGGTGCTACGCCGGACCGGCCTGATCACCAGCACCCGCCACGCCAACATGGTCATCCACCAGGTCAGCCGCCTCGGCGCCACCCTCCTCGCCCACCGGCCCCGCCCCTGAGGGACGGGGTGACGACAACGCGCTGAGGACGCGGTGGCGCAGCAGCTCGTACTCCTCACGGCACCGGCGGGGCGCGTCCGGCGGCCGGTGTTGCACGACGCCGCCCGCGACGACCTCGCCCGGACGGAACTGGTCGTCAGTGAGGTCGATCTCGGTGCCGTCGGGCAGCCGGTTCCAGTAGTGATGCCCCACCTTGACCCCGTCGACGTGGACCTCGGCCAGGATCAGGTCGCCGCCGAGCAGGTCATGGACGACCAGGGCGGTCGTGCCGCACTGCCCTCTCGCCGGATTGTCGGGCCGCCACTCCTCCCGCGCGGCGACGTCGCAGGTGTCAGGGCCCCACGCGGCTCGTACGGCCGGTTTCAACACGTCCAGATTCACCATCCCGCGAGCCTCGCAGACGGGTACGACAATCCCCGAGGTGCCTGCGCAGGAAGTCGAGCTGGTGGAGCAGCATGCCCTCGAACACGTCCTCGTCGGAGGTCGGCGCGTGGGCGGCGCCGGCCAGCGGCAGCACCTCGTGCGGGCGGCCTGCGGCCAGCAGCGCCGACGACAGGCGCAACGTGCCCGCCGGGAACACGTTGTCGTCGGACAGGCCGTGGATGAGCAGCAGCGGCCTGGACAGGGTCGCCGCCCCGGTCAGCGTCGAGCAGGCGTCGTAGCGTTCGGGGTGGCGGTCGGGGTGGCCGAGGAAACGTTCCCGCCAATGGGTGTCGTACAGGCGCTGGTCGCTGGTCCCGGCGCCGGGGACGGCGGCGTGGAAGACGCCGGGGTGGCGCAGCACCGCCATGACGGCCAGCGTGCCGCCGAACGACCAGCCGCGCATCGCGACCCGGCCCAGGTCCAGCTCCGGACGGCGGGCCGCGACCGCGTGCAGGGCGGCCACCTGGTCGGCCAGCACCGGGCCGAACATGTCGCCGTGCACCTCGCGCTCCCAGTCGGGGCCGCGGCCGGGCGTGCCGGCCCCGTCGGTGACCAGGACGGCGAACCCCTGCTCGGCGAACCACTGCGAGACGAACATCATCGGCGCCTGCTCGGCGGTGACCCGGCGCGCGGCCGGCCCCGCGTACGGGTCCAGCAGCACGGGCAGGGCCGGGTCGCCGGGGCGGTGCCAGGAGGGCAGGTGCAGGTCGCTGCGCAGCTCGCGCGCGGTGGTGACCAGCGACAACCGCCGCAACGGCGACACCGGGCGCTGCGCCAGGGACACGATCTCGGCCCCGGGCCGCCCGCCGCGTTCCACGTGCACGCGCGTTCCCGGGTGTTCGGCGGTGCGGCTGAGGCGGACGAGCGTGCCCGCCCGGCGCGTCCCGCCGTGCACGCCCGGTGTGACGCTGATCCGGCGGGCGCCCGACGACGGGGTGTGGAGCCACAGGTGCGTCTGCGCCGGGTCGTCGGAGGCGGTGAACAGGATCTCCTCGCCGTCCACGCCGAGGACCTCCTCCAGGTGCAGGCCGGGCGGTGTGAGCGGGACGCCGTCGAGGGTGAGCCGCCGGGTGCCGTCCAGGTCGGCGTGCGCCACCAGGCGGCCCGATCCCGTACGGGCGGGCGTGCCGGGGACGAGCTGCACCCAGCACCTGTCGTACTGCTCGGCCAGCAGCCGCGTCCTGCCGGAGCCGGGGTCGGCGGCCAGCACCCGGACCGTCCGCTGGTCCCGGCTCTGCACCGACATGTACGGGCCGTGGGCGTCCCAGCCCGCCGCCGTGACGTACTCGAAGGCGGCCCGGTCCCAGGCGACCTCGACGTGCCGGCCGCGCAGGTCGGCGATCCGCAGGGTGACGTCGGCGTTGGACGTGCCGGCCGCCGGGTAGCGCACTGCGCGGGGCGGGCGCGCGGGCTCGGCGGGGTCGCCGATGTGCCAGAGGGCGACGCGGGTCTCGTCCACGCGGGCGGTCAGCAGGCGGGTGCCGTCCGGCGACCACCAGTAGCCGCGGGTACGGCCCATCGAGCCGGAGGCGGCGTACTCGGCGGCGCCGAACCGTACGTCCGGCCCGTCGGGCTCGGCCACGGCGCGGTCGTCCGTACCGTCGGCGCCGATCACCCGCAGGGCGCCGCCGGAGAGGTAGGCGACCAGCCGTCCCGACGGGTCGGGGCGCGGGTCGCGGGGCGTGCCGGTCACCGGCAGCCCGCGGACGCGGCCGGTGGCGACGTCCACCGCCCACAACGCGCCCGCCAGCACGAACACCGCCAGCGCCCCCGCCTCGTCGGCGGCATAGGCGCCGATCCCGGGGACGCCGCCGTCGGCGGGGGCCGTGAGCAGGGCGGCGGGGTCGGCGAGCAGGCGCTCCTCGCCGGTGCCGGCGTCCACCGCCCACAGGCAGGAGACCGGGTCGTCCCCGGCACGGCTGCGCAGGAACAACACCGAGGAGCCGTCCCCGGAGACGGTGAAGGCCGAGGGGGCTCCCAGGGTGAACCGCCGGGTGCGGGCGAACTGCCTGGGCAGGCTGATCCTGTCGTCGTCGTGGTGCGGCATGCGTGCCTGTTTCCTCTCACTGGTCCGGCTTCCGGGCACAGCAAAAAGCGCACACCGTAACGGTGTGCGCTTCGTCTGTGTCAGATGATCGGCGGGACTGTCTCGCGCGGCTCCCGCTGCCGCTCCTCGCTCGCCGGGCGCTGTCTGCGGCCGAGCTTCCGACATTTTACTACATGATCACCTTCGCGTCGCCGCCGGTGGCCGCCCCCGGCGGGCCGTACGTGCTCTGGTACTGTGACGGTCTCTGACCGAGTCGTTCCTGGGAGGTGAGACCCATTACCGCTGTGTCAGTCCGGGGCTCCCTTCCGGCAGCCGTGCGGCCCACCGAAGCCAGGTGACCGCGGGGAGCGCCCACAGGCATTCCGAAAGGCTCCCCATGTCGGTCTTCTCCACTCAGGTCTCCATGTCCGCCGTCGTCACCCGGCTGCGCGCCGCCGGGTGCGTCTTCGCCGAGGACGAGGCCGAACTCCTCGTCTCCACCGCCCGTACCCCGTCCGAGCTGGCCGGGATGGTCGAACGCCGGGCCGGCGGCCTGCCCCTTGAGCACGTCCTGGGCTGGGCGCGGTTCTGCGGGCTGCGCGTCGTCGTCGAGCCCGGGGTGTTCGTGCCCAGGCCCCGTACCGAGTTCCTCATCCGGCAGGCCGTCGAGCTGGCCGGAAGGGCCGCCCGGCCGCCGGTCGTCCTCGACCTGTGCTGCGGCACGGGCGCGATGGCCGCCGCGGTCGCGGCGGCGCTCGGGGAGGCCGAGGTGCACGCCGCCGACCTCGATCCTGCCGCCGTGCGCTGCGCCCGGCGCAACCTCCCCGGCGGCCACGTCCACCAGGGCGACCTGTACGACGCCCTGCCCGCCTCGCTCCGCGGCCGCGTCGGCATCCTGATCGCCAGCCCGCCCTACGTGCCCACCGAGTCGGTCGGCCTGCTGCCTCCCGAGGCCCGCCTGCACGAGCCGCTGGTGGCGCTCGACGGCGGCGACGACGGGCTCGACGTGGTGCGCAGGGTGATCGCCGGGGCGTCCGGGTGGCTCGCGCCGGGCGGCCACCTGCTGGTGGAGACCAGCGAACGGCAGGCGGCGGCCACCGTCGAGGCCGCTGTCGCCGCGGGCCTGTCCGCGCGGGCCACCGTGTCGGAGGAACTGGACGCCACCGCCGTCATCGGCACCCTTCCCGCCTGAGCGGGCTTAGGGTGGTCGGGCTATGACACGGAAGGGACTGGCGCGCGAGGGCGTCGTACGCGCCGCGCTCGAACTGCTCGACGAGGTGGGGCTCGACGGCCTGTCCGTACGCCGCCTGGCCGCCGCGCTCGGCGTGCAGAACCCGGCGCTCTACTGGCACTTCCGCAACAAGAGGGAGCTGCTGGACGAGATGACCCGCGCCCTGCTGGCCCCGGACATGGGCGGCCCGGAGGACGGCGAGCCCTGGCAGGACTGGCTCGCCCGCCGGGCCCACCGCTACCGGCGCGTCCTGCTGAGCCACCGCGACGGGGCCCGCCTGGTCGCCGGGAGCGATCCCGGGGCGGGTGTCGCGCGCGCGTTCGAGGAGGAGTTGCGGGTGCTCACCGGGCTCGGCTTCACGCCGGGCCAGGCGCTGCACACGATCGCCTCGGTCAGCCACTACACCACCGGTTTCGTGCTCAGCGAGCAGGCCGGGGGCGAGCGGGAGAGCGGGCTGGACCTGGCGGAGTTCCCGCTGCTGGTGGCGGGGGTGCGCGAGGGCGGGACGCCCGGGGGCGACGAGGCGTTCACGTTCGGGCTGCGGGCCCTCATCGCGGGGGTGAGCGCCACCCTGCCGGACCGGCGGCCCTGACGGAAAGGTGGGGGGCAGTGTGGTGCCCGGCGCGCCGGAGCGTGCCGGGCACCGTCCGCGTCCTGTCTACGGACGCTGCGGACGGGTGGGGTTGGCGGTGGTCCCCGTCGTCGTGGTCCCGGTCGTGCCGGTGCCTGTGGTGCCGGTGGTGCGGGTGGTGGTGGACATGTGCTCAGCCGTCCCTACCGGGTTGCGGCCCTTGCGCAGGCCAGCCAGGCCCAGCAGTCCGAGCAGCCCCAGCAGGCCCCACAGACCGCCGTTGCCGCCGCCCCCTTCGTGTTTGGTCTCGGTCGGTTGCGGGCTCGGCGTCGCCTGACTCTGGGCGACGGGCGTGTCCGCGACAGCGGTGGCGGCCGGGGCCAGCACCAAGCAGAATGCCAGCCCCAGGCCGGTGAGCGTCTTGCGCATGTGAGTTCCCCCGGATCCGGCGGCTCTCAAGGCGGAGAGGCCGCCTGTCGCGCCTTCCGGGCAAGGGCCCGGAAGGTTCCCCCGAAATGGAGCGAGACTCCATACTCGCTGGTAGACATACCCTCGCCCGCCAAAACAATCCCCCCATACCTGGACATACCACCGCGCTACGGACAGGCAGGGTGAAGGCGCACCGACCCCGGGGGAGCGGTCAGAGGGCGGTGGCCAGCTGGGCGGTCAGGGCGTCGGCCTGGGCCAGGCCGCTGGCCGCGGCGATCTCGTCGAGGGTCTGCGCCGGGCGCACCTCGCTCAGCCGCACCTCGCCGTCCGCCGTGACGGTGAAGCCGTGCACGGCCGGGTACGGCAGGCTGTTGTAGGCCCAGGGGGTGGAGAAGTAGTAGGCGCCGGTGTCGTGCAGCACGACGATGTCGCCCTCGGCCAGCTCCGGCAGCTCCCTGGCGTGCGCGACCACGTCGCCGGCGAAGCAGCACGGGCCCGCGACGTCCTGGGCCAGGCGGGGGCCGTCCTTGGGGTCGCCCGCCGGTCCGTACGCGCCGATCCGCAGCGGCCAGGCGTCCGGCATGAGCACCGTACGGGTGGCGACCTGCGCGCCCGCGTGGGTGATCGCGATCCGCCGCCCGCCCGCGTCCTTGGTGTACTCCACCAGCGCGGCGATGAAGCCGTTCTTGGCCAGCAGCGACCGGCCGAACTCGGTGACCAGCGCGTACCGGCCGTCGAACAGCCCGGGGACGGCCGCGCGCAGCGTCGCGACGTAGTCGGCGTAGGTGGGGGCCACCTCGTCGCCGTCGAAGTTCACCGGCAGGCCGCCGCCGATGTCGATGCTGGTGATCCGCCGGGTGCCGAGCCTGGCGTTGATCTCCTCGGCCAGCTCGTACGTCTCCGCGATGCCCGCCGCGATCAGCTCCAGCGGGCACCCCTGGGAGCCGACGTGCGCGTGCAGGCGGGTCAGCCAGGGCCGCTCGGCGAAGGCGCGGACGACGGCCTCGCGCGCACCGGGGTCGCGCAGCGCGACGCCGAACTTCGAGGTCGCGGTCGCGGTGCTCATCGCGCCGATCGAGCCGGTGCCGACCTGCGGGTTGACCCGCAGTCCCAGCACGGAGGCGGAGTCCGGCGCGCGCAGCTCGTCGATGCGGCGCAGCTCGCCGAGGCTGTCGGCGTTCACCGCGACGCCCAGCGACAGGGCCTGGCGCAGCTCCTCGCGGGTCTTGGCGGGGGAGTCGAAGACGATCGTGCCCGGCGCGAACCCGGCGTCCAGGGCGATGCGCAGCTCGCCGGGGCTGGCCACCTCGCACCCCATGCCCGACGCGGCGAGCAGCCGCAGGACGGGGATCAGGGACGCGGCCTTGGCCGCGAAGGTGTGCAGCACGTCCGGTACGTCCCCGAACGCCTCATGCAGGGCCCTGACCGAGTCGCGCACGCCGGCGGTGTCGATGAAACCGGCGACCGGCTCGCCCGGCCCGAGCGCGCCGCCGCGTACGGCGTGGCGCAGCACGTGGGCGGCGCGTTCGGCGGTGGTGCCGCGGGCAGGGGCGGGCGCGAGCGTGGAACTGCTCTGGATCACGTCCAAGGCTCCTGGATGCATCGGGAAAGAGAGAGTTTCGGAGGGGGGCTACCTGAGATTCGGGCATGACCGCATGCCGAGTCTTCATCCGATGGGCCAAAGCCCGCCTCCGGCTTTGTCCACCCGGCTAAGGAAACTCTGGAGCCCCAGGTCAGGTGGCCAGGCGGACGGCGAGGGTGAGCAGAAGGCGGGTGTCGGGGTCGTCCAGGTCGACGCCGAAGCGTTCGCGGGCGCGGCGCAGCCGGTAGCGCAGGGTGTTCGGGTGCAGGACCAGGCGGCGGGCGGCGCGGCCGACGTCCACGGCCCCGGCGAGGTAGGCGGCGATCGAACGGACCAGCTCGCCGCCCGCCGCCAGGTCGGTGCGGACCAGGTCGTACACCGGGCCGCTGCCCCGCTCCCACACCGGGCGTACGGCGTCCAGCACGCGCAGCACGTCGAGGGCCGGGCCGAGGTCGGCCGCGAGGGCGTGGCGGGGGCCGCCGTCCCGGGCGCGCAGGACCCGTACGACGAGGTCGGCCTCCTCCCGCGAGCCGGACGCGGCCGCCGGCGAGGGGGCCACCGCCCCCGCCCCCACCCACACCGGAGCCGCGCCCGGCGTGGCGGCGGCCAGCGCGTCCAGCTCGCGGGCCAGTCCGAGCACGTCCCGCTCGTCGCCGCCGCGTACCGGCACCAGCGCCGCGACCCGCCCGGTCTCCCGCAGCACCAGCACCCCGGGACGGTAGGAGGCGGCGTGCAGCGCGAGCACCTCCAGCACCCGCTCGGCGGCCGACCCGCGGGCCGCCGCGCCCTCGCCCGGCGCGGGCGCGTCGGGGCCGGTCTCGGCCAGCACGACCGCGCAGCGCAGGTCGGGCGGCAGGCCGAGGGTCCAGGCGTGGGTGCTCAGGTCGCCCTCCCCGGCCAGCAGCCCGCGCAGCGCGTGCTCCTCGCGCCGCCGCGCGCCGCTCTCTCGCAGCCGGTGCTGCACCAGGTACGGCACCGCCACCTCGGCGGCCCGGCTCAGCGCGCTCGCGGCGTTGGGCGTGAGGCTGCGGCCGTCGGCGGCGGCCCAGATCGAGCCGAGCATCTCCCGCCCGCTCCGGATGGCGATGATCAGCCGTTCGGGGGTGCTCTCGTCGGCGGGCCGGTGGATCACCTCGCCGGAGGACCACAGGGTGCGCAGCAGGCCGCTGCGCCGCAGCTCCTCCACCCGCCAGTCCGGCACCCGGCCGCCCAGGATGGTGGAGCGGCGCAGCTCGTCGGCCTCCGGCCCGGTCGCCGAGTGCGCCAGCACGCGGAACTGGGTGTCCTCGATGGTGATCGAGCCGCCGGTGAACTCGGCGACCACCGAGGCCAGCGCGGCGAGCCCACCGCCCGCCGTGGCCTCGGCCATCCGGTCGCCGCGTCCGGCCTCGCCGTAGGCGGCGGCCGAGCGCAGCATGGTCGCGACGTCGTCCCAGTCGGCCCACTCGGCGCGGGCCAGCAGCGCGATGCCGCCCTGCTCGGCCACGTCGAGCGCGTCGGCGGCCAGGTCCTCGCCCGCCCGCACGACGACCGCCGCGGCGCCGCGCCGCGCCGCCTCGCGGATGGAGGCCGTGGCGGCACCGGTGGAGTGGAACAGCCCGGCGGCCAGGACGATCCGGCCCGCGTAGGAGCGGGCGGGCCCTTCGTCGCCGATGATCATCCCGGTCACGCGGACGTCCTGGCCCGAGGGCGCCAGCAGCAGCCGCAGGTCGCCGCCCTCGTCGAAGGCGAGCAGCTCGCGGAGGGTGATTTGCCCCCGTTTGGTCATGCTGGCGAGCATACGCAGGTCGCGCCGCCTGGCAGGCTGGGGGCCATGCGATTCGGCGTACGAGAGTTCGAGCTGGCCCTGATGCACCGCATGCGCGACCTCAACCCGCTCCGCGTCGAGCAGGCGCTGGCCGACCTGGACGCCACCCGCGCCGAACTGCGCGCCGCCCACACCCACTGGACCCGGCTGGCCCACTCCGCGACGGCGCCCAAGGGCCGGGCCGCGCTGCGGATGGCACTCGGCCCGCCCCCGTACGCGGGCACGACCACGTTCGGCAGCCTGACCTGCGACGTGGCGCGCTGGCGGCTGCCGTCCTGGCCGGAGCTGGAGTTCGAGGCGCTGACCGGTCCGGGCGGCGAGGTGTGGAACCTGTGGTTCGTGCGGCCGGGCGGCGGCCGGACGGTGTCGTTCGCGGACCTGACGCCGTGGGGATGCGTCGTGGCCGACGTCGCCGCCGGCTTCCCGGTCAGCGCCCAGGGCGAGGGCTCGGCCCCGCATCACTGGGCGGTCGACTTCACCCACGACGGCACGCCCCGCCGCGCCCTGTTCGTGTACGGCCTCTACCAGCGCCTGGCCTGACGCCTCCCGCATACGGCCGATACCGGCGCCCGGCCTGATCCCCTCCGCGCCACCCGGCCCCCGCCGTACCGGGTGGCACGTTCCAGGGAGGGCCGGAGGTCAGGCGGTGACGAAGTCGGCGACCACGATCGTGGAGTCGTCCTTGGGCGCGGCGGCGGAGATCTCGTCGTACAGCCGGTCCAGGCAGGCGGCGGCGGACGGGCCGACGGCCAGCAGCTCGGTCAGGCGGTGGATGCCCAGAGCCTTGACCACGCCGTCGGTGACGACGGCCACGCGGTCCCCCGGCCGCAGCGGCACGCTGCCGATCTCGGGGTTCAGCGTGGAGGCCAGGCCGATCCCGCGCAGCAGCGGGCCGTCGTCGAAGGAGTGCGAGGTGGTGAGCTGCCGCGGCTTGCCGCCCTTGGAGCAGTGCCAGATCACGCCGTTGCCCACGTGGGCATAGCGCAGGCACGGCGTCTCACCCGCGTCGAGCACCAGCAGGTCCAGCGTCGTGACCAGGCCCGGCCGGGACGGCGCGCGCAGCGCCGCCCGCCGCAGGGCCCGATGGGCGGACTGGGCGCACTCGTCCATGTCCTCGTCGCGGCGGGCCGCGTGCTGCGGGCGGGCGGAGACCACGGCGCCCAGGGCCAGGGCGGCGGCCGTGTGCGCGACCTCCGTGCCGCCCTGGCCGTCGGCCAGCGCGATCAGCCGTTCCTGGACGACGTAGGCGTCGGAAGGGTGGCCGTGCGAGCCGTCGTACGTGCCGCCCGCGGTCACCAGGCGGGGCCGCGCCGCGGGCATGCCCGGCGGCCAGCCCCCGCGGCGGCCGCGGACCGCCATCACGGAGAGGCAGCCGAGGAGAATCGAGATCGAGAAAAAGGTCATGATCGTCCCTCCCGTCGCGCGCGACGACACCTGCCCAGTACATCCCTCTTGCGTGGGATGCGACTGACGGCTGATCGGCCGTCGTGGCGGCACGACGGCCGATCAGCCGTCATGCCGCGCCGGGCCCGGTCGGCCCACAGTGGGGCAGGGCGGCGCACGCGCCACCGGAGAGCCGCCGGTCCGAGGAAAGAGCCATGGAAACCGCCGTGCTGCCGACCGTCATATCAGGAACAAGCCTGTTCATAACCGATATCGTGAGATCCGTCCTGTGCTCTCTTCGCGGGCGGACCGCGCATGGCTCACCCCGGCTCCACCGGACTCGACAAGAGATCCGACACGAGATACGACTCCGCGACCTGGCAGCTGGAGAAGGCCGTCGCGCGTACCGCCGCCAGCGCGCGCGGCGCGGTCGGCCTGGTGTCGGTGGTCGCGGCGGCGCTCGGCGCGGTCCCGCCGGTCTCGCTCGCGTGGCTGGCGCCCGTACTGGCGGCCGGTCTGGTGTGGACCGGGCTGTACCTGCGCCGGCTGCGGCGCGAGGAGCCGCTGCCGAACTGGCTGGTGGCCGGTGACACGGCGACCACCGTGGCGGCCTGCCTGGCCCAGCGCCACCTCGTGGCCGTCGAGGCGCTCGACGCCGGATCGAGCTGGATCGCGGGGCTGGTCACCATGACGATCATCGTCGCCGGGGTCACCTGGCGGCCCCGGGTGGCGGTGCCCGCCGGACTGGCCGTGGCCGGGGCGTACCTGGCCGGGGTGCGGCTCGCGGCGCCGTCCCAGGACGTGGCCGGCACACTGGGGATCCACGCCGTCCAGCTGCTCGCGATCGTGATGCTGATGACGCTGCTGCGCCGCTCGGCCGCCTCCGCCGACGCGTTCCTGCGGGAGAGCGCGCGGGCCGAGATCGCCCTCATGGTCGAACGGCTGCGCCGCGAGGACGAGTTACGCCAGGTCGCCAGCATCCACGAGACCGCCCTGCACACCCTGACCATGGTCGGCCTCGGCACCTACGACGAGCACTCGGCCACCCTGCGCTCCCAGGTGCGCACCGACCTCGCGGCGCTGGAGAAACTGCGCGACCGGCCGCGCCCCGGCGCCGCGCCCATCGCCCTGGACGCCCTGCTCGACGAGGTCGCCGGCCGCGTGCCCGGCCTGGACGTCCGCCGCCGCCTGACCCCGCAGACCGTCCCCGGCGACGTCGCCGAGCACTTCGCCCGCGCCGTCACCGAGGCCCTGGCCAACGTCGCGCTGCACGCCGGGGTGGCCGAGGCCGTCCTCGTCTCCAGCAGGCACGACGGCGAGATCCGGGTGGAGGTCGCCGACGCCGGGCATGGGTTCGACCAGGACCGCCTGCCGCCCGACCGGTTCGGCGTACGCGGCTCGATCCTCGACACGATGAACGCGCTGCGTGGCGGCGGTGCCCGGATCTCCTCCGGCGACACCGGCACCCGGGTGAGCCTGTGGTGGCGGCCGTGACCGACGACATCGAGCAGGTCGCCCAGCGCTACGCCCGCTACACCGCGCTCGGCGCGGCCGTCATCGCCGGCTTCTGGCACACCGGCTACGACCTCACCGTCACCGTCACCGGCTGGAGCTCCTTCCGCTGGCCGCTGCTCGCCGCCGCGGCCTGGATCCTCTACACGGCCGTCGGCGTGGTCGCCGGCCTGTCGCTCTCGCGCACCTCGCGCGGTCCAGGCCGGATCCTCTGGCTCGCCGTCGCGGCGCTGGCCGCCGACGTCGCGGTGATCGTGGCCAGCCGCCCGCAGGACCTGCTCGGCATCAGCGACTGGGGGTGGGGGTCGGTCGGCTGGCTGGGCGTCATGCTGGCCTGGAACCGGCCGCGCTGGCGGACGGAGCTGGCCGCGTTCCTGGCCGTCAACGCCGTCGTCATGCTGGCCGCGATGACCGTGGCGGGGACGCTCGACCGCGTCTCGGTCGCCAAGTACCTGGTGGTCATCGTCGGCGGGATCACCATGCAGCTCGGCTACACGGCCGGCTGCGCCCTGCTGCGCGCCCGCGCCGAGGACGCCGTGCTGCTGGCCCGCACGCTCACCGCCGACGACGCCTGGCGCGAGTCGGCCAGGAGCATCCACGCCGACCGCATCCGCAGGTACGCCGCCATCCGGGACGTGGCCGAGTCGCTGCTCCAGCAGCTGGCCGACGGCGCCGACCCCGGCGACCCCCGGGTGCGCGAGGACTGCACGGCCGGGGCCATGCGGCTGCGCCGCCTGATCACCGAACGCGAGGACGTGCCCGACGCGCTGGTGTCGGCCCTGCGCGAGCGCATCGACGCGGCCGAACGCCGCCAGGTGCTGGTGACCGCGCCGCCGTTCGGGGAGAACCTGCCCGCGCTGCCCGAGGGCGTACGGGAGGATCTGCTCAGGGCGCCCGTCCTGGCGCTGGACGGCGCCCGCTCGCGGGCCAGGGTCACCGTGTCGGCGATGTCGGCCATGGTGAGCGTGGCCGTCGTCGCCGACAACGACGACCTGCCGGTCAGTCCCGTCCCGGTGCGCGAGCCCAGCGGGGTCGTGGTCACCTACCAGCGCCAGGGAGGGGAGGTATGGGTCAACAGCATCTGGCAGCGCCCGTGACGGTCGCGCTGGTGGAGGACCACCAGGTGGTGGTGGACGGCGTGCGCTCGTGGTTCGGGCCGGGCAGCGGCGTGGAGCTGGTCGCACAGGGGCCCACGATCGAGTCCGTCCGTGGCGTGGCCGCCGACGTGCTGCTGCTCGACCTCAACCTCAACGGCACGATGGTCGCCGACCGGGTGGGCGGGCTGTGCGCGGACGGCCAGCGGGTGATCGTCTTCTCCGAGCACGAGGAGCCCGAGATCGTCCGGGCGGTGCTGGACGCGGGCGCGTCGGCGTTCATCGGCAAGGGCCGGGCCACGCGGGAGTCCTGCCTGGAGACGATCATGGAGGTGGCCGCCGACCGGCCGTCGGTGACGCTGCCCATGGCCCAGGCCATCGCCACCGACGAGGGCCCGCACCGCCCCCAGCTGTCCGACAAGGAGCGGGCGGCGCTGCTGTTCTGGTTCCAGTCGATGTCGAAGGCGTCGGTCGCGGCCCGCATGGGCATCAAGGAACGCACCGTACGCCAGTACATCGACCGGGCAAGGGTCAAGTACGCGGCGGCCGGGCGGCCCGCGCCGACGAAGGAGAAACTGCTCATCTGCGCCATCCAGGACGGCCTGATCCGGCCCGACGAGGTCGGGATTTACACCTCGCACGCCCGCCAGGGCCCGGCCTCCTGAGTCCCGCGCGCCGGTCCCCGGTGGGAGCGCCGGTCACCGGCGGCGGCGGCGCGGGCGTACGATGGCGCTCGCCCGAGACCTGAGGAGGACCGTGGACCTGAGGAGGACCGTGGACCTGGCCGAGCTGGGCGCGGCGTTCGCCGCGTTCTGGCAGGAGCGGCACCTGTGCACGCTCGCCACCGCGCGACCCGGCGGCCCGCCGCACGCGGTGCCCGTCGGCGCGACCCTCGACCTGGAGACCGCGACCGCCCGCGTGATCACCTCCGGGACCTCGCACAAGGCGCGGCTGATCGGCGAGGACGGCGCTCCGGTGTCGTTGTGCCAGGTCGACGGCCGCCGCTGGTCCACCCTGGAGGGGCGGGCCGTGGTGCGCACCGACCCCGAGCTGGTCGCCGACGCCGAGCGCCGCTACGCCGCCCGCTACAAGCCGCCCCGGCCCAACCCGTCCCGGGTGGTGGTGGAGATCCAGGTGACCCGCGTGCTGGGCAACGTGTGATCACCAACGGCCGGTCGTGCCGGTCGGGGCCCCGCGCGGGCGGGTCGTCGTGGTCTTCCGCGCGGCGAAGTAGGGATGTTAGCTTTCGCCCGTGAAGTCTGAGCCCGGCCGACATCCCGCGGCCGACCGTCCGCGACCCCCCGCCGTGTTATCCCAGGGCCGCGGCTGACGTGCTCCTCGACGCCGTCTACCTGCTCGCTGCCCTCGCCCTGATCCTGGCCAACGGCGTCTTCGTCGCGGCCGAGTTCTCCCTCGTCACCGTCGAACGCGGCCAGGTCCGCCAGCTCGCCGAGGACGGCGACCGGGGCGCCCAGGGCATCGAGGCCGCGGTGCAACGGTTGTCGTTCCACCTGTCGGGCGCCCAGCTCGGCATCACCGTCACCTCTCTGCTGCTCGGTGTCGTCGCCGAACCCGCCATCGCCGACCTGCTCGACCCGCTGCTCGGCGGCGTCGAGGTCGTGCCGGTGGTGGTCGCGATCGCCCTGTCCACGGTGGCGCAGATGGTGCTGGGCGAGCTGGTGCCGAAGAACGCCGCCCTGTCCAGGCCGCTCGCCGTGGCCCGGCTGGCGACGCCGCCGCAGCGGGCCTTCTCGGCGGCGTTCGGGCCGCTGATCCGGCTGTGCAACGCGGTGGCCGACGCGATCGTCCGCTGGGTCGGCGCCGAGCCGCAGGAGGAGCTGGCCTCCGCCCGTTCGCCCGAGGAACTGGGCCTCCTGGTACGCCTGTCCGCCGAGGCGGGCGTGCTCCAGCCCAGCACCGCCGCCATGCTCCAGCGGGCTCTGCGCTTCGGCGACAAGACCGCGGCCGAGGCCATGACACCCCGTACCGACTGCGTGACCGTGCCGGGCACCACCAGCGTCACCGAGTTCCTCAAGCTGGCCAGGAGCCGCCGCCACCTGCGCATCCCGGTCTGCGGCGAGGAACGCGACGACATCCTCGGCATCGCGAGCGTCCCGGGCGCGTGCGCGGTGCCCCTGGCCGAACGCGACGGCACGCCGGTGGCCGCGATCGCCAGGCCCGCCCTCCAGGTGCCCGAGACACTGCGGCTGGAGATCGTACGGGAGCGCCTCGGCTCGGCCCGCGCCGAGATGGCCGTCGTGATCGACGAGTACGGCGGCTTCGCCGGCGTCGTCACCGTCGAGGACCTGGTGGAGGAGCTGATCGGCGACATCGCCGACGAGTACGACCTGCCCGAGGAGCACTCCGACGAGCCCTCGCCCGTGTTGCTCCCGCCGGGCGCCTCGGTCGGCCTGCCCGCGCTGCTGCGCGCCGACGAGGTCGAGGAACGAACCGGCTTCCGCATGCCCGAAGGCCCGTACGAGACGCTGGCCGGGCTGGTGATGGCCGCGCTCGGCCGCATCCCCGGCCCGGGGGACGAGGTGGCGGTGCGGGAGTGGACGCTGCGGGTGGAGGCCATGCGGGGCCGCCGCGTCGAGCAGATCACGCTGACCGCGCCGCGCCGGGCGGGGGAGCGGCCGTGACCCTCGCCGACGGGCTGGTCATCGTGTCACTGCTGGCCGTCAACGGCTTCTTCGTGGGCGCGGAGTTCGCGCTCATCTCCGCCCGCCGCACCCTGATCGAGCCGCGGGCGCGCGAGGGCTCGCGCCGGGCGCAGGCCGTGCTCGCCGCCATGAACGCCGTCCCCACCATGCTGGCGGCGGCGCAGCTCGGCGTGACGCTGGCCTCGCTCGTGCTCGGGGCCGTCGGCGAGCCGGTGGTGGCCGAGGCCGTAGGGCCGCTGCTGGCCGCCGTGGGGCTGCCCGAGCGGCTGACCCATCCGGTCGCCTTCGCGCTGGCCCTGCTGCTGGTGGTCGCCGCACACGTGATCATCGGGGAGATGGTGCCGAAGAACCTGGCGCTGTCCGCGCCGGACGTGGCCGCGCTGTGGCTGGTGCCGCCGCTGTTCGTGCTGGCCAGGGCGACCCGCCCGCTGCTCGCGCTGGTCAAGGCCATGGCCGGGGTGGTGCTGCGGCTGCTGCGCGTCCCCTCCGCCGAGGAGGTCCGTACGGTCTACACCTCCGGCGAGCTGCCCGTGCTCATCGAGGAGTCGCGCCGCCACCGCCTGCTCCGCCAGGACGAACGCGACCGCATGATCGCCACCCTCGCCCTGCACGCCCGCCCGGCCGGCTCGGTGATGGTGCCGATGAGCGAGGTCGTCAGCGTGCCCGAGACCATCGACAGCGCCGGCCTGCAACACTACGCGGGCCGCCACGGCCACTCCCGTTTCCCCGTGCACGGCGCCGACCCCGCCGAGCTGCGCGGCTACCTGCACGTCCTGGACGCGCTGAACGGGCACGGCGCCCGCGAGCCGCTGCCCGTGCGCGCCCTGCCGCAGGTCCCCGCCACCGCCACCCTGGCCCAGGTGCTGGCCGTCATGCGCGCCCGCCGCGCCCAGCTCGCCGCCGTCGCCGACGAGTCCGGACGCGTGCTCGGCGTGGTAACCCTGGACGACGTGCTCGGCGGCATCCTGACCGGCTGACGCGCCGACGCCGACGCCGACCGGGGGCGGCCGGTCGGCGCCGGCCGCCGCGCGTCACCGGACCGGGCGGACGCCTTTCGCGATCTTCCTCAGCTCACTCATGGCGTCGATCTCCTTGGCGTACTCGGGGCCGATGAGCAGCTTGACGGCCAGGTCCTTGCGGAGCTTCCAGGTGACCGTGGGCGTGACCGGGCCGCCGGCGGCCCCCGAGTCGCCGTCCCTGGACAGCCGCGCCGGCCTGCCGCCGAGGTCCACCGTCTCGACCTCCCGTTCCGGCTGGAAGTCGTACAGCGCGGCCGCGGACGCGCCGTGGGCCACGATCACCTGGACGGCGTAGTCGGCCTGCTGGAGGCCCGACTTCCGGAAGCTGGTGGTGTAGCTCTTGCCGGGACCGACCACATCGTCCTTCGACCATTTGCCCCATTCGAGCCCGTCGGGCAGGTAGGTGAGCCGGATGCCGCCGAACTCCCGCCCGTCGCCGAGGTCCCCCAGGGCCTGCGGCGTCGGCGCGGGCGGCAACTGGACGTGGAGCGTGACCGTACTGCCCCACGCGACGACCTTGCCGGCGGCCGGTTCCTGCGTGCCCACCAGGCCGTTGGCGCTGCTCATCCCGGCGAGCGCGGCCTTCAGCCCGGCGTCGTGGAGCGCCTTCGCCGCCTCGGTGGCGCGCCGGCCCGTCACGTCGGGCACGGTCACGTCGTTGCGCATCACGACCTGGTTCTGGCCGGCGTCCGCGGGTCCGCCGGGATTCAGCATCACCGGCACGGTCACGGCCACCGTCGCCGTGACGATCGCCGCCCCCGCCACGCGGAGCCTGGTCACGCGGGCGCGGTGCCCCCGGCGTACGGCGCCGCCCAGTCCGGGCCCGGCCTGAACATCGGCGACGTGCGCCGCCATGGCGTCGGCGAGGTCGTCCTCGATCGTCATCTCGTCACTTCCCTTGCGACATCCATGTTCTGGCGGATCCTGGCGAGCCCGCGCGCGGCCTGGCTCTTGACCGTCCCGGCCGAGCAGCCGAGCAGGGTCGCGGTGGCCTGCTCGGACTGGTCCTCCCAGTAGCGCAGGACGAGCACGGCGCGCATCCTGGGCGGCAGCCTGCACAGCTCGCCGATGAGCGTGTCGCGCAGGTCGAGGTCGGGAGAGTCGGCGGCGGTCTCGGGCGGCCGGGCGAACATGATCTCCTGGACGACCCTGCGCCGCCTCGCCCTGCTGATCGCCGCGTTCACGACGACCTTCCTCGCGTACGCCTCGGGGTTGTCGTGCCTGATCCGAGGCCAGTTCCGGTAGACCTTCTCCAGCGCGTGCTGGACCAGGTCCTCGGCGTCGTGCCGCGTCGCCCCGCACACCAGGATCGCGGTACGCAGCAACGAGGTGCTTCTGGTGGCGAGGAAGTCGTCGAAGGCAGCCTCGTCGTCATCTGTCATCAGTGAAGGTCCCCTTTCGCCCTCCCCAACGCGCGAGCCCGCCCGGAGGTTGAGTGCCTTCTTGAGGGGCTCGTGGTCAGGCGACGACGCCGTCCGCGTGCAGGAACGCCAGCTCCGGCGGCGACAGGGACAGCAGGTCGGCCAGCACCTCGTCGGTGTGCTCGCCCAGCTCGGGGGCGGGCGACGGCGGGACCTGGCGGCCGTCCAGGAGCAGCGGGCCGCCCGGCGCCAGGTGGGGGCCGACGCCCGGCTGGTCGAGCGGGGCCATCAGCGGCTCGCCCCGCAGCGCCGCGGCCCCGCCGGCGGCCAGGTCCTCGAACGTCCGGTACCGCGACCACAACACCGACGTGCCCTGCAGGCCCTCCTCGGCCTGGGCGGCCGTACGGGCGGCGAACCACGGCGCGAGCAGCCCGGCCAGCGCCTCGCGGTGGGCGTACCGGTCGGACTCGGAGCGGAAGTCGGCGGGCAGGGCCTGCTCCAGCGCCGACACCACCCGGGTCAGCCCGGTCGCGGCGACCAGGTCGCGCCAGTGCCGTTCGGTGAGGACCAGGACCATGAGCCGCCGCCCGTCGGCCGTGCCGAAGTCGCGGCCGAAGTCGCCGTACAGGTCGTTGCCGATGCGCGGGCGGCCGGCGGCGTGGAGCTGGGCCTCGGCCAGGAATCCCAGGTTGCCCGCGGTGGCCAGGGCCACGTCGTGCAGGGCCAGGTCGATGCGGCGTCCCCGTCCGGTCGCGGCCCGGCGGCGCTCGGCCGCGAGCAGGCCGACGGCCAGGTAGAGGCCGCACGCCACGTCCCAGGCGGGGAGCACGTGGTTGACCGGGCCGTCGTGGCCGGCGGGCCCGGTGACGTACGGCAGGCCCAGCCCGGCGTTGACCGTGTAGTCGACGGCGGGCCGGCCGTCGCGGTGGCCGAGGAGGCGGGCGTACACCAGGTCGGGGCGGCGCTCGGCCAGCTCCTCGTACGACAGCCCGGCCCGGGGCGGCGCGTTGGTGAGCACGGTGCCGGCGGCGGTGGCCATGGCGGCGACCAGTTCCCGCCCCCGGGCCGAACGCAGATCGACGGTGACCGAGCGCTTGCCCTTGTTCAGTCCCGCCCAGTAGAGGCTGCGACCGGACGGCGCGAGCGGCCAGCGCCGCGCGTCGGGCCCGCCGCCGAGCGGATCCACACGTACGACATCCGCTCCGAGCTGGGCCAGCGTCATCCCGCCGAGGGGCGCGGCGACGAAGCTGGACAGCTCGATCACCCGCATTCCGGCCAGCGGCGCGATCTCCTCATCCGTCACGTCCGTCACAAGCACCTCCAATTACCTCATTGATCTTATGTGCGGACGCGGCCGAAGATCTCGCACGGAAGTTCTGGTAACAAACATTTCCCGAAATAACCGGTCTGCCCCATTGTCATTAACTGGAATTGTTGGAACATATGGTCTGAGTCACGAGTGAAGTCCAAAGATCGCCTACCGCAAGAGGGTGGCGGCGAGGGGAAAGGGGCAACGCTCATGCGCCAGCGTGCTGTCCGGAACTTGGCCAGGCTCGGCACGGCGCACGCCAGGATCACCCGGATTCTGGACGCCGCCGCGGGTGGGAAGAACAACTTCCTCGCCGACCGGGACCTGGTTCGCCATTTCGATCAAGTAACTCCCGTCGCCACCACCGCGGCCCGCGCAGTCCTTGAATATCTGTCCCGGGTGGTACGTCATTTGGCCGCTGTCGAAGGCGTGGACCAATTCATGATCGTGGGAAGCGGGGTGCCGAACGGCTCGTCGGGCGGCAGCCGCCTGCACGAGGTGGCCCGGCTGGCCTCCCCGGGCTCCGACGTGCGAGTGGTGTACGTGGAGAGCGACCCGATGGCGTTGACGCTCGCCCAGGCCACCATTGAGCCGTTCTGCGACCTGGTGCGCGTGGTGGACGGCGATGTGCGGGAGATCGACGAGATGCTCGGCGATCCGGTGGTCCAGACGTTCCTCGACTGGGACCGGCCCATGGCGGTGCTGCTGCTGTCGGCCCACAGCCTGGATGACGAGTGCGCCCGTACCGCCATCAAACGCCTGCGCCACGCCGCGCCGGAAGGCAGCTTCCTCGGCCTGTTGCACATCACGTTCGACGGGGTGCCGCCGGAGCTGGCCCCCGCCATCCGCAGCCTGCTGGCCATGACGCTGCCCGGCCTCACCGTGCGCACCCGCGACGAGGTCGCGGACCTGCTGGACGGCCTCGACCTGATGGAACCCGGCCTGGTGTGGGTGCCCGAGTGGCGTCCCGAAGGCGGCGACCCCGCCTGCGCGGAGGCCCCCAGCTCGTCGGGCAACTACGGCGCCGTGGCTCACATCCCCTAGCATGCCCCCCGCGGGCCGGCCCGTCGCCGGCCCGCGGGCATCCTCTCGCCGGGCCTTCCACGCCTGTCGGCACCCGCCCCCGGCCCCGCCGCGAACGCGGACGCGGGTCACGGGAGACAGCTGGGTGACCGCCATCCTCGTGGAAGGACCGATGTGACCCTGCTGAATCTCCCGGAGCAGGACGACGCGGAGGTGATTCTCCGCTCCAGGGACGACCCCGAACAGTTCGCCGCGGTGTTCGACCGCTACGCCCGGCAGATCCACCTGTACGCCGCCCGCCGGCTCGGCACGCAGGCGGCGGACGACATCGTGGCCGAGACGTTCCTGGCCGCGTTCCGCCGCCGCGAGTCCTACGATCCCGCCGTCCGCCTGGCCAGGCCGTGGTTGTACGGCATCGCCACCAAGCTGATCGCCCGGCACCGGCGCGACGAGGAGCGGCTGCTGCGCGCGCTGAGCCGTACCGGGGCGGACCCGCTGCCCGAGCCGATCGGGGACGTCGTCACCCAGCGGGTCGCGGCCCAGGCCGAGGAGCGCCGGCTGATGGCGGCGCTGGCCGCCCTGTCGCCGGGCGACCGTGACGTCCTGCTGCTCGTGGCCTGGGAGGACATGAGCCTGGAGGAGGCCGCGCAGGCCCTCGGCATCCCGGCGGGTACGGCGCGCTCCCGCATGCACCGCGCGCGCAAGAAGATCAAGGCCGTGATCCCCGCGGAGGAGGAGAACCGATGAACGACCTGAACGCGGTCAAGCAGGTGCGCCGCTCCGTCCCCGCGATGACGCCGCAGGCGGAGCGGGCGGCCCGCGACAGGCTGCTGGCCGCCGCGCGCGAGCCACGACCGCGCCCTGGACGCCCGCGGCTCCCGCGCCTGGCGTGGCGGATGGCGACGGCGGCCGTCCTGGCCGTCGTGGTCGGCCTCACCTGGGTCGCGACCCGCGAGGACGGGACGGCCCCGGTCGCGAGCGTACGGGCGCTGGGCGAACGGGCGGCCGGCGCGGCCGAGGGCGGCCCGGACCCGGGAACGAGCCGCGGCCAGTGGCTCTACATCAAGGAACGGAACGCCGCCCCCGGCGCCTACAGCGGCTACGGCGTGGACGCGAGCAGGCGGATCATCTCCGAGCTGTGGACGAGCGTCGACGGCCGGCAGGTGGCCTGGTACGACGAGAAGGGCAAGCTCCTCGTCCAGGGCACCCATCCCGGCCTCGGCGCCGCCGACCTGGCCGAGGAGCCGGTCACCCCGGAGAGCGTGCTCGACCGGCTCAGGGCCGCGCTCGCCCGGGTCGGCCCGATCGAGCCGGGATCCGGGGAGCCGCCGCCGTCCGTCGACGAACGGCTCTTCCAGGCGATCTATCAGCTCATGGGCGAGCAGGCGCTGCCCCCCAAGGTACGGGCGGCGCTGTTCCGGGCCCTGCCCACGATCGCGGGCGTCCAGGCCACCCCGGACGCGGTCGACGCCGACGGGCGGCACGGCGTCGCCTTCAGCTACACCGGCGACTGGGCGCGCTACGACCTGATCCTCAGCCCCGGCGACTACCGCTACCTGGGGGTGTACGGCGTGAGCGTGGCCGACAGGACCTTCACCTGGACGGGGGGCGGCGTCGAGGTGCCCGCCGGCACGCCGGTCACCTGGTCGGCCCGGCCCACGACCGGCGTCGTGGACGAGCCCGGACGGCGGCCCTGAAACCGGGCTCACCCGCGATACTCCGCCATTTACTAAACTGTTGATGAAAACCTCTGTAATAGGTGGTGAACACCGCCGTCCGGCCGGGCGGCGGTTCGTTCGGTGTCGTCCGGTTGTCGTCCGCGTTCGAACCGGTCGGGGGTGCGTCACGGGCCGTCCGCTGCTAGGACATGTCCTTTCTGGTCGTCGTCGGCAGAGCGATGAATAGGTGGCCCGTTATGTGGAAAAATGTCGGACCAGCGACCTTTTCTGGTCGTACCGTGACCCCGTTCGAGGATGCGGCGATGGACGACTCCGCCTGGCACATCGAGGAGGCGTCCCTGGTGCTGGTGGAGGCGACGCTCGACGCCATGGCCGCGCTCGGGGACCTGTCGGTGCCCCGGCTGCGGGTGCTGCTGGCGGTCGACCGGCACGGTCCGATGAACCTGCGTTCCCTCGCCGAGCGCCTGGACATGTCGTTGTCGGCGGCCGGGCGGGTCGTCGACCGCCTGGACACGGCAGGGCTGCTGAGCAGGGCTCCCGCCGCCCACAGCCGCCGTGAGATCCGCATCAGCACGACGCAGGCGGGCCGGGACGTGCTGGAGCGGTTGCGCGCGGCGCGGCGGCAGCGCATCGGTCACGCGCTGGAGAAGCTGGCCCCGGCCGACCGTACGACGCTGGTGCACGTCCTGCGGAGGCTGACCGAGGCGGCCGACTCCTAAATCACCCCGCCTGCCGATTTTTCCCGACATTGCGGTCAATGTGCGTAATGCCGTTTTCGGGGGCGGTAAAACTTCTCGCGGAACTAACACATTCCATATGGACACTGTCGCATGCTAGAAACAGTCGTCTGACTACGCGCCTCACCGTCAGTCGATACGCCGGTGTCCGGCGGCACGGCAAGAGGGCCGCGTCCCGGCAGAGCTAGCCCGGATACCGAAAAAAGCCTCATTTCCGCATAAAGGGGGTCATGCGTCGTGCCTGGTGGAATACGCATGCGTCTGACACGAGCCGAGCGCGCCGCCGGTGCGGCGGCCGCGCGGCTGCTGGCGGCGGGCACCCTGCTGCTGCGCGCCGACACCACGCCGGACCGGCGGGCGGTGTACCGCGCCGAGGAGAAGGTCAACGACTCCCCGTACCGGCGACGATGGGCGCACGACAAGGTCGTGCGCTCCACCCATGGCGTCAACTGCACCGGCTCGTGCTCCTGGAAGGTCTACGTCAAGGACGGCCTGATCACCTGGGAGACCCAGCAGACCGACTACCCCAGCGTCGGCCCCGACCGGCCGGAGTACGAACCGCGCGGCTGCCCCCGCGGCGCCGCCTTCTCCTGGTACACCTACTCGCCCACCCGGGTGCGCTACCCGCACGCCCGCGGCGTCCTGGTGGAGCTCTACCGCGAGGCCAGGGCGCGCCTCGGCGACCCGGTCGCGGCCTGGGCGGAGATCACCACCGACCCGCGCAAACGGCACCGCTACCAGTCGGCGCGCGGCCGGGGCGGCCTGGTCCGGATCGAGTGGGACGAGGCGCTGGAGATCGCCGCGGCGGCCCACGTGCACACCCTCATGACGTACGGGCCCGACCGGGTCGCCGGGTTCTCGCCGATCCCCGCCATGTCGATGGCCTCGCACGCGGTCGGCGCCCGGTTCATGTCCCTGATCGGCGCGCCGATGTTGTCCTTCTACGACTGGTACGCCGACCTGCCCGTCGCCTCGCCCCAGGTGTTCGGCGACCAGACCGACGTGCCCGAGTCGGGCGACTGGTGGGACGCGGCCTACATCATGTTGTGGGGCTCCAACGTCCCGGTCACCCGTACGCCCGACGCCCACTGGGTCACCGAGGCCCGCTACCGGGGCCAGAAGGTGATCGTGGTCTCGCCCGACTACTCCGACGCGACCAAGTTCGCCGACGAGTGGCTGCACCCGCATCCCGGCACCGACGGCGCGCTCGCCGTGGCGATGGGCCACGTCATCCTGCGCGAGTTCTTCGTCGAACGGCAGGCGCCGCACTTCGCCTCCTACGTCAGGCGCTTCACCGACCTGCCGTTCCTGGTCGCCCTGGAGGAGCACGACGACGGCGGGCTGCGTCCCGGCAAGTTCCTGACCTCGGCGCAGGCGGGCGGCCAGGAGGAGATGGCCGCCTGGCGGCCGATGATCCTCGACGCCGCCTCCGGCCGTCCGGTCGCGCCCAACGGCACGCTGGCCGACCGCTGGAGCACCGAGCAGGGGCACTGGAACCTCGACCTGGGCGACCTCGACCCCCTGCTCACCCTGCACGAGCCCGGCTGCGACAGCGCCGAGGTGGTCCTGCCGCGCTTCGACGAGCCCGGCGGCGTGATCAGCAGGGGCGTGCCGGTCCGGCGGGTCGGCGACCGGCTGGTCACCACCGTCTTCGACCTGCTCCTGGCCCAGTACGGCGTCGCCCGCCCCGGCCTGCCCGGCCGGTGGCCCACCGGCTACGACGACGCCACCGCCCCCGGCACCCCGGCCTGGCAGGAGCGCCTCACCTCCACCCCCGCCGGGCAGGCGATCAGGATCGCGCGGGAGTTCGCCGCCAACGCCGAGCGCACGGGCGGCCGCTCCATGATCGTGATGGGCGCCGGCACCAACCACTGGTTCCACTCCGACACCATCTACCGTTCCTTCCTGACGCTGCTGCTGCTCACCGGTTGCCAGGGCGTCAACGGCGGCGGCTGGGCCCATTACGTGGGCCAGGAGAAGGTCCGGCCGCTGGCGGGCTGGCAACAACTGTCCACCGCGGCCGACTGGGTGCGCCCCTCGCGTCAGATGGCGGGCACGCCGTACTGGTATCTGCACACCGGTCAGTGGCGCTACGAACGGTTCTCGGCGGAGACGCTGTCGAGCCCCGCCGGGCCGCGCCGGTTCGCCGGGCGGCACACCGCCGACCTGGTGGCCCAGTCGGCCCGGCTGGGCTGGATGCCGAGCTACCCCACGTTCTCGGCCAACCCGCTCGACCTTGGCCGCCGCGCCCGCGAGAGCGGCCAGGACCCGGCGCGCTGGATCGCCGGCGAGGTGGCGGCCGGGCGGCTGGCGTTCGCCTGCGAGGACCCCGACGCGCCGGAGAACTGGCCGCGGGTGCTCACCGTCTGGCGGGCCAACCTGATCGGCTCCTCGGCCAAGGGCAACGAGTACTTCCTGCGCCACCTGCTGGGCGCGGCCGACAACGCCACCGCCGAGGAGGCCCCGCCGCCGGACCGGCCCCGGGAGGTCACCTGGCGGCAGGCGCCGCGCGGCAAGCTCGACCTGCTGCTCGCCCTCGACTTCCGGATGACCTCCACGACCCTGTTCGCCGACCTCGTGCTGCCCGCCGCCACCTGGTACGAGAAGCACGACCTGTCCAGCACCGACCTGCACCCGTTCGTGCACGCCTTCACCCCGGCGATCAACCCGCCCTGGCAGGCCCGCACCGACTTCGACATCTTCCACTCCCTGGCCCGCAAGCTGAGCGCGCTGGCCGAGGGCCGCCTCGACGTAGCCCACGACCTGGTCGGCACCGCCCTCCAGCACGACACGACCAGCGAGATCGCCCAGCCGGGCGGCGGCGTGCCCGACTGGCGGCAGAGCGGCGCGACGCCGGAGCCGGGACGCACCATGCCGGCCGTGACGCTGGTCGAGCGGGACTACACCGCGATCGCCGACAAGCTGGCCGCCTTCGGGCCGCTGGCCGAGCGGCAGGGCATGACCGTCAAGGGCGTCACCGTACGGCCGGGCCCCGAGTCGGCCTGGCTGGCCGCGCGCTGCGGCACCGCCGACGGCGGTCCCGCCGGAGGGCGTCCGCTCCTGGACAGCGACGTCAAGATGTGCGAGGCGATCCTGGCCCTGTCGGGCACCACCAACGGCAGGATCGCCGCCGAGGGCTTCGACCGGCTGGCCGAACGCTGCGGCCCCGGCTCGGGGTTGTCGGAGCTCGGCGCGTCGGTCGCCGGGCACCGTACGGTGTTCTCCGACACCCAGGACCGGCCGGTGTCCGCGGGGGCCAGCTTCGAGTGGTCGGGCGCCGAGGGGCACGACCGCCGCTACGCGCCGTTCACCATCAACACCGAGCACCGCAAGCCGTGGCACACGCTCACCGGCCGCCAGCACTTCTACCTCGACCACGACTGGATGGCCGAGCTGGGCGAGCAGCTCCCCGTCTACCGCCCGCCGCTCGACCTCGACGCGCTGGGCGAGAGCCTGCCCGCCGCGCCCGACGGCGGCAAGGCGGTGAACGTGCGCTACCTCACCCCGCACTCCAAGTGGTCGATCCACTCGGAGTACCAGGAGAACCTGCTGATGCAGACGCTGGCCAGGGGCGGCCCGGTCATCTGGATCAGCGTCGAGGACGCCGCCGCCATCGGCGTGGCCGACAACGACTGGATCGAGGCCGTCAACGTCAACGGCGTCGTCGTGGCCCGCGCCGTGGTCTCCCACCGCATGCCGGCCGGCACCGTGTTCATGTACCACGTCCAGGAACGCCTGGTGAACGTGCCCAGGTCGCAGGCCACCGGCCGGCGCGGCGGCGTGCACAACGCGCTCACCAAACTCCTCGTCAAGCCGACCCATCTGATCGGCGGCTACGGCCAGCTCTCCTTCGCCCCCAACTATTACGGCCCCACCGGAAACCAGCGCGACGCGGTGACCGTCATCCGCCGCAGGGATCAGGAGGTGCGTTACTGATGCGACCGATGGCCCAGATCGCCATGGTGATGAACCTGGACAAGTGCATCGGCTGCCACACCTGCTCGGTCACCTGCAAGCAGACGTGGACCAACCGGCCGGGCACCGAGTACGTCTGGTTCAACAACGTCGAGACCCGTCCCGGCCAGGGCTACCCGCGCGGCTGGCAGGACCAGGAACGCTGGCGGGGCGGCTGGCGGCTGCGCCACGGCCGCCTGGTGCCCAGGGTCGGCGGCCGGCTGCGCCGCCTGGCCACGCTCTTCGCCAACCCCGACTTCCCCGGCCTCGACGACTACTACGAGCCGTGGACCTACGACTACGACAACCTCATCGGCGCGCCGCTCGGCGACGACGTGCCGACCGCGCCGCCCCGCTCGCTGATCGACGGCCGGCCCACCGCCGTCACCTGGGGGCCGAACTGGGACGACGACCTGGGCGGCGGGCTGGAGCAGCTCGCCGCCGACGTCGTCCTGCGCAAGGTGAGCGACACCGTACGCCTGGACTACGAGCGGGCGTTCATGTTCCACCTGCCGCGTATCTGCGAGCACTGCCTCAACCCCTCGTGCGTGGCCGCCTGCCCGTCGGGGGCGATGTACAAGCGCATGGAGGACGGCATCGTCCTGGTCGACCAGGACCGGTGCAGGGGGTGGCGCATGTGCGTGTCGGGGTGCCCGTACAAGAAGGTGTACTTCAACCACCAGACCGGCAAGGCCGAGAAGTGCACGTTCTGCTATCCGCGCATCGAGGCGGGGGAGCCCACGGTCTGCTCCGAGACGTGCGTCGGCCGCCTGCGCTACCTCGGCGTCATGCTCTACGACCCCGACCGCATCGGGGAGGCCGCCGCCGTGCCCGAGGAGCGCGACCTGTACCAGGCGCAGCTCGACTGCTTCCTCGACCCCGCCGACCCCGGGGTGATCGCCGCCGCCGAGGCGGCGGGCATCCCGCACGACTGGCTGGAGGCCGCCCGCCGCTCGCCCGTACGGCAGCTCATCACCGAGTTCCGGATCGCCCTGCCGCTCCACCCGGAGTACCGCACCATGCCCATGGTCTGGTACGTCCCGCCGCTGTCGCCCATCGTCGACGCGCTCGCCGACACCGGGCACGACGGCGAGGACGCGGGCAACCTGTTCGGCGCCATCGACTCGCTGCGCATCCCCGTCGAATACCTCGCCGAGCTGTTCACCGCGGGCGATCCGGCCCCGGTGGAGGCCGCGCTCCAGCGTCTGGCCGCCATGCGCGCCCACATGCGGGCCCGCAACCTCGGCGACGAGCCCGACCCGGGCGCCGGCGCCGCCGCCGCGCTGGACGCCGCCGGCCTGGAACGTATGTACCGCCTGCTCGCCCTCGCCAAGTACGACGAGCGGTACGTCATCCCCACCGCCTACGTCGCCTCCGACCACGCCTCGGGCGCGGGCTGCAGTCTCGACGTCCCCGGCGGCCCCGGCATGCTCGCCGAGGGCTTCCACAGCCCGCCGGTCACCAAGGACGAACAGTTGCGCGGCCGCGTCAACCTGCTCAACTGGGACGGCAAGGGCACGCCCGACGGCCTGTTCCCGTCCAGGGGCGAGGCGGCCGAGTGAGCCGGCACGACGGCCGCCTGATCCATCAGGCCGCCTCCCTCCTGCTGAGCTATCCGGGGGAGGACTGGACCGCCCGCCTCGACCTGGTACGCGCCGCGCTCGGCCCTGTGGGTGGTGCGGCGGGCGAGCGCCTGCGTACGTTCTGCGCCGAGGCGGCGGCCCTGCCCGCGCTCGACGCCGGAGCCGCGTACGTGACCACCTTCGACCGCAGCGGCCGCCGGACCCTCCACATGACCTACTACGGCGACGGCGACACCCGCAGGCGCGGCGAGTCGCTCCTGGACCTCAAGACTCTCTACCGCGCCCACGGCTGGCAGCCCGGCACGGGCGAGCTGCCCGACTTCCTGCCGGTGATGCTGGAGTTCGCCGCCCGCGTGCCGGGCCCCGGCGGCCGGCTGCTGCGCGACCACCGTCCCGGTCTCGACCTGCTGCACGCCGGTCTGGCCGCCCGGCGCAGCGGCTACGCCGCCGTCGTGGAGGCCGTGCTGCTGACGTTGCCGAGGCCCACGTCCGCCGACCGCCGGGCCGTGGGCGAGCGGGCGGCGCTCGGCCCGCCCGCCGAGCGGGTCGGCCGTACCGTCCTGCCCGAGGTTCCCGGAGGAGTCCGCTGATGAAGCACCTGAACATCGCCCTGTGGGGTGTGTTGCCGTACGTCGTCCTGGTGTTGTTCGTGGCCGGGGTGATCTGGCGTTACCGCTACGACCGGTTCGGGCTGACCACCCGTTCCACGCAGCTTCACGAGAGCCGCCTGCTGCGGGTGGGCGGGCCGCTGTTCCACTTCGGGCTGCTGTTCGTGATCGCCGGTCATCTCGTCGGTCTGCTCGTGCCCGAGCGGTTCACCGAGGCCGTGCACGTGACCGAGCCCATGTACCAGCTCAACGCCCTGGTCGTCAGCGGGCTGGCGGGGCTGGCCAGCGTGGCCGGGCTCGCGGTGCTGCTGTGGCGGCGGCTGCGGGTGCGGGCCGTACGCCGCGCCACCGGGCGCTCCGATCGCGTCCTGTACCCGGTGCTGGCCACCGTGCTGCTGGCGGGGCTGATCGCCACCCTGCTCGGGCCGTCCGGCCACTACGACTACCGGCTCGGGGTGTCGGTGTGGTTCCGCAGCCTGCTCGAACTGGAGCCGGACGTGGGCGCCATGGCGGCGGCGCCGTTCGTCTTCCAGGCGCACACGCTGCTCGGCATGGCCCTGTTCGCGTTGTGGCCCTTCAGCCGCCTGGTCCACGCCTTCGCCGCGCCCGTCACCTATCTGGCCAGGCCGTACATCGTCTACCGCTCGCGTGGCGGTGCCCTGCCCCGATGAGCACCCGCCCCGCCCGGCCGCCGGCGGCCCGAAGGAGGTGGACGGCATGAGCGCCGAGGCAGCCACGGGAGGCCCGGGAGGCCCCGGATCGGCGGAAGGCCCGGGAGCGGCCGAAGGCGCGGGAGGCGTGGCGCGGTCGCGGGGGGCCGTGCGGGCGCGGGTGGCAGGCGCGCTCGCCGTGTCCTGGAAGGCCGCCCTGTGCATCAGCGTGCCCGCCCTCGTCGCCTGGCTGGCCCGCCAGCCGTTCGTCTTCCCCTCCCTGGGGCCGACGATCTACCTGGTGCTCACCGCGCCGGGGGCGCCCGCGTCGGCTCCCCGCCGTACGGTCGCCGGGCACGCCATCAGCGCCGCCGGCGGCTACCTGGCGCTGACCGTCACCGGGCTGACGCGCACCGCGCCCGACCTGGGGCACATCGACGGCCGCCGGGTTCTCGCGGTCGTCATCGCGCTGTCGTGCACGACGCTGGGCATGCTGGCCACCGACAGCTCCCACCCGCCGGGCGGCGCGACCACGCTCATCGTGGCCCTGGGCTTCCTGCGCACCCCGCTCAACCTGGCCGTCCTGCTCACCGCCGTCGTGCTCACGACGTTCGTGCTGCTCGCTCTCGGACGTCCGCGCCGTTCCTCCGTGGTAGCTTCTCTGAAGAAGCTACTTCCTGGAAGATTTATCTTCTCCAGGAGGAGGAACGGGAAGTGAGGATCGCGTGCCGAACACGTCAGACCGCCCGGACGCCGGCCGGCTCTACCGCCGCTACCTCAGCGCGGTCATGCTGCACGGCCACGCCGCGGCCAAGGCCTGCGGCCTGGGCGCCACCGACCTGTACGCCCTGAACATCCTCGAACTGGCCGGCCCGATGACCCCGGGCGAGCTCGGCACCCGCACCGGCCTGACCACCGGCCCGACCACCCGCCTCATCGACCGGCTGGAGCAGGCCGGATACGTCCGCCGCGCCCCCGACCCGGACGACCGCCGCAAGGTGATCGTCGAGCCGGTCGGCAAGCCCGCCCAGCTCGACCAGGTCATGGACCCCGTCCGGCGGAAGATCGGCGACATCCTGGCCGACTGCCCGCCCGAGCACCTCGACGCGCTCTTCGACTACTTTGACCGGGCTGCCCACACCTACCAGGAGGCCGCCGAACGCCTGCGCTCCGGCTCCTGACGGCGACGGCGGCCCGGCCGTCCCTCGGTCAGCGGAAGTCGGAGATGCGCAGGACCGCGAGCATGTCCGTCGCCCGGGAGCCGGTCGAGAAGGACGCCTCCACCCCGACCCACCCGCGGAAGGCCCCCGAGTCGTCGATGATCTGCATCAGCGGCTTGACGTGGGAGTTGCCCGTGTAGCAGAACTCGCCGCGCTCCATCGCCAGGCACGTGCACCAGTGCCACAGCGTGTCGCGGCGGTCGGACTTGGAGATCGTCGTCAGGTAGTACTGGATGGAGCTGACGTTGGCCTTCGTGCCGCCGCCGTACTTCGGGCAGCCGCCCGACTTCTGGCACGCCCCGCGCGAGGACGGCTGGAGGTAGGTCAGGCACGAGGTGGCCGAGGCGCAGGCGCGGAAGGAGGAGTGGCCGAACGGCTGGTTGCCGGAGTTGACCAGCGTGCCGCTCGCCCAGCTCGTCAGGTCCTGGCGCAGCGAGCCGGGGAAGGCCCGTACCGAGCTCATCGCGCGGCGGGTGGCGGGGGAGGCGTTGCTGCCGTAGCCGTAGCCGTGCGTGGCCAGGGTGCTGCGCTTGAGGTCGAGGCGGGCCAGCTTGCGGTCCGGCGAGGTGCGCACGTACCACTGCTCCGTCCAGGTCTGGGCGATCTTCCAGCGGATGGTGAGCACGTCGCCCGCCAGCGTGTACGTGCCGGTGCGGGTCTCGTTCGGGCCGGCCGTGTAGCCGCCCGCGGTGAGCACCTCGCAGGCGCGCGGGCGCGAGGACACCCCGCCGGACTTGGTGGTGCAGCTAGCGTCGGGCACGGTGCCGGTGCGCTGCCTGGCCTTCGGATAACGCTGCCACCACAGGTACTGGGCGGCGCTCACCGTGCCGTTCGCGGCGAAGCGGTAGGTGCCCAGGCGTACCCAGTTCTGCCGGGAGGCGGCCTGGAGGTGGCCCTGCGAGACGACGAAGGTGGTCTTGCCGCCCGGCAGCGGCGCGGCGGCGACCGCGGCACTCACCGGCAGGACGAGCAGGGTGGGGAGGGCGAGCACGAAGGAGAGGACTGCCGCTGCGGTACGCATGGAGAGACTCCGGAAGGCTTACGGGCGTTGGCTGAGCGTCAACGGCCCACCGTATTCGGGCCGGACCGGATCTGTCTCCGAAACGCGGTCAAGAGGGACCTGACGCCGCTCGACTGCGCCGGTGAGGTCCGCCGGGCGCGAGCGGCCCTAGGATGAAGGGGTTCCCGTCCAGCGAGGAGGTCGATCATGTCGTTCCCACCACCCGGCATGGTTCTCGGCGACGCCCCGGCGCGCACTTCCTCGCGGGAGGCCGCCACAGGCTGATCCACCGCGTCGAAGTGCTCTTCATGACCATCACTGGTTCGATCATGAGGAGCCCGAGTGCTCGAGATCCGCTGGACCGAAGACGGCGAGACCCGGTCCGCCCGCTGGCGTTCCGCCAACGGCTCGCCCCCGCCCGCCCGCGTGGTGGTCGCCGACGACCGCCTCGCCGCCGCCACTGCGTACCGACTGGCCTGCGAGGGCACGGCGCTGCTCTGGCGCGGTGACTTCCAGGCCGCCCGCCGGCTCCTGCGCGCCATGGCGCGCAGGACCGAACGTCCACCGCGCCGGCCCGCGCCGTCGCCCGCCGACGCCTTCCACCGGCACCGGCGGGACCGCGCCCAGTGGGCCGTCACGCTCGGCCGGCTGCTGGTGCCGCTCGGCCCGGACCACGCCGTCCACCTGCGCCGCGCCCCGGACGTGCGCCCGGCCTGCGCCGAGGTCTACGGCCCCGCCGCGGAGCCGTCGGTGACCTCGCTGCGCGAGCTGCTGGGCATCGTCGGGGCCCACGAATGGCGCAGGAGGGGCGTAGAGGTGCCCGCCCTGAACGACCGCATCCATCCGCACTACGGCGTCTTCTCACCGGTCCGCGGCGAGTACGTCGATCTGGTGGCCCGCGCCCCCCTCGGCCCGCTCGCGCGGGCGTTCGACGTCGGCACCGGGACCGGCGTGCTCGCCGCGGTCCTGGCGCGCAGGGGTGTCGAGCGCCTCGTGGCCACCGACCGCGACCCGCGCGCCGTGGCCTGCGCCCGCGACAACCTGCGGCGGCTCGGGCTGGCCGGCCGCGTCCTGGTCGTGGACGCCGACCTCTTCCCGCCCGGACGCGCGCAGCTCGTCGTCTGCAACCCGCCGTGGCTCCCGGCCAAGCCCGCATCCCCCCTCGACCACGCGGTGTACGACCCCGGCGGCCGCATGTTGCGCGGCTTCCTCGACGGCCTGGGCGAGCACCTGGAACCGGCGGGCGAGGGCTGGCTGATCCTGTCGGACCTGGCCGAACGGCTCGGCTTACGGACCCGAGCCGACCTGCTGACCGCCTTCGCGGACGCGGGCCTGCGGGTCGTGGACCGGCTCTGGACGCGCCCCCGGCACCCGCGCGCGTTCGACGGGACCGACCCCCTGCACGCGGCCCGCGCCGCCGAGATCACCTCTCTGTGGCGCCTGCGCCGTACCTGACCGCGTCCGGGCGGGATCACCAGGCTGCACGGGATCTCCACCTCGCCTCCCCGGGATCTGCGAACCGGTCTGGTTGGCTGTGCGCATGATCGACATCGACCCCTCGTCCCGCCCGGACCCGATCGCCTACCTCGACCACGTCGCCGCGACCGACGTCGGCAGGGGCTACAAGCGGCAGGTCCTGGACCTGCTGGAACTGCGACCCGGCCAGACCGTGCTCGACCTCGGCTGCGGCCCCGGCACCGACCTGGCCGCCAAGCGCGAGGCCGTCGCCCCGCACGGACGGGTCGTCGGCGTGGACCGCGACCCGGCGATGGTCGCCGAGGCGCGTGCCCGGCTGGCCGCGCGGCCCCTGGTCGAGGTGCGTCCCGGGGACGTGCACGCGCTGCCGCTGGCGGACGGGAGCGTCGACCGGGCCCGTACCGACCGGGTGCTCCAGCACGTGGACGACCCGGCGGCGGTGCTGGCGGAGTTCCGCCGGGTGGCCCGTCCCGGGGCGCGGATCGTCATGGCCGAGCCCGACTGGGAGGGCATGCTGATCGACTCGCCCGACCCGGACGTCGGCCCGGCGTTGGCCCGGTTCATCGCCCGCCGGGTGGTCCGCCACGGCACCGTCGGCCGCCGCCTGGCCCGGTTGTGCGCCGAGGCCGGTCTCGTGGTGCGTTCGGTGGGGACGGTCGCGCCGGTGTTCCGCGACCTCGCCACCGCCGACCGGGTGCTCGGGCTGCGCCGCAACGGCATCAGGGCGATCGGCGCCGGGTGTCTCGAACCCGGCGCCGAGGAGTGGTTCGACGACCTCGCCTCCCGGCCCTTCCTGGCCTCGGCCCTGCTGTTCCTGGTGGCGGCCGAGGTGGGACCGTGACAGGTCAGCCGATGCGCAGCGGGAGCGTGCGTGGTCCGCGTACCTGACCGGTGGCCCAGGTGACGGCGTCGGGGTCGGCGAGGGTGAAGTCGGGGATGCGCTGGAGCCAGACGTCGAGTGCGGTGCGGAGTTCCATGCGGGCCAGGTGGGAGCCGACGCAGCGGTGGATGCCGAGTCCGAAGGCGGCGTGGCGGTTGACCTCTCGGTCGATGAGGACGTGGTCGGGGTGGTCGACGTGGGCGGGGTCGCGGTTGGCGGCGGGGAAGGAGAGCAGGATCCAGTCGTCGGCCTTCATGTCGACGCCGTTCCAGTGCATGTCGTGCTTGACGAGGCGGGCCATGGTGACGGGCGCGTAGGCGCGCAGGAGTTCTTCCATGGCGGTGGGCAGGAGTGCGGGTTCGGCGACGAGCCGTCGGCGGTCCGCGGGGGTCTTGGCGAGGTGCCAGAGTGAGGCGCCGATCGCGCTCCAGGTGGTGTCGATGCCCGCGATCAGCAGCAGGGCGATCGTGCCCGCGACGTGCCCGGCCTCCAGCTTGTGGCCGTACAGTTCGGCGTCGACGAGGTAGGTCGTCAGGTCGTCGCGCGGGTGGTCCACGTGGTCGCGGATCTGCTCCAGCAGGTAGTCGAAGAGCCGGTCCATGTTGGCGATCCGCTGCTCGGGCGGCAGGTTGACGCCTTCGAGGGCGTTCTCGATGAACTCGCGGAAGCGCGGGCCGTCCTCGGGCGGGAAGCCCAGCATGTCGGCGATCACCCGCATCGGGATGTGCTGGGCGTAGTCGCGGGCCGCGTCCACGACGTCCTGGCCCTCCAGGCCGTCGATCAGCTCGTGGCACAACGCCCGGGTCGACTCCTCGCGCCGGGCGACGGCCGTCTTGGTGAAGGCCGGGAGCAGCAGCTTGCGGGCGTCGTGGTGGAAGGGCGGGTCGGACGAGATCGGCGGCGTGCCGCCCACCGGGGCGCTCTCGGGCGGCGGGCGGAAGTTGCTCATGATGATCGAGCGGGAGGAGAACCGGTCGGTGTCGTAGGCGATGGCCGCGACGTCCTCGTAGCGGGTGGGGAGCCAGCCGCCGCCGAACCGCTCGGTGCGGGCGATCGGGCAGCGTTGCCGCAGGTCGTCCTGGATCGGGTACGGGTCGGCGGCCCACTCCGGCTCCAGGTGGGAGAAGTCGGTCGCCCAGTCCGAGACCGGGCCGGTGACGATCTCGCTGCGGGTGCCGGCCCGCTCGTCCTCGCCGGGCTCGTCGAAGCTCTTCACGAACCGCTCGTCCACGCTCATGTCACGCCTCCCCGACCAGGTCGATCGCGTGCTCCGGGCAGTTGGAGACGGCCAGGCGCGCCGTACGCTCCTGGCCGGGGGCCACCGCGCCGTCGCCGAGGACCGTTCCGTAACCTTCGTCGTCCTCGCCGAACAGGTCGGGGGCGAGGTCGTAGCAGCGGCCATGTCCCTGGCAGCGCCCGGGGTCGATCTGTGCTTTCACGGCGTTCCTTCGTGCGGTGGGGCGGGGGAGAGGGCGGCGACGACGCGGGTGAGCAGCGTGGCCCACTCCTCCTCGCCGACCTGGTACGGCTCCGGCGCGATGAGCGCGCTGCCCATCGCGAGCAGGAGGCAGAAGTGGGCGATCGCGTCCGGAGACAGCCCGGGGTCCAGCTCGCCGCCGGCCTGTCCGGCGCGGACGAGGTCGGCGAGCCGGCCGGCGCGTTCGCCGACGTAGTCGCGCATGGCAAGGGCCACGTCCTCGTCGCGGCGGGCGGCGACCAGCGCCTCGACGGTGAGGTCGCCACCGGTGTCCCGGGGGCGGGGGAGCCGACGGCCGGCGGCGAGGAGCAGGTCGGCGACCGGACGGCCGGGCTCGTCGTCGAACAGCCCGGCCATCAGCCGCCGGCCGTGCGCGCCCAGCGCGGCCACCAGCAGTTCGGCCTTGGAGCCGAAGTGGGCGTACAGGGCGCCGTTGCTCACGCCCGCGCCGGCGGCGATGTCGGCGACGCGGGTGCCGTCGTAGCCGCGCCTGGCGCCGACCACGGCGGCGGCGCGCAGCAGGCGTTCCCGCGTCTCGGCGGCGGTGACGCCGGCGATACGTCCCATGCACGAATTAAAAGATCGTTCATTTCATTCGTCAAGAGCAGGCTCCGATCCCGTTTCGGGCTTCATTTCCGTCGTGGGCTCTTATTCCGTGATGGGCGCCTTCACCACCAGCAGCTCCTCTCCCGCCGCGCCGCTCAGCCGGACCGACAACTCCCACACACCGGCCATCGGGAACAGCTCGCCCTCGGCCGCGTACCGGCCGGGTTGCCGCTGGTCGGCGGTGATCTCCGGGGTGGCGTGGCCCATGCCGGGCATCACGGTCGACAGCGTCACGGTGTGCGGGTCGCCGGAGGTCACCCGTACCTCGGCCGCCACGCGGCCCGTCGTCGGCCTCGGGATCGAGACCGTGACGGCGTACCGGGTGCTGACGCTGGTCAGGGTGAGCGGGGCGGGGCCGGAGCCGCGCGCGTACAGGAACAGCGCCAGCGCCGCCGCCAGCAGGGCGGCGACGGCCAGGACCCGCCTCATCCGAGGGCCTCCGTGACGTCGACGGTGAAGGGCACGGTCACGATCCGGTCGCCGGTCGCGTACTGGGCCCAGGCCAGGTAGCGGCCCGGGGCCGGGAAGCTGAAGGTGAAGCGCAGCCGGGGCGCGGGAACGCCCATCTCGTGCACGTGGCCGAGGAAGGTGCCGTCCTGGCTGCGTACGATCAGGTGCCCCGACATGCCCAGCCACTGGCGCGGCGTGACGCCGATGCCCAGCTCGATCGCCGCCGGACGGCCCGCGACCGGCGCGGACGGCCGTACGACAGGGGTGGCCGCCGGCGCGGGCGGCGGCGGGGCGGCCACCGCGTGCCCGGCGACCTGGAACGCGCCGCTGAGCAACTGGCCGCCGGAGTCCTCGCGTTCCAGCTCCGCGTAGGCCAGGAACCGGCCCGGCCGGTCGGCGCGCAGCCGGACCTCCAGCCGTCCCGGCGCGGTGCGCAGCGGGTGCAGGTGCCGGAAGTACGCACCGTCCTCGCTGGTGACGACCACGTGCGCGAGCGCCTCGTGATGCAGGACGAGATCGTCCACCGGATACCCGGTCGAGCCGTCGGTGAGGTCGAGGCGCAGCGTGAACTCCTGACCGGCCGCCGGACGGGCCGGGAAGGTCGTCACCCGCCCCTGCGCGAACGGCCGCCCGGCCGCCTGCGCGCTCACCGTGGGCACGGCGCCGTCGGGCGGCGGGGGCGGCAGCATGGGCTCGAACACGACGACCATGGCGGCCACGGTCACCGCGGCCGCCGCGCCCCCGGCCAGCGCCATCGCCGGCGTCCTGCGCGACAGCGCGCCGGTCAGCAGGCCGCCGACCAGCAGCAGCCCCGCCACGAGCAGGCCGCCGTAGATCAGGAACTCGCCGGCGGAGCCGCGGTTCACCAGGACCCGGAACGGCAGCACTGCGACCTCGTCGCCCGCCGTCAGCCGGAGCTCGTGCGGCCCGGTGCGCTCCACCGGCAGCTCGACGTAGCGGGGGTCGCGGGCGGCCTGCGCGGTGGCGGTGACCTTGTGGCCGTCCTCGACCGAGCGCACCTCCAGGCCGACCCGCGGCCCGGTCGCCGGTTCGTACGCGATCAGGCCGATCAGCAGCGGCCCCGGCACCCGCGAGGTGGCCTTGACGACGACCGTGAGCTCCGCGCCGGCGATCGTCTGGGCGAAGCGCAGGTCCGCCCCGGCCGCGACGTTGTGGGCCGCGGCCGGTACGGCGCCCGCGAGCAGCAGGACGACGGCGAGACAGAGGACCCGGAGCAGCCGGGTCATGCCCGGCCGGCGTCGGCCGCGTTCGCGGGCAGGGCGTTCGGCAGGAACAGCGCGCCGAGCGCCAGGCCGATCAGCCCGGCGACCACCGGCGCGCCGGTCCACAACTCGGGCACCGCGGGCAGCCCGCCCCCGGCGACCGAGGCGACCGCGATGTAGAGCGACCAGGTGATGAAGGCCGACAACCCGGCGAAGGCCCAGTAGGCGGCCCGCCGCGCGCCGGACGGGCGCAGCAGCCGGATCAGCACGTCGCTCGCCAGGCCCGCGGCGACGAACGTGAGCAGGGTCGGCAGGTTCTCGAACGCCGTCTGCGAGCCGGGCATCAACGCGGCGACCGTGTACATGACGGTCACGCCGCCGAAGGGCAGGTTCCAGCGCCGTACCACCAGCAGCACCGGGGCGAGCAGGACGACGTTGCTGATGGCCATCGAGGCGGCCAGCAGGTCCGCGCCGGGCCCCCGTACGTCGGAGAACGACTCGACGATGGCGGCGGAGCCGTACTGGAGGGCGTCGCCGTACGACAGGAACAGCGACACCAGAGTGGCGGCGAACGCGAGCCCGGCCAGCGCCGGGAACAGCCGCCCGAGCGAGGGCCGCACGCCCACGTCGGGGGCGCTCCAGGCCGAGCGCAGCGGCGTGGTGATGATGAGCAGCATGGTCACGATCAGCCCCAGATGGGACGGGCTGAACAGGATGTCGATGCTCGTCTCGATGCCGAGCACGGTGTGCCAGGTCATGTCGGCCAGGCCGCAGACCGCGAACGCCGGGATCGAGACCAGCCCGGCCAGGTAGCCCTGCGGTACGGCGGCCAGCCCTTGGCGGCCGAGCCGCACGTTGCGGTAGACCTGCCAGATGATCCAGCCCGACACCGCGGCGAACCCCGAGTAGAAGGCCGCGTGCCACGGCGTGAAGAACGTCTCCAGCTCGGTCAGGTTGCTGTGCGCCCACGCGTCGATCATCAGCCCGATGCCGAACCAGACCCCCAGCAGCGCCGTGACGAGATCCGCCCGGAGCGGGACCCACCCGCGTGGTTCCCCCGAGTCCGCAAGTAATCGCCGCACGCCGGCGTTGGTCTCCGCCACTTCGTGTCTCCCCTTTCCATGAACGATCAGTTTCGGAAGCCGCGAAGTGGCGGAAAGCCGAAGATCACCCGCACCGTACGGCCCGGGCCCGCGCCCGTAGCCGCCAGTCTGGTGGACGGCCGGTGAATGTGCGCGGCCGGTGGCTCATCCGGAGGCCGGGCGCTGCCTGGCCACCACCAGGTGCAGGCCGTGGGGGAGCGGTTCGGTCCGCGCGACGTGCAGCCCGGCCGCCTCCAGCAGGGACTCGACGCCGGTCAGCGTGCGTTCGCGGCCGCCGGTGAACAGCGTGAGCATCTTCATGTCCAGCGCCACGGCCGACGTCGGCGAGCGGTGCGGGTCGTCGTCGAGGATCGCGTCCACGATCCACAACTCGGCGTCCGCGTCCATCAGGGCGGCGATCCGGGCCAGCAGCTTGGCGGCCTGCTCGTCGGGATAGTTGTGCACGATGTTGCTCAGCAGGTACAGGCCCGCCAGGGGCAGCGGGTCGGCGAACATGTCGCCCTCGGCCACCGTGACGGCGGACCGCCCGTCCAGGTGCCGCCGGGCCTGCGCCGCCACCTCGGGCAGCTCGAACAGCACGCCGCGCAGCCGCGGATGGGAGGCCAGGAGCGTGGCCAGGACGATGCCGGTGCCGCCGCCGATGTCGGCGACGGCGTCCACGCCGGTCAGGTCCTGCCCGGCCAGCGCGCGGGCCACGGTGACGCTGCGGGTGGCCATGTACTCGTTGAACAGGGCGCCGGCCGCGGGACGCATGCTGAGCCAGTCGTAGGGGGAGCCGACCTGGTGGAGCTCCAGGGCGGCGGGCCCGCCGCGGGTGATCGTCCGGTGCAGCAGGTCGGCGGAGTCCCGCCACAGCTCCTCGCCCCACATCAGCGCGGCGGGGGCCAGCGAGTCGTCCCGCCCGCTGGTGAGCAGGTCGCCCTCGCCGGTGAGCAGGTAGCGGCCGCGGGCGTCCCGCTCGACGAGCCGCAGGTGCTCCAGCGCCCTCAGCAGGCGGCCCAGCAACTGCTCGTCGGGACGGCCGGTCCCGCCGGCGGCGATCTCGTCGGCCAGCTCGTCCACGGCGCAGGCCCCGGCGGCCACCAGGTCGAAGACCGACAGCCGCAGGGCCGCCCGGACGGCGGCGTACAGGATGTAGTCGTCGATCAGGCGCAGCACCCGCGCCCGCTTCCACGTGTCGCTCATGGGTTCCCCTTCCCCGATTCCCAGGGCGGCCGGACGATCATGCTCTCCGTCCGCAGCGGCGCGGGCAGGTAGCCGAACCTCACCATGGTGTCCACCACCGCCTGCAGCTTCTCGGCCTCCAGGCCAGCGGGGAACGTCCCGAGCGTGATGGTCGGCAAAACCTCGCGCGGGATCTTCGTGTACGTGCCCAGTACCCCGGTGACCAGGGCCCGGTCACGCGAGTCGAGCTGGGCGTGGGCCATGGCCCGCTGGAACCCGGCCACGCTGCTGGGATGCGCCCCCGCGTACGACGAGGTCGTGGCCCATCCGGCGATCGCCTTGAACGCGACGTCGGCCGCCGACAGCCCGGCCGCGGCGAGCACGGTCTCGGCGCTCAGCGTGGCCACCGAGCGCAGCGTCGCCACCGCGATGCTCCTCTTCGGGCCGCCGGACGTCTTGAGGTCGCGGACGCTCCGGATCGGGCTGCCGGGCGGCACGAAGAGCTGGAACGCGCCCGGCGCGGCGTGGTAGGCGTCGGCGACCAGCTTGAGCTGTCCGGGTTCGCGCCGCTGGTACAGGAAGCCCGTCACGTAGTTGATCAGCGCGAACTCCAGGGCGCCGCCCCGCATCTTCTCGATCGCCGGGCCGCCGCCCCGCACGACCACCGGCTCCACCTCCAGCCCCTCGGCGGCGAAGTAACCGCGGTCGCGGGCGAGGTAGACCAGCGCGCTGTCGGGGATCGGGATGACGCCGACCCGGATCTTCTCCGGCGGCGCGCCGGACCGGGCCGTTCCGGCGCCGCCCGTCGCGGGCGCGGACCCGCTGCAGGCCGAGGCCCCGACCAGCAGCACGGCCAGCAGCAGGCCCAGCAGGGCCGGTAAGGGACGTAATCGTCTCACGGTTCTCCCTTCGAGGTCCGCCGCCGGCTTTCGCTCCCGCTGGCGGCCTGACACAGGTCGGAACCAACGCCCTTGAGTGCACCATCGGGACGCCCTCCTTGCAACGCCAGGTCAGAACGGGAATGCCGTCGTGTCAGAAGCGGATCACCCTGTTGACCCGTGGCGCGGCCCGTCGTACGGTCCGGGAGAAATATTCGCTGCTAGGCCGAAAGTTTCGGAGTGCCCATGGGCAGAATGTGGAAGCTGGTGGCCCTCGCCGTCGCCGGGGCCGCGGTGCTGACGGCCGCGCCCGCCACGGGCGCCGCCGACCCGTCCTCGCTCCCCGGAGAACACTGGGTCGACACCTGGACCTCGATGCCGCAGCTCACCGAGCCGGGCAACATGCCGCCGCCGCCGTACACACAGGACGGGCTGGTCCTGGCCGACACCACGCTCCGGCAGACCGTCCGCGTCTCGGCCGGCGGGAAACGCGTACGGGTGCGCTTCTCCAACGCCTTCGGCGGCGCGCCGCTGCCCATCACGCGGGCCTCCGTGGCGTTCCCGGAGGGCGGGGCGGCCGGGGTGAGCACGATCCAGCCCGGCACCGCACGGCCCCTGACCTTCAGCGGCCGTGCCTCCACCGTCGTGCCGGCCGGGGCGCAGGTCGTGTCCGACCCGCTGGACCTCGCGCTCGCGCCGCGCTCGGTGTTGTCGGTGACCGCGCACCTCGCCCAGGGGCAGGCCTCGAACGCCCTCACCTCCCACCCCGGCTCCAGGACCACCTCCTACCTGGCCCCCGGCGACCAGACCGACGCCCCCGGCCTGACCGGCGCCACCCCGGTCGACCACTGGTACCTGCTGAGCGCGGTCGAGGTGCGGGCCAAGCGGTCCACCGCCGCCCTCGCCGTACTGGGCGACTCGCTCACCGACGGCAGGGGCTCCACCACCAACCGGAACGACCGCTGGCCCGACCAGCTGCTCGACCGGCTCCAGCCGCGCCTGCCCGGCCTCGCGCTCGCCAACCAGGCCGCCGGCGGCAACCGGGTGCTGAACGACGGACTCGGCCCGGCCGCCCTGGCCCGGCTGGACCGCGACGTGCTCGCCCGGAGCGGGCTCGCCTGGCTGATCGTCTTCGAGGGCGTCAACGACATCGGCACCGCCCCGGCCACCGAGGCCGCGCAGCGGCAGGTCGCCGACGACCTGATCGCCGCCTACGACCAGATCGTCACCCGCGCCCACGCCCAGGACCTGCGCGTGTACGGCGCCACCCTCACCCCCTTCGGCGGCAACACCTCCTACGACGACCCCGGCGGCCTGCGGGAGGCGGCCAGGCAGCGCGTCAACGAGTGGATCCGGACGAGCGGCACGTTCGACGCCGTGATCGACTTCGACCGCGCGGCCCGCGACCCGGCCGCCCCCCGCGCCCTGCTGCCCGCCTACGACGTGGGCGACCATCTGCACCTGAATCCGGCGGGGTACCGGGCCCTGGCCGAGGCCGTGGCGGCCGGCCTGCTGCGCCGCTGACGCGGGAACCGCGGCAGATCCGCGTCCGGGAAGCGTTGCGCCGGAGTGTGTGACTGGTGAGAAGATCGGGGGTGCTCCGAATAGCAAACGCCGTACTCGCGAGATTGCCGGAACCGCTGCGCGCCCTGGCGCTGAAGCACCGTGAACCACTGAAGTTCGCGGTGGTGGGCGGCACGACGTTCCTGGTGGACAACGCGCTGTTCTACGGGCTGAAGCTGACCGTCCTGGAACCGAAGCCGGTGACCGCGAAGATCATCGCGGTGCTCGTGGCGACGATCGTGTCCTACGTGCTCAACCGCGAATGGTCGTTCCGGACCAGGGGCGGGCGCGAACGCCGTCACGAGGCGGCGCTGTTCTTCCTGGTCAGCGGCGTCGGTCTGGTGCTCAGCTCCGCGCCGCTGTGGATCTCCCGGTACATCTTCCACATGGAGACCCCGGACGTGAGCCTGATGACCCAGGAGATCGCCGACTTCATGAGCGCGCAGGTCATCGGCACGCTGATCACCATGGTCTACCGCTTCTGGGCGATGCGGAAGTGGGTCTTCCCCGTGGAGCAGGCCCGGCCCGGCGGCCTGCGCCTGGCTCCCGCCCCCGGCTCCAAGGACAAGGCGGCCTGAGACCGCGGCGCTCCGCGGGTCCGGACCCGCGGAGCGCCGGCAATCTCATGATCAGCGGTAGGCGGCGGCCTGAAGGGTGTAGAGGTCGGCGTAGAGGCCGTTGAGCGCCATCAGGGCCTGATGGTCGCCCTGCTCGGTGATCTTGCCGTGGTCGAGGACGTAGATGCGGTCGGCGTAGCGCACGCTGGCCAGGCGATGGGTGATCAGCAGGACCGTACGGCCCTCGGAATGGTCGCGGATGCGCTCGAACAGGGCGTGCTCGGCGCGGGCGTCGAGAGCGGCCGTGGGCTCGTCGCAGATCAGCAGATCGGCCTCGCGGTGGAAACCACGGGCCACGGCGATGCGCTGCCACTGGCCGCCGGACAGCTCGTGGCCGTCCTTGAACCGGCGGTCGAGCAGGGTGCGGTAGCCGTGGGGCAGGCCCGCGACGACCTCGTCGGCGCCCGCGACCGAGGCCGCCGCGCGCAGGGCGGGCTCGCCCTTGTCGGTGCCCATGGTGATGTTGTAGCGGGCGGTGAGCGGCCAGCGGGTGTGGTCCTGGGCGATGACGGCCGTACGCCGGCGCAGCTCGTCGGGGGGCACGCCGGCCACGTCGGCGTCGTCCCAGGAGACGGTGCCGGTGTCGGGCTCGTAGAGGCCGGAAAGGATCTTGGCCAGGGTCGTCTTGCCTGAGCCGTTCTCGCCCACGAACGCGATGATCTCGCCGCGCTTGATCTCGACCGTCACCCCGCGCAGCGACGGCTCCTCCGCGCCCGGGTAGGTGAACGTCACGTCGTCGGCCACGATGCGGTCGAAACTTTCGGGCACGGCCCCGGAACGATCGGCGGGGACGCGGCGTTCGGCGTCGGCGCAGAACTGGAGGAAGTCGGTGAAGTAGAGGCCCTCCTCGTAGAGGCGGTTGGTGGCGTACATGAGGTTGGCCAGCGAGGACTGGCCGGTCCTGATGGCCAGCACCGCGGTGCCGGCGACCGCGAGCGGGATCGCGGCCACGGCCAGCAGCACGCCGAGCGCGACGTAGACCAGAGCGGTGCCGAGGCCGCCCAGGGCCTCGCCGACCAGCCTGGCCAGGGTCTGGCGTCTGGCCAGGGCGAGCAGGACGTCCTGCTCGGCCCTCGCGACCGCGTCGTACATGCGCAGCAGGAAGCCGCGCATGGTGAACGAGCGCACCTCGGCGGCGGGCTCGCGTTCGGCCAGCAGCTCGGCGATGATCCACTTGCGGCGGCGGGCGGGGATGAGGGAGTACATGGTGGAGTAGCGCATGCGGGCGCCGCGCACCGCCGCCCAGGCGTCGGGCAGCACGGCCAGCAGGAGCAGCGGCAGCAGGACCGGGTGGAGCACGCCCAGCACGCCGGCCGCCGCGGCGATGCCGACGGCCGCGGTGACGACGTCGATGGCCGAGGTGACGACCGAGCTCGCCACCGAGACGCCGCGCTGGTTGGCGCGCTCCAGGCTGTCGTGGAACTCCGGGTCGTCGTAGGCGACCAGCTCCACCTGGCTGGTCAGGCCGTAGAGGCGTTCCTCGGTGTGGCGGGAGATCTGCGGGGTGAGGCGCGACTGGGCCCAGCCCGTGCCGGCCTGCATCGCGGTGCGCAGCACGGCGGCGGCCCCCACCAGGGCGAGGCTGGGCAGGGCGGCCAGCACCCGGTCGGGGGTCGGGCCCTCGCTGAACAGGGCGCTCAGCACGCCGGTGGTGGCCAGCAGGCCGAAGGCGGTGAACAGGCCGCCGAGGAGGTTGAGCACGATGGTGGCCAGGGTGTCGCGGGGGCCGGCCCGCCAGGACATGCTCATCGCCTGGGCGACGAGCGAGGGCAGGCGTCTGGCGATGGTCAGGAAGCCGACCTCGGCCATCTTGTCGTTGTGGGCGTACCAGTCGGAGATGGCGATCTCGCCGAGTTCGAGAGGCTCATCGGGCATGCGTTGAGTGTGCGCCCGGCAACTGACAGTTTCCGGCCCCGGAGGGGGCGAGGTGACAGGACGGTGTCCCGGAGGCCAGCCCGCCTCCGCCGGGTCACGGTGTTCGCGGCCACGGGCTGCCCCTGACGAACCCCCGTCCCCGGCGGGCGGCTCGGCGGGCGGTAGTTGAGTGGGACAGATATATCTGATTTGGAATATTTTCCAGAGAAAGCATCATGGTTACGCTCTTCAGCCATGACTCCCATGAAGCCCCGCCGCCGGCTCGCCGTGGCGGCCGCGCTCGCCGTGGCCGGGTTAACCGTGGCCGCCCCGGCGCAGGCCCGCGAGGCGGCCACCCCATCCGCCGGCACCGTCCTGCGCGGCCTGGACCTCGACCGCGCCAACGTGCTCGACCTGCAGCGCGCCATGGACCGGGGCCGCTTCGACGCCGTGACGCTCACCCGGTTCTACCTCGACCGCATCCGCGCGGTGGACCCGCTGGTGCACGCGGTCGTCCAGACCAACCCCGGCGCGCTGCGCGAGGCCGAACGCAGCGACCAGCGTCGCCGCCGGGGCGCCCACGGCCCCCTCGAAGGCATCCCGGTCCTGCTCAAGGACAACATCGACACCGCCGCGCCGCTCCGTACGACCGCCGGCTCGCAGGCGCTGCTCGGCTCCCGCCCGGCCCGCGAGGCGTTCCTCGTCCAGCGGCTGCGGGCGGCCGGCGCGGTGATCCTCGGCAAGGCGAACCTGTCGGAATGGGCCAACTTCCGCTCCGCCCCGTCCTCCAGCGGGTGGAGCGCGGTGGGCGGCCAGACCAACAACCCGTACGTGCTGGACCGCAACCCCTGCGGGTCGAGCAGCGGCTCGGCGGTCGCCGCCGCCGCCACCCTGGCCGCGGTCACCATCGGCACCGAGACCGACGGCTCGATCGTCTGCCCGGCCGGGATCAACGGCGTGGTCGGCATCAAGCCCACGCTCGGGCTGGTCAGCCGGGCCGGCGTGGTGCCGCTCTCGGCACGCCAGGACACCGCCGGCCCGATCACCAGGAACGTCACCGACGCCGCCGCCGTGCTCTCGGTCATCCAGGGGGCCGACCCGCGCGACCCCGACACCGTGTCCGACACCGTGCCGGGCGGCGACCGCGACTACCTCAGGGCGCTGCGGCCCGGCGCGCTGTCCGGCGCCCGCATCGGCGTGTGGCGCTCGGTCGCGGGCGACAACCAGGAGGTACGCGCCACCCTGGACGCCGCCGTCGCCACCCTGCGCGCCCGCGGCGCGACCGTGGTGGACGTCGAGCTGGAGCGCATGGACGAGGCCGGCGAGGCCGAGTTCCCCGCGCTGCTGACCGAGTTCAAGCACGACCTGAACGCCTACCTGGCGGCCACCCCCGGCCGCCACCCCGCCGACCTGGCCGGGCTGATCGACTTCAACCGGCAGCACGCCGGGACCGAGCTGCGCTACTTCGGCCAGGAGCTCTTCGAGCAGGCCCAGGCCACCACCGGCGACCTGGACGACCCCGCCTACCGCGCCCTGCGCGAGAAGGCCACCACGCTGGCCCGCCGGGCGATCGACTCCTCGATGGCCGCCGGCCGCCTGGACGCGCTGCTGGCCCCCACCAACCACGCCGCCTGGCTGACCGACCTGACCAAGGGCGACGACTTCACCGGATTCGTCTCCTCCTCCGCCCCCTCGGCCGTCTCCGGCTACCCGGCCGTCACCGTCCCCGCCGGGTACGCCCGTGACGTCCTGCCGCTCGGCGTCACCTTCTTCGGCGGGCGCTTCTCCGAACCCGCCCTGATCGCCCTCGGGTACGCCTTCGAACAGGCGACCCAGATCCGCAAGCCGCCGACGTATCTGCGCACCCTGCCCTGACGGGCCGCGGCGGCGGCTACGGTAGGGGGCGACGGCAACGGGGGAAGGAGGCGACGTGCGCACCAGAGTGCCCGCCGCGCTGCTCCTCGTCCTGTCGTGGCTGCTCCCCGCGATCGGCCACGGCGAGATCGCCTCCCAGGTCGCGGCCGTCATGGCCCCGGCCCAGGCGGCGGCCCAGACACCGGCCCAGACACCGGCCCAGGCACCGGCTGAGGCGCCGGTCCGGGCGTCGGTCCGGACGGTCGTCCGGGCTGAGGCCCACCGGCCCGCCGCCGCCAGTCTCCGTTCCACGCCGCCGCCGCAGCCGCTCGCCCAGGCCAGGCCGTCCGGGCACGACCAGGCGGGGCCCGCCGGGCAGGCGTTGCCCGCCGCCGGCCCGGCCCGGCCGCGTCCCTCCTGGACGGCCGTCGTACGGCCGCTCGTCTCCCGTTCCGCCGCCGACCGCCCGCAGGGCGCGCCGGCGGCCCGCGCTCCGCCCTCCACGGTGCTCTGAAGATCCCTCTTCCGCACACCTGAGCCTGTGGAGGCCTCATGTCACGTGCGCCCATGTGGCGCGCGCTGGCGGCGTTCGCCGTCATCGCGACCTCGATCATCCTGTCCCTCACCGCCACGCCACGCCTCGGCCTCGACCTGCGTGGCGGTACCCAGCTCGTCTTCGAGGCCAGAGACTCACCGACGGTCAAGGCCGACTCCTCGGCCACCGACCGCGCCCTCGACGTGCTCCGCCGCCGGGCGGACGCGCTGGGGGTCGTCGATCCCACCCTGGTCCGCTCCGGCGAGAAGCGGATCATCGTCGAGCTGCCCGGCGTGCTCGACCCGGCCAAGGCGGCCGAGGTCATCGGCCGTACCGCGCAGCTCGCCTTCCACTCCGTCACGGGCGAGGCCCAGGCGGGGGACGCCGGCGCGCTGCCCGACGAGAGCGGCCGGCACCTCGCGCTCGGCCCGGTGGCGGTCAGCGGCGACGGCGTCAGCGACGCCGCCGAGCGCAGCGACCCGCAACGCGGGCCCGGCTGGTGGGTCACGGTCGACTTCCGCGACGCCGCCGCCTGGCAGCGGCTGACCGGCACGGCCGCCTGCCAGCAGGCGGGCGACCCCAAGCGGCGCGTGGCCATCGTGCTGGACAAGAAGGTCATCTCCTCGCCGCAGGTCGATCCGTCCGTGCCGTGCGGCACCGGCATCTCCGGCGGCAGCACCGAGATCACCGGGTCCTTCACCCACGAGGAGGCCCGCGACCTGGCCGTGCTGATCAAGGGCGGCGCGCTGCCCGTGCCGCTCGACCTGGTCGAGCAGCGGACGGTCGGCCCCACGCTGGGCGCCGCCGCCGTCGAGGCCAGCGTCAAGGCGGCCGTCGTCGGGCTGGTGCTGACCGCCCTGTTCATCATCGCCGTCTACCGCCTGTCCGGCCTGCTCGCCGCGATCGCGCTGACCTGCTACGGCCTGATCTCCTACGCCGCGCTGGTGGCGATGGGGGCGACGTTCACGTTGCCGGGACTGGCCGGGTTCGTGCTGGCCATCGGCATGGCGGTGGACGCCAACGTGCTGGTCTTCGAACGCGCCAGGGAGGAGTACGCCCTGGCCCCCGGGCGCGGTCTGGCGCCCGCGCTGAACCGGGGCTTCAAGAACGCCTGGAGCGCCATCGCCGACTCCAACGTCACCACGCTCATCGCCGCCGGGCTGCTGTTCTGGCTGGCCTCCGGGCCGGTCAAGGGGTTCGGCGTGACGCTGGCGGTCGGCGTGATCGCCTCGCTGGTGTCGGCCATGCTGATCACCCGCGTGCTCACCCAGGCCGTCATGGGCCGGATCGGGCCGCGCCTCTCCGGCCTCGGCTCCCCCGGCGCGGTCAGGACGTGGGTGGCCCGCCGCGACCCGCAGCTCATGAAGGCCAGGAAGATGTGGCTGGCGGTCGCGGGCGGCCTGGTCGCTGCGGCTCTGGCCGGGTTGTTCGTACGCGGGCTGGACTTCGGGGTGGAGTTCACCGGGGGCCGGCTCGTGGAGTTCGGCACGTCCAAGCCGGTCGAGGCCGACACCGCCCGGGAGATCGTGGCCAGGGCCGGCTATCCGGGCGCGGTCGTGCAGGCCACCGCCGACGGCGTGGCCGTACGGGCGGGGCAGCTCGACCCGGCCAAGATCCAGGCCGCGCTGGAGGCGCAGGCAGGTGAGGTGACCAAGCAGCGCGACGAGTTCATCGGCCCCACGCTGGGCGAGGAGCTGCGCCGCAATGCCGTCATCGCGCTCGGCGTGGCCGTGGCCGCGCAGCTGGTGTACCTGGCGGTGCGGTTCCGCTGGACGTTCGGCACGGCGACCGTGCTGGCCCTGGTGGTGGACCTGGCCGTCGTCCTCGGGCTGTTCGCCTGGCTCGGCAAGCCGGTGGACGGCGTCTTCCTCGCCGCGATGCTGACCGTGGTCGGCTACTCGGTCAACGACAAGGTGGTGGTGTTCGACCGGGTGCGGGAACTGTGGGCCGCCCGCCGGACCGCGCCGCTGGCCGAGGCGGTGAACACGGCGATCCTGCAGACCGTGCCGCGGACCGTCAACACCGGGCTCGGCGCCCTGTTCGTGCTGGTCGCGCTGGCCGTCTTCGGCGGCGACTCGCTGCGCGACTTCGCGATCGCGCTGGTCACCGGGATCGTGGTGGGCACGCTGACGTCGTCGTTCGTGGCGGGTCCCGCCGCCATCGGGCTCGCCCGGTACGACCGCCGTCCCGCCCCGCAGCCCCCCGCTCCCAAGTCCGCGCGGCGGCCCCGCGAGGGTTCGGGAGCCGTGTTGTGACCGGCCGCGGGCCCGCCCGGCGCGGGCCCGCGGTGCCGCCTCAGAGCTGGGTGAGCCAGTCGAGGAGGAGGCCGTTGACCTCGTCCGGGCGTTCCTGCTGGACCCAGTGGCCGCAGTCGTCCAGGAGATGGGAGGAGACCAGGCCCGGCAGGGTGGCGGGGAAGGCGTCCACGGCGTCGGCCAGCCATCTGGTGGTGGCGTCCTGGGCGCCGCCGATGAACAGGGACGGCTGGGTGACGGGCGCGCCGTCGTACGGGGCGAGGTCGGACCAGTCGCGGTCCATGTTGCGGTAGCGGTTGAGCGCGCCGGTCAGGCCGGTGCGCTCGAACTCGGCGGCGTAGAAGTCGAGGTCGGCCGCGCCGAGCCAGCCGGGCAGCCGGCCCTCGGGGAACCGGTCGCGCAGCCGGCCGCCCGGGGCCACGAAGTGCGGGTCGGGCGCGCTAGGGCCGGGCATGGTGTCGGCCGACAGGGCCGCGTACGTGCCCGCCAGCCAGCCGCGCACGTCCGGCTCGATCTCGGCCTCGGCCCGGCCGGGGGTCTGGAAGTAGCTGACGTAGAACTCGTCCGTCCCGCCCATGGCGGCGAACGCCTCGCTGGGACGCGGCCCGCCGCGCGGCACGTACGGCACGCTGAGCATGGCGACCGCGCGGAAGACGTCCGGCCGGAGCAGGGCGCTGTCGGCGGCGATGCCCGCGCCCCAGTCGTGGCCCACGATCACCGCCGACCGCTCGCCCAGCGCCCGCACCACGGCCACGCCGTCCTCGACCAGCTCGGTCATCCGGTACGCGGCCACGTCCGCCGGCCTGGACGAGCGCCCGTAACCGCGCACGTCCACCGCGACCGCCCGGTAACCGGCCGCGGCCAGCGCCGGGAGCTGGTGCCGCCAGGAGTACCAGGACTCGGGGAACCCGTGCACCAGCAACACCAGCGGCCCCTCGCCCGCCTCCACGAGATGCACGCGGCCGGCGGGGGAGGGGACCAGGCGGTGGATGCCCTCGGTGACCGGGGTGAGCTGCGACATCGATCCTCCACGCACGTGATTCCTGGCCTGTCACCAGGATCATGCGCCGGCCGTCCGGCCGCCCGCCAACTCCTTTGCCGTTTCGGCAAACCCTCCGCCAAGGGTCGGTGGCGATGCTCAGAGGTCGGTGGCGATGATCTTCTCGATGTTCCGCTCGGCCAGCGCCGTGATGGTGACGAACGGGTTCACGGTGGTGTTGCCGGGGATCAGCGAGCCGTCGATGACGTACAGGCCGGGGTAGCCGGCCAGGCGGCCGTAGTTGTCGGTGGCCCTGTTCAGCACCGCGCCGCCGAGCGGGTGGTAGGTGAGGTGGTCGCCCCAGATCTTGTACACGCCGAACAGGTCGGTGCGGTAGATCGTCCCCTCCTTGGCGTTGATCTTGTCGAAGATCGTCTTGGCCATGTCGATGGACGTCTGCTTCCACGCCGTCTGCCAGCTCAGGTCCACCTTGCCGGTCGCGGCGTTCCAGGAGAACTGCGCGCGGCGCGGCGTGTTGGTGATCGACAGGTAGAACGAGGCGTACGTCTCGATCCCGGTCGGCAGCGGCGCGACCTCGCCGACGGCGCCCCCGGCCGACCAGTTGTCGATGCCCGCGCACGGGATGGCCGACTGCAGCTTGCCGGTCGGGTCCCACAGGTGGTTGGCCCGGCCGCACATGACGTTGCCGTTGTCGCCCCAGCCCTTGCCGACCTCGTCGTTCAGGCCGGGCAGCGCGCCGGTGGCCTTCAGCTTGACCAGCAGCGCGCTGGTGCCGACGCTGCCCGCGGCGAAGAACACCCGGGTCGCGGTGACGGTCTTGGCGGCGGTGACCGAGCCGTCGGTGGCGAGCTGGTCGATCCGTACGGTGTAGCCGCCGCCCGCCGCCGGGGCGACCGAGGTGACCTGGTGCAGCGGCGAGATCGTCACCTTGCCGGTCGCCCTGGCCCGCGCGAGATACGTCTTCTGCAGGGACTTCTTGCCCTGGTTGTTGCCGTAGAGGATCTCGCCGGCCAGCGCCGACTGGGGTACGGTGCCGGCCGCCTCCTGCTTCATGTAGTCCCAGTCGTACACGTCGGGCACGAAGGTGAACGGGAAGCCGGAGCGCTGGGCGTGCTTGCGGCCGACGCGGGCGTACTGGTAGCAGGCGGTGGTGTCGAACCAGGCCGGGTCCACCAGGCCGACGCCGAGGCCGGAGTTGGCGCGCGGGTAGTAGACGCCGTACATCTCGTCGGCGTTGACCGACGGCAGCACGCCGGCGAAGTTCTCGCGCTTGGGCGTGACCGCCATGCCGCCGTTGACCAGGGAACCGCCGCCGACGCCGCGGCCCTGGTAGACGGTGATGCCGGCGAACTCCTCGGCGTCCAGGATGCCGGTGTGACGGGGGATGTCCCGGTCGATGGGGAAGCCGAGGAAGTAGTTGAGCGGCGCCTTGGTCCTGGTGCGCAGCCAGTAGGAGCGGTAGTCGGGCTCGCGGGTGTTGCCGAAGATCTTCCCGTCGGAGCCGGGGGTGTCCCAGGCCATGCCCATCTCGATCATGTGCACCTCGACGCCCGCCTGGGCCAGGCGCAGGGCGGCCACCGAGCCGCCGTACCCGGTGCCGATCACCAGGACGGGGACGCGGGCGCCGTCCGCGATCGGACCGGCGGCGGCGGTGCCCGCGGCGGCGGCGCGGCCGGGCAGGACGGCGGCGCCCAGGAGGGAGGCGCCTGTGGCGATGAAGGTGCGGCGGCTGGGGTTCATGTCACGTGCCCTCGCTCGGTCGCTTTGACGGCCGTCGGGTTGACGGCGGTCGGCTTTACGGAGGGTGACGGGCCGTCGGTCAGCATGCAGGCCGTGTCGAGACCCAGCACGTGGTTGAGCCGGCCGAAAGCCCACCAGGAACCGATGCTCATGCTCAGTTCCACGATCTCGTTCTCGTTGTAGTGCTCGGTCATCCGGGACCAGAACTCCTCGTCGAGCCCGCGGTGGTCCAGGGCGTACCGCTCGGCGTACTCGGCGGCCAGCCGGGTGCGCGCGTCGAAGGCGTCCGTGGTGCGCCAGGCGGCGACCGCGTCGGCGAAGCCGTCCTCGACCTTGACGCCGTCACGCTCGGTACGCCAGTCGAGGCAGAAGACGCACCCGTTGATCTGCGCGATCCGCAGCCGGGCCGCCTCGAACTCGCGCAGGCCGAGGGTGGTGTGGGCGTAGACGGCCAGGGAGAACTTCGAGGCGGCGGCGCCGATGCCGGGGACCATCTCGCCCCAGACGTACGCGATGGGGTCCCTGCCTCCGGGGACGTCCACGATCATGGGTTCTTCCTTCCGAGCCGGCCGGTCGCGGGTGTCAGGGGGACGTCGAGCGCGTCGTACAGGACGGGCGGGGCGGCGGCGAGCCAGCCGATGGCGTTCACCAGCCGGCCGGCCGCGGTGGCGTTCCCGCCCGCCGAGCGGCTGCCGCCCTCGTCGGTGGCCTCGATCGTGACCTCGATGCGCGGACGGCCTTCGACGATCACCCGGTGGGCGCCGTCGCCGCCGTCCGGGGGGAGCGGCCAGTCGGGGGCGCAGGAGGAGTGGATGCGGGTGACGTGCTCGATCACGATGCGCGGCACGCCCTCGACGACGCCCTGTACCTCGAAGCGCACCGCGCCCTGGGTGCCGGCCTCGAACACGCCCATGCCGGCGGTGCTCACCGTACGGCCGAGCGGGCGGCGCTCCACGACCTCGCGGATCTCCTCCAGCGTGACGCCGAGGGCCCGCGCCATCAGCCGTACCTGGCCGCCCCACACCATGGACGGGACGGACGGCGCGATCATCGGCGGCTCGTAGTCCATCGGGCGGCCCATGCCGACCATGTCACGGACCGCGTCCGGGCGGTCGTAGCCGGAGTAGTCGAAGATCTCCTGGCAGCGGATCGCGTCCACGACCGAGCCGAGGCCGCTGAGCAGCAGGGGCAGCACGTCGTTGCCCCAGCCGGGGTCGATGCCGGAGGCGAACAGCGAGCCGCCGCCCTCCGCGACGGCGGCCAGCACGTGCTCCCGCAGTTCGGGCGGGGCGCCCTGCTGGTCGTAGAGGGCGTACAGGGAGGGCGTGACGACGACGGCGCCGGCCCGTACCGCGCGGACGACGTCGGCCAGCGCGTCGTCGGGACGCAGGTCGCCGGAGGCGGCGTACACGACGGCCCTCGGGCGCGTGGCCAGGACGGCGGCGGGGTCGTCCGTCGCGGTGACGCCGAGGTCGCGGCCGAGACCGGCGAGCTGGCCGGCGTCGCGGCCGACCTTGTCCGGGGAGCGCACGACGACGGCGGCGAGACTGAGGTCGGGATGGGCCTCCACGGCCCTGATGGCGGCGCGGCCGACGTTGCCGGTACCCCACACCACGGTGGACATCATGGGCGGAGCGTAGCAAGCGCTTGGTTTGGTGTACAGGGCCCAAGTCCGATCACCCCCAACGCCCGCGCCCCCGTCGGGACGCCCCCGTCCGGGCACGGCGAGGGGCCGGTGGGGGGCCGGTGGGGCCGGTGGGGGCGACGTCCGCGTTCCGTGCGGCAAGGCGTGGCCCGGGGTGTGGTGCGCCCTGACGGCGGATACCCCGCGGCCCGGCCCGGCCTGGGGGGCGAGGGAGGGGGCGGGTGGCCAGGTCTCCCGGCTCGGCGGCGGGGGAGAGGGCGGGTGGTCGGGAGCTGGGCCGAGTCGCCCGGCTCACGGGCTTGCCCACCGTGAGCCGGGCCCGGTGTGTCGGGGGAGCCCGCGCGCCCCTGCCGCCGTACGTGTTCCGCGGCAACCCCACCTGCGGGGAACCGGGCTCCCTGTCGCCGAGAGTTCTCCGATCCCCCGCCGGTGTCAATCGCGGGAGGAGGAAACGTCCGGATGTGGCCGCGCCGAGCTGAGCGTGACCGGCTTGTCCGGCATGCGTACCCGCAGGTCACGGGCGGGCGAGCGCCCGGCGGGCGCCGCGGCGGGCGCCGGGGCGCCGCCGGGCATCCCGCCCGTGGTGAAGTCCCACCACACGCCCGGCACCTCGTGGGCGACGACGGTGTCGGCCGTGGCCGTGCCGCCGTCGTAGCCGAGGGTGTAGATCAGGCGCTGGTCGTCGTCGGTGATGAACGCCGTCACCGGCCACGACTGCCCCGGCGCGCCGCCCGCCAGATGGGTGACGCCGCCCCGGTAGCTGCGCAGGCTGCGCACCGAGTCGTCGTCGGTGTACTCGTAGGCCAGCGCGGTGCCCGTCTGGCTGAGGAACAGCGCCTTGCCGTAACCGTTGACGTCCTCGGGGACCAGGCAGTTGCCCGCGCCCGGCGTGGCGCCGCCGACCCTGGCGACCATCAGGCACGAGGCCTGGGACGGATGCGCGGTGAACCGCAGGGCCACCACCTGCCCGTCGCCGGAGATGATCGGGTCGCCGATGTCGGTGCCCGGGAAGATCTCCGTCGTGCCGCCGGCGGCGGCGTCGTACAGCCAGGTGTGGTGCTTCTGGGCGGTGGCGTCGTAGGTGGACCAGGTCACCCGGTTGCCGTCGCCGGACAGGATGCCCTCGCCCGTCGAGGTCGGGCAGTCGCCGTCGGTCTGCGAGTCGCACGAGGTCAGCTTCTGCGCCGCGCCGCCCTTGACCTGCCGGTAGAGGTTCCACCGGGAGGAGCCCGAGTGCACGTCCAGCTTCTTCCAGTAGACGACCGCGTGCCCGTCGTCGCTGACGGCGGAGACGTAGCCGTACTCCTCCAGCGTCCAGGAGGTCCTGGCGGCGATGTCGTGCACGATCGACCTCGGGGTCAGCACGCCGGTCCACTCCAGCGAGGTGAAGGCGACCACGTTGCCGTTCCGGCTGGCCAGCGGGCCGCCGACGAAACCGGTGACCGGGGTGACGCCGTCGGCGCCCATCGACACGACCTGCGTGCCGCCCTGCGTGTCCTTGCGCAGGATGAACGGCGCCGCGCTGGAGGGTACGCGCCGGTCGTCTGGCATGAGGTTGCTGCGCGCCTTGGTCATGAAGAAGATGTAGCGGCCGTCGCCGGAGGCCGCGGCGCCCGTGGCGCCGCCCGCCGTGCCGGAGGAGTCGGGCCGGCCCTGCGTCTCGGTGCTGCCCGCGAGGTCCGCGCCGAGCGTGGAGGGCGGGCCGAAGAAGATCACGTCCGTCGGCGTCAGCTTCAGCGGCGCGGACGGCTCGCCACTGCCCTGGGCGTTCTGCGCGATCACGGTGACGCTGTACGTCACCCCGGGCGTGAGCCCCTGGACGAGCTGGTGCGTCGCGTCGCCGCCATAGGCGTACGCCCGCGCGGTCTGGCTGCCGTCCTCGGCCGTCGCGGTCACCACGTAGCCGGAGATGTCGCTCATGCCGGTGTCGGCCGGTGGCGACCAGCTCACGGTGGCCCCGCGCAACGTCGGCGCGGTGAAGGTGTCGAGTTTGGGCGGGCCGGGTGTGCCGTACTTCGTACCGATCTCGACTCCGCCGCGCGCCTGCAACTGCGGGTGCCCGCCGGTCGCGGGGCTGGTCACCTCGACCTCGGCCATGCCCTCCTGCGAGGAGTTGAACAGGCCGTCCGGGGTGAGCGTGCCGGGGCCGCTGATCAGCTTCCACTGGGTGACGACGTCGTCGGGATAGCCGGAGACGGTGACCCTGAACTGGTAGTTCTGGCCCGGTCCCACCCCGCCGAGCTGTGGGGTGACCTTGATGCCCTGGAACGCGCCCGCGGCGTGGGTGACCGTCCAGAACGTGCTGATGATGTCGTCCTTGCGCCAGACCGAGTAGTCCTTGCCGATCGAGCCCAGGTCGATGGCGGCCCCGAGCCGGGCCAGCACCCGCAGCTCCCACCACGGGTTCTGCGTGGTGTCGGCCTTGAGCTGCACGCCCGGCACGTCCACCACCAGGGCGGGGCCCGCCAGGCCGTACAGCAGGAGCTCGATGTCGGTGGAGATGGCGGCGGTGACCGTGCCGTCGCCGTAGGCCCCGACGCCGCCGTCGCTGTAGAAGCCGGGGCCGCCGTCGTTCGGGGTGCAGGACGTGCCGCTCTTGCTGGTGTGGCAGCGTGTGCCGAACTGCTTGTCCCAGTGGACGGCGAAGCTCAGCCCGACCGACGCGGACGCCTCGACCGACAGCGCGACCGAGAAGCGCACGCACACCACGACCGGCACCTTGCCCACCCAGAACGTGAAGCACGGCCCGTTGACGTGCCCGAGGTGCACCCGCTTGTCGAAGGAGAACCCGAGGCCCTGCTTCACCCGCACCTCGGAGCTGATCTTCGTGGTGTTGCTGATGTCCACGCCCCGGCCGGCGGAGTCGGTGCTGGCGCCCATCTTGGTGTCCTGGTCGATCACCGCCCAGCCCTCGACCTTCGTGATCGAGCGGCCCTTCTGCTCGAACGACTCCTCGAACTCGATGACCAGGTTCCCGTCCCGCAGGCCGATCTGCGGCCCGGCCGCCCGGTCACGGGTGTTCTCGACGGGTTTGACCAGCCGCGCTCCCGGCACCGACGGCACGAACTCCACCTGGTCGCCGGTGTCCACGCGGCCGTCGGTGGCGAAGTTGGCGTCGGTGAAGGCGTCGCTCAGCGAGGCGGCCGTGGTCGAGACGACGAACCGCCCGTTCTGCAGCGCGGTGCCGGACACCTTGCCGAAGAAGCCTTCGGGGGTGCGTTCGGTCTGGCCGATGACCAGCAGCGTGCCCGCGGTGAGCCCGGTGACCTCCGCCGGCGGGTTCTCGAACTCCAGGGCCCGCCCCCGTACGGCCCGCAGCGTGGCCGCCGCCTGCGGGGACAACACCCGCGGCTCGCTCTTGACCGTGAGCTTCGGCGTGATCGCCTCGGTCGGGGCGCTGGCCGTGCCGGTGCCCGCGGCGTTGGTGGCGCGCACGGTGAAGGTGTAGGCCGTGGCCGGGTCCAGCCCCGAGATCGTGGCGGTGGTGGCGGTGACCGTCGCGGTCTTGCCGCCGGGGCCGGCCGTCACCGTGTAGCCGGTGACGGGGCCGGTGCCGACGTCGGCGGGCGCGTCCCAGGTGACCTGGACGCTGCCGGAGGCCGGGAGCCCGGCCCGCAGGTGCGTCGGCGCGCCGGGCGGCCGGCTCGCCGCCGGGGTGACCGCCGCCGCGGTGCTCGGGGCGCTCGCGCCCACCGCGTTCCTGGCGACGACCGAGACCGTGTACGCGGTGCCGTTGGCCAGCCCGGTCACCGAGGTGACCGTCGTGTCGGGCGGCGTGTCGAGGGTCCGGCCGCCGGGCTGGACGGTCACCGTGTACCCGGTGATCGCCGAGCCGCCGTCCACCGCGGGCGCCCACTGCACGTCCACGCGCTGGTCGAGGGGGGTCACCAGCAGCGCGGGCGGGGACATGGGCACCTCGGCGGGCGCCGGGCGCACCGCGTCCGAGGGCGGCGACGGGTCTCCCGCGCCCGCCGCGCCGACCGCGGTGACGGTGAAGGAGTAGTCGGTGCCGTTGGTCAGGCCGGTGACCGTGGCCTCCGTGGCCGTCGTGTTCACGGTGGCGCCGCCGGGGGAGGCCGTCACGACGTACCCGGTCACGCCCGCCGCGCCGGTCTCGGGCGGGGCCCAGGTGACGCGTACCGCGCCGTCCCTGCCGTACACGCCGGTGACGAACGGGCGGCCGGGCCTGCCCGCGACGCCGGGCGTGACCGGGTCGCCGGGCGCGGAGGCGTCGGAGACCCCGTTCGCGTTGGCCGCCGTGACGGTGAAGGTGTACGCGGTGCCGTTGGTCAGGCCGGTGACCGTGGCCTGTAACTGGTCGCCGGCGACGGTCGCGGTCGCGCCGCCGGGGGCGGCCGTCACGACGTACCCGGTGATCGCCGAGCCGCCGTCGGAGGCGGGCGCGCGCCAGGTGACCTTCGCCGTGCGGTCGCCCGGCGTCGCGGACACGCCGAGCGGCGGCGAGGGACGGGTGACCGCCCCGGCCGGCGTCACCGGCGCGGACGCGGCCGACTTCGCCGAGGTGCCCACGGCGTTGGCGGCGGTCACGGTGAAGGTGTACGCGGTGCCGTTGGTCAGCCCGGTGACCGTGGCCTTCAACAGGTCGCCGGAGACCGTCGCGGTCCTGTCACCGGGGCTGGAGGTGACCGTGTACCCGCTGATCGGCGCGCCGCCGTCCGCGGGACGCTGCCAGGAGACGGTCGCCGTCGTGTCGCCCGCCGTCGCGCTCACACCGGCCGGCGCGGACGGCGCGGACGCCGATCCGTAGTAGTCGAAGGTGTCGACGGTCACGCTGACGCTCGCGGTGCCGGTGTTCAGGATCACGAACGTGCCGCCGTTGCCCAGCTTGACCGGCACCAGGCTCGACCAGAAGTCGTTCGGCTGGTACGCGATCGAGCCGCCGCCCGGGATGCTCGCCTGGCCCGTGGGGTGGACGCGCAGCAGGCCGTTGACCGTGCCCTTGGCGGTGATGTTCACGCCGACCGCGCTCACCCCGGAGGCCGGTACGCCACCCTTGCCCAGCGGGGCGACCGTGTACGAGGCGCCCGCCGCCACCGTCACGGAGGTGAGGGTCCGTGACGGGGCGACGGGCGCCAAGATCGAGGAGGCGACCGTGGCGGCGGGCGTCGCGAAGTAGCCCGCCACGTCGGCGTACACCGTCAGCGCGGCGGCCCCGTTGTTGTTGACGGCGATCTTGCCGTCCGCCCCGAGGGCGGCGATGACCAGGTTCGACTGGAAGTAGGAGGGCCGGTAGTCGATGTTCGAGCCGGTGGGCAGCGTGCCGCCGGACGGGTAGGCGATCATCTTGCCGGACCCGGTGCTCTTCACCGCGAACGTCAGCGCCACGTACGCCACCCCCGAGGTCGGCACCCCGCCCACCCCGGCCACCGCGAACGTGGCGGTCGAGTTGGCCGCGACCGTCTGGTTGCCGATGACCCGGCCGGTGTCCAGCGGCACGTACCGGGCTCCCGCCGTCGCGGCGGCCGTGGCGGTGAAGTACCCGTGCACGTCGGCGTAGACGTTGACGGCGGCCGTGCCGGTGTTCTTGACCTTGAGCGAGCCGTCCGGGCCGAGCTTGACCGTCACGAGCTGGTCGTCCCACACGCCGGACCGGTAGCGGGTGCCCGTCACCGCGGGCGCCGCGGCCAGGTCGGAGGGGAAGGCGATCAGGCCGCCCGCCGCGCTCGCGCCCTTGGCCGCGAAGTTCACCGCGACGCTGGCGACCCCGCTCGCGGGCACCGCGCCCACGCCCGTCACCTTGACCGTCGTGGTGGCCCCCGCCGCGATCGACACGTTGCTCAGCACCCGGACCCGGACGCCGTAGAACTGGCCCGGTCCCGGCTGAACCGACGCGGCGGCGGCCGGGGCCGCCCCCGTCACCACGAGGATCCCGGAGAAGACCAGGATGAGGGCTGACAACCATCGCATGACCACACCGGCCTCCTGGCTCAGGATCACTCCGCGTTGCGCGGCTGACGCTACCAATGGCCCTGAGCTCGTGAAATACGGCGAAAAATAGAGATTCTTCGTCTATCAACCGCCGTACGGTGGCTTGTCCGACTGCAACTTCGGCGGTAGCCGCCGTCAGCCTTCGGGGGTGGCGTCCAGGGCCACGCCGTACAGGTGGTCGACGCGGAGCCTGATGACCAGGCGGCGGGCTCTGGCCATCTCCGCCAGGAACGCGGCCTCGTCCGCCGGGTCGGCGAAGCCGCCGGACATCGCCAGCAGCTCGCGGCCGGTCGCGTCCCCCGGGGTCGCCGACGGCTCCGACACCTCCGCCCGCCCCTCGGCCACCGCGTACGACAGGATGTTCTCGCCCTGGAGGTGCACCGACGCACGCGGGTCGCCCAGCAGGTGGCGCACCTTGACGCGGCCCTCGGCGGAGGAGAAGCGGATGACGCGCTCGCTCGCGTCCCAGTTCAGGGCCATCGAGGCCAGATGCGGCCGGCCGTCGCGCTTCAGTGTCGCCAGCACGCCGAAGGGCTGGCGGCCGAGGATCGCGAGCAGTTCGTCCTCGGTGAGGGGGCGGGCGCCGGGGCCCTGTCCGGGGCCGTACGAGGGTTCGGTCATGATGATCAGATCCTTTCGGGTCGGGTCGGGTCAGGTCAGAGGGCGGCCGGCTGCTCGGGCCGCACCGCCGCGGGGGCATCGGCGGCCCGGGGGCGGCGCAGGACGATCAGGGCGACCACGACGGCCGCGGCCAGCAGGCCGGCGGAGGTGGCGAAGGCCAGGTGGTAGCCGCCGGTCAGCGCCGCGGCCTCGGCCGCCCCGCCGGCCCGCAACTCCTGCGTACGGGAGGCCGCCAGCGTGGACAGGACCGCCACACCCAGCGCCATGCCGATCTGCTGGGTGGTGTTGAACAACCCGGAGGCCAGGCCCGCGTCGTCCGCGCGGGCGGCCGACATGCCGAGCGCGGTCAGCGCCGGGAGCGCCAGGCCGCCGCCCGCGATCAGCAGCATGACCGGCAGCAGGTCGGTGACGTAGTTCGCGTGCACCGGCACCCGGGTGAGCCAGCCCATCGCGGCCAGCAGGAGCACCAGCCCGGCCAGCAACACGGCGGGCGTGCCGAAGCGGGCGCTCAGCCGGGCCGACACGAACAGCGATACCCCACCGATCGCCACCGCCGCCGGCAACATCGCCAGGCCGGTTTCGAGCGCGCCGTACCCGAGGACCTTCTGCATGTAGAGGGCGACGATGATCTGGAAGGCGAACATCGCCGACAGCGAGAGCATCTGCACGACGTTCGCCCCGGCGACGTTGCGGGAACGCAGCACGCGCAGCGGCATCAGCGGCGTGCGCGCGGTGGCCTGGCGGACGAAGAACCCGGCGAGCAGGGCCAGCGAAACCGCGCCGAACGCCAGCGTGCGCCCGGAGAGCCACCCGTGCTCCTCGACCTTGACCACGGTGTAGATGCCGAGCATCAGACCCGAGGTGACCAGCAGCGCGCCGGTCACGTCGGCGCCCCTGGCCAGCCCGAGGCCGCGGTCGGCGGGCAGCGCGGGCAGCGCCAGCGCGATCGTCGCCAGCCCGATCGGCAGGTTGATGAAGAAGATCCAGTGCCAGCTCAGCACGTCGGTGAGGACGCCACCGAGCACCTGGCCGATCGAGGCGCCGGCCGCGCCGGTGAAGCTGAAGACCGCGATCGCCTTGGCCCGCTCGCGCGGCTCGGTGAACAGGGTCACCAGGATGCCGAGCACGACGGAGGAGGCCATCGCGCTGCCGACGCCCTGGAGGAACCGGGCGGCGATCAGCATGCCCTCGCCGGTCGCCGCCCCGGCCAGCAGGGACGCGCCGGTGAAGACCGCGTTCCCGGCCAGGAACAGGGTCCTGCGGCCCAGGAGGTCGCCGAGCCGGCCGGCGAGCAGCAGCAGACCGCCGAAGGCGAGCAGGTACGCGTTGACCACCCAGCTGAGCCCGGCGGCGGAGAAGCCCAGGTCACGCTGGATGGCGGGCATCGCCACGGTGACGATGCTGCCGTCCAGGATGGTCATCAGGGCGGAGGTCGACAACACGGCCAGGGCTGTGCGCCGGGAATGGAAGGACATAGGTCGTCTCCTGTTCAGGGGGTGAACAAGAGAGACCGTAGCAGATAGTTCCGTTACAGACGATATGTGACGGAACTATTCAGCTCCGTTCCCTGGCCCGCCGTACCGGCTGGGGGGCCTCGGCCGGGGTCTCCAGGTGGCCGGTGACCAGCCGGTTCAGGGCGCGTACCAGCGCCTCGCGCTCCTTGCCGGGCAGCGAGCCGAGGGCCGCGGTGTGCACGCCGTCCACGATCTCCTGGCTGCGCCGGGCCACCTCCGCGCCCTTCTCGGTCACCGCGATGATCCGGGCCCGCCGGTCGGTGCTGGACGGCCGGCGCTCGGCCAGCCCGGCCTTCTCCAGGGCGTCCACGGTCACCACCATCGTGGTCTTGTCCATGTCGCCGATCTCGGCGAGCTGGATCTGCGTGCGCTCCTCCTCCAGGGCGTGCACGAGCACGCAGTGCATGCGCGCGGTCAGCCCGAGCTCCGCCAGGGCGGCCGCCATCCGGGTCCGCAGCACGTGGCTGGTGTGGTCGAGCAGGAACGACAGGTCGTGCTCGGTACGCGAGGGGGCCATGGAAGTCATGTCATCGAGGCTACCCAACTCATCCCGTAGCGGATTATCTGTCGGCCGGCGAACCCGGCAAATCGCCCGCTCTGACGGTCTGGCGCAAGTTGATCTCACTATGTATGTTCGAGCGGAAGGAAAGTTTCGTCCATGGAGGCATGGTGGGCAAGAAGTTTCACGTTCTGGCGTTACCGATCGCCGTGGCCGCCCTGGCCGTAGTGGCGTCCCCCGCCCAGGCGGCGACGGGGTACGACCGCTGCCAGGAGGGCAACTACTGCCTGTTCTCCGGTCTCGACGGCACCGGGGACATCGTCCAGCTCCAGGGCAACACGGCCAACCTGGCGGCCCTGGGCATGGGCGACCGGGCCAAGTCCGACTGGAACCGTACCGACACGCTCATCCATCTCTACTCCGAGGCCGACTACGGCGGCTGCACGGCCGTCACCGGCGCGCGCGGCAAGGGCAACTTCTACATCACCTTCCGCGACTTCTTCGACTCCGTCCGCTTCGGCGGCCCGAACGGCCCCTCCTGCTCCATCGGCGGCGACGACCTGACCATCAAGCGCGCGGCGGCCACCGACTCCCACGGCTGACCTCCGCGGCACCCCCGGCCCGGTCGCGCGCGCGGCCGGGCCTCCTGCCGGCCGGGGCTCTATGATCAGGGCCTCATGAGCCTGCCGCCCACGCTGTCCGCCACCGAGATCACCTCGGCCCGCCTCCTGCTGCGCAAGGCCCGGGACGCCGACCGCGACGGCCTCGTCGAGCTGATGACCGACCCCGAGGTGCGCGAACACCTCGGCGGCCCGCGCCCCCGGGCCGACGTGGAACGTTTTCTCGACGCGGCCGGGACCGCCGCCGCGACGTCCGCCCCGGGCAGCTACGTCATCGCCGGCCGCACGACGAACCGGCTCCTCGGCACGCTGGCGTTGGACCGCCGCGCGGCCGACCGCCCCGGGCACGTCACCGCCGACGGCGGCGAACTGGAGCTGTCCTACGTGCTGCGCCGCGCCGCGTGGGGCGGCGGGCTCGCGTACGAGGCCGCGACGGCCGCGCTGCGCGTGGCGGCGGGCGAGCTGCCCGACCAGCCGGTCCTGGTCGTGACCCGGACCGCGAACGAACGTTCCCTGCGACTGGCCGCCCGCCTGGGGTTCGAGCCCGTCGCCGCCTTCGAGGAGTTCGGCGCCGAGCAGACCCTCGGCGTCGCCCGGCTGGGCTCGTTCACGGGCTGACCGCGGGCTCCTCCGGGGTGCGCAGGGTGGCCATGATGCGGTCGAGGGCGGCCAGGTCGCCGGGGTCCAGGGCCAGCAGGGAGCGCGGCGGGCGGGCCAGGATGCGTTCGGCCTCCGCGGCGGCGGCCGTACCCGCCGGGGTGAGGGCGACGATCTTGCTGCGCCGGTCGCCGGGGGAGACACTGCGGGTCACGTAGCCGCGCCGTTCCAGGTCGTCCACCATCAGCGTGGTGTACGGCTTGTCCGTGGACAGCTCGGCCGTCAGGTCTCTCATGGTCATCGGCCCGGCCAGCAGGCGGCGCAGCGCCTTGACCCGGAAGAAGCTCATGCCGAGCGTCTCGGCGACCTCCTTGCGACGGTCCTCCTGCCGCAGGACGAGGTCGTACATGGCGGCCCAGACGCGGGCCACCGGCTCCTGGCCGGAGGTGTCGCTCATGACGCGGCCGCCGTTCCGGCGGGGGCGAGCCGTTCGGCGGTACGGGTGGCGCTGAGCCGGGCCCACTCGGTCGTGGTCAGGACGCCGAGCAGCAGGACGGCCAGCCCGCACCCGGTGACGATCCACCAGCCGACGTGGCTGGCCGCGGCGAACGCGGCGGCGAACGGCCCGGCCACCGCCGAGGTGACCAGCGAGCCGATGACCGCCACGCCGAGCATCTGGCCGATCTGGCGGCTGGTGGAGGCGACCGCCGCGGCCACCCCGGCCTGCGCGCGCGGCATGCCGGACACGGCGGTGTTGGTGATCGGCGCGTTCACCATGCCGAACCCCAGCCCGAACAGCACGTACGCGGCCATGAGCCGCCAGAGCGGCGTGTCCGCCGTCAGCCCGGTCATGATCAGGCCGCTGGCCGCCATGGTGGTCCCGGCCACCAGCAGCGGGACCCGGGGCCCGGCGTTCCCGACGATCCGCCCCGACAGCGGCGCGCAGACCACGGTCAGCCCCGCCATGGGCAGCGTGTAGAGCCCGGCGTGCAGGGCGGACAGGCCCAGCACCTCTTGCAGGTAGAGGGTGTTGACGAACAGGAACCCGCCCAGCGCGGCGAAGCCGCACACGGCGATGACGGTCGCCCCCGTGAACGGCGCGCTGCGGAAGAAACGCAGGTCGATCAGGGGCTCGTCGCGGCGCAGCAGGTACGGCGCCAGGACGGCCAGCGCCAGCGCGGCGACCGCGAAGCAGGCGAGCGTGCGCGGCGACGCCCAGCCGGCCGTCGGCGCCTCGATGAGGGCGTACGTCAGGGTGGCCAGCAGCACGATGACCAGCACCTGCCCGACCGGGTCCACCCGGCGCGGGCGCGGCGCGCGCGACTCCGGCACGAACAGCGCGCACAGCGCGAACGCGGCCAGCCCCACCGGGATGTTGATCCAGAAGATCGCCTGCCAGCCGACCGAGTCCACCAGCGAGCCGCCCACCAGCGGGCCCAGCGCCATGCTGATGCCGACCACGCCGCCCCACACGCCGATGGCGCGGGCCCGCTCGCGCGGCTCGGTGAAGGTGTTGGTGATGATCGACATCGCGACCGGGTTGAGCATCGAGCCGCCGACGGCCTGCAACGCCCTGGCCGCGATCAGCCAGCCGAGTCCGGGCGCGAGCGAGCACATGAGTGAGCCGAGCGTGAACACCGCCAGCCCGGTCTGGAACGTGCGCCGCCGGCCGACCCGGTCGCCGGTCGAGCCGGCCAGCATGAGCAGGCTCGCCAGCACCACCGTGTAGGCGTCGATGATCCACTGCAGGCCGGAGACGGAGGCGTTCAGGTCGCGGCGGATGGCGGGCAGCGCGACGTTCACGATCGTGTTGTCCAGCCCGACGATGAACAGGCTCATGCAGCAGATGGCCAGCACGAGCAGCCGCCGCCGGGGGCTGAGCGAGGGGGCGGGGACGGCCGGCGCTCGGCTGGTTATAGGCATATAACGATTATATTCGCATAACTAAGGACATGTCGGGCCGCCCCCCGCCCGCCCGCGTGACCACCGGTCGCCCCTGTACGGACTCCCGGTGGTCACCCGGCGCGCGCTAGCCGATGAGGACCGCGCCGGTCAGCGAGATCACGATGATCGCGTAGGCCGACATCTCCTCGGGCAGCAGGAGGACCGCCAGCAGGTTCACCAGGATCAACATTCCGACGACCGCCCAGGTACGCGGTCTGCGCACGATCTCCGCCAGCCGGCTCATGGCTTGTGGAACTTGAACCAGTTGGTGAACGACCAGGTCGCCTTGGGTTTGGTGGTCATGTTCCTGGCTCCTCTCAGTGCCTCGGAGGCCATCGGCAGTTTCACCCCGGCCTCGGCCTTGGCCAGCTCCGTGCCCGCCTTCAGCATGCGGCCGGCGCCGCCCAGCGCCGCCCCGGTGATCCCGGCCGTGGCGAGGCCGGTCCAGGTGAACCCGCTGGTGCCCGCGTTGTTCACCGAGTACGTCGCCATGGCGAAGCTGGCGCCCAACGCCACGCCGCACACCACCGTGATCCCGCACGCGGTCACCGCGACCGCCCCGGCGACGCCGACGGCGACGGCCGCCACCGTCCGGCCCCAGCGGTCCCACCAGCTGCGCTTCTTCTTCTGCTTCTCCCTGGCCAGCGCCTCCTCCGCCTTCCGGCGCTTGGCCTGCTCCTCGGCGAGGGCGTCGCTGATCCGCTTGTTCTCGGCCATCAGCTCGGCGATGCGCCGGGCGGCGGCCGGGTCGTTGAACCTCAGCATGCACGACTGGCTCGTGCACGCCCCGGGGTTGGTCGTGGTGGTGGAGCCGCCGTAGCTGCGTCCCGTCCCGCCGCCGCTGCCGCCCGTGGAGACCGAACTGAGGTTCGTCCGGGCCGGGGGAGCGGACGGCGGCGGAGACGCGGGCGGCGTCTGGTAGGGCCGGCCGTCGGGACGGATGCCCATGTCCTTGCACTCCTGGCCGTCGCAGACCCGCAGGCCGGTCGGGTCGGTCCAGGTGATGGGGTTGTTGCTGGCATAGGCGTAGCCGTTGATCTGCTGCGGGTCCGACAGGTCCATGATCGGGTCGGCGGAGACGAACCGGCCGGTGGCCACGTCGTACTCGCGCGCGCCCAAATGGGTCAGGCCCGTCGAGTCGTCCACGGTGCCGCCGACGAACCCCTTCTGGCCCGGCCAGGAGGCGGGCGCGGTGCCCCGGGACCCGCCGTACGGGGTGGTGGACCTGCGGGTGTAGGCCAGCGTGGTGGCGTTGACCACCAGCTCGTCGGTGTCGTGCCGGTCGCCGAGCAGGTAGTTGACCTTCCCGTCGCCGGTCCGCACCACCGTGGCCTTGGGGCCCTCGTAGTAGCGGGTGCCGCTCACCTTGCCCCCGGCCAGGGTCAGCTCCTGGCCGTCGAGGTAGAGGGTGACTGAACCGGGGTCGCGGCGGATGATCCGGTTGCCGTCGGCGTCGTAGACGAAGGTGCTCGTCCGGCCCGCGACGGTGGAGGCGCTCAGGTCCCCCTCCGCGTTCCAGGTCAGGCTCTGGTCACCGAGCGCGGTGACGCGGCGTTTCGTGTTGCCGGTGGCGTCGTACTCGTAGGTGTCGGTGCGGGCGCCGGGGCCGGTGGTCTCCACCTTCTGCAGGGTGTGCGGCTGCGGCCGGCCGGCGGCGGGGTAGGTGTAGGTGCGCGTGACGTCGCCCGCGCCGCCGTGCTGGACCTCCTTGGTACGGTTGCCCACCACGTCGAAGCTGAACGACTGCCAGTACGGAGCCGGCCCGCCGACGGTCGAGGCGGACGGCGCCGCCGCGCAGTCGTCGGTGGCGGTCCACGCCTCGGTCAGCCGCCGCCGGTGGTCGTAGGCGTAGCACTGGGTGTCGGTCGAGGACCTGTCGTCGCGCGAGTCGCGGGCGCTGACGACGTCACCGGCCGGGTTGTAGGTGAACACGGTGTCGTCGATGGTCTGCGGCCCGACCTTCTCCCGGTCGTCGACCACCCGGGCCGGGCGCCGGGTGGCGTCCTGGTAGTCCAGGGTGCGCACGACCCGGGCGCCGACGTCGCCGAGCACGGTCTGCAGGACCTCCCCGTAGGGCGAGTACTGCGTGCCGCTCACGTACGTCCTGGAGCCGTTGTCGAGCGAGGCGAGCTGGCCGAGCCGGGTGTAGCCCGGCCGGACGGTCTCGGCGGGCAGCCCGCCGGACGCCGGGTAGGAGGTGGAGGCCACCAGCCCGGTCGCGGACCGGTACGTGGTCCCGACCGTGTACGCGCCCGCCAGCAGCCCCTCGCTCGGCGGGATCGTCACCGTCGAGCCGGTCGCCCGGCCCGCGGCGTCGTAGCCCTTGACCGCGTTGACGTAGGCGCCGCCCTCGTCGTAGCGGGTGGAGGAGGTGAGCAGGCCCTTGCCGCCCGGCAGGGTGTCGTAGGTCCACTCGGCGAACTTGGTCGCCCCCTGGGAGGCCGAGGTCTTGCGGCCCAGCTCGTCGTAGGCGTAGGTGAGCGTGACGCCGCGGGAGTCGGTGGTCCCGGTGCGGCGGCCGGCCGCGTCGTAGGTCCAGCGGGTGAGGCCGACGTCCGGGTCGGACAGCGCGGTCCTGCGCCCGCGCAGGTCGTAGGAGTAGGTCCAGGTGTTGCCCGCCGGGTCGGCCACCTTGGTCAGGTGTCCCGCCTGGTCGTATTCGTACCGGGTGACGTCGGCGCGGGAGTCGGCGAAGTCCGCGACGCGGCCGGCGTACTGCCGCAGCTCGGTCGTCCTGCCCCTGACGTCGGTCACGGTCAGCGTGGCCGCGGCGCCCTCCGGCGGGACGGTCGCGGTGTAGTTGCCGCCGTAGGAGGTGGTGGCGCGCCACTTCTCCACGTTCAGCGACTTGAAGATCTCGGCGGTCGGCCGGTCCTGGCCGTCGTACTCGGTGACGGTCTGGGAGGGGACCAGGTTGTCCGCGGCGCCGAACAGCGACGTGTCCGGCGGCGCGGAGTTCCAGTAGGAGGCGTTGGTCTTCCACGACCGGCCGTGGGAGTCCAGGAAGGTGTCGGTGACCAGCCGGCCGCCGCCGTGGGCCTCCTGCTGGGTCTGCCGCTCGCGCAGCAGGCCGTCGTACAGGGTGGTCGTCGTCCGGTAGGAGCCGTCGTCGAGCAGGTCCTTCTTCGTCACGGCCGTCGGCGACGTGGCGGAGACGGCGTAGCCGAACAGCAGGTCGGCGGCGGCGGCGCGGTCGTGGCCGGGCAGCCACACCTTGACCAGCCGGCCCAGCGCGTCGTGGTCGGTCAGGGTGGTGCGGCCGTTGGCGTCGGACGTCGACAGCGTCAGCCCGCGCACCCCGTCCAGGGTCGTGGTGGTGGTGAAGCCCTTGGGGTCGGTGACGGTCGTCCCCGTCGGGACGCCGGTGGCCGGGGTGTAGGCGGTGGTGGTGGCGCGGCCCAGTTCGTCGGTCACGCCGGTGACCCGGCCGTACGCGTCGTGGGTCGCGGTGGTGGCCGTGTGGACGGGCGTGGAGCCGTCCATGCGGTCCAGCGTCTCGGTCCGGGTGACGTGCGCCTGGCCCGGCCTGGGAGCCGTGCCGAGGGGCTGGCCGTCGTAGAAGGTGCGGGTCTCGGCGGACACCGCCCCGGGCGCGGCGCAGGTCCCGCCGGTGGTCCTGACGACCGACGGGTACGAGACCAGCCAGTTGCCGGTGTCCCTGGCGGCGTAGGTGGTGGTGACGCACTCCTCGTCACCGTTGACCGCGGTGTCGCCCTGGTCCGCCGACGACAACACCTGGCCGAGGTCGTCGAAGGTGTAGTCGGCCCGGGTGCGCCGCCAGGCCGTGCCGGTCGCCGTCGTGACGAGCGTACGGCTGCGCTTGACGGACGTCCCGGTCCGCCGGGCGGTGAGCGCCGCCCGGTCCTTCACCGCCCGGGTCGCGGTGACCGGCGACAACCACGGCTCGGACACCGACGCCGAGGAGAGCGCGCCGCCCTCCCCGGTGTAGGTGAGGGTCTCCAGCGTGTTCCCGGCCAGCGCGGGGTCGTCGCTCACCTGGTTGCCCTCGGAGTCGGTCACCGTCCCGCCCAGTCCGCGCAGGTAGACGGTGTCGGTCTGGCTGCGGGCCGCCTCCCCGACCCTGGTCCGTACGGTCCGGTAGCCGCGGAACTGGTTGTACGTGCGGTGCTTGTCGAGGGTGAACTCGCCCTCGTCCTTCGCCCAGGCCGCGCCGTCCAGGTAGTCGTAGGACGTGACGACGGACTCCGAGCCGGACCCGGCGACCTTGTCGTCCTCGACCACCTGGGTCACCACGTACTTGTGGAACCAGTCCTTGACCGGCTCGGCGTACCCCTCGGGCGTCCACCACGACGGGTAACACCGGCGGTTGTTGCCGGCCGGGTCCGGGGTGGCGCCGGCGGCGCAGTCCTTGGCCGAGTACGCGACCAGGGTGTCGGCCCCGGTGTCGGTGCCGATCCGGGTGATGCGGTACTTGTACAGCGGCGGGCGTCCCTCGTCGGAGTCCACCCGGTTCTCCATGAGCGTGCCGGCGAACGTGGTCGCGGGCAGGGTGATCGGGTCCCCGGCGCCCGACCCGGTGCGTACGATCTTCGACAGCCACAGGCCGGCCGCGGTGTTGTCACCCGTGCCGGGGAAGTCCTGCGTCAGCGCCCAGGAGTCGGCCACCCGGCCGCCCACCTGCGTGCTGATGGACGTCAGCCGCTTGCGCGTCCAGAACGTCGGGCCGACCGTCGTGCACTTGGCGCCGCGCGCGCAGTTCTGGTCGACCGGCGTGTCCGGCCAGTTGGCCGCGTGCGCCACGTCGAAGGCGTCGCAGGCGGACAGGCAGCGCTCGGACACGCCGAAGCTCACCTTCGCCGCGGGCGTCGCGAAGACGTCCGAGGCGCGCAGGCCGTACTCGATGCGGTTGAGGTGGCCGGCGCGGACGTAGTCGGTGTTCGCGGTGGGGGAGCCGGCCTTGGCGTAGGAGTTGGTCTGCCGGTCGTAGTAGTAGGCGATGGCGTTGCCGTGCGGGTCCACCACGTAGTCGAGCTGCCAGCGCCAGCCCTGCGAGCAGGAGGAGTCGGCGTAGGCCGCCGCGTGGCACGGCTCGCCCGCGTGGTTGCCGAACACCGGGACGGTGTAGGCCGAGCCGGTCTCCGGCTTGCCGGAGCCCCAGCCGGGCAGCCGGTTCCTGCCGAACCAGTACTGCGTGCCGTCGGGCCGGGTGATCCGCCAGTACTCGTTGTCGTCGTCGCCGTTGGCGGTGTCGGCCGCGGTGCCGCGCAGGTGCTCGACCCGGGAGCCGTCGTCGTGCGACAGCCGCCAGGTGCCCGAGGCGTCGTCGCGGACCAGGGACGTCGCCGAGCCGTTCAGCGACAGGGTGGCGTTGTCGGACTTCCAGCACAGGTCGCCGGTCTTGGTGCTGTTGTTGGCGCCGTTGCCCTGGTCGTCGGCGCAGCCCTGGTAGGAACGCTCGATGAAGCCGGGCTCGTACTCCCAGCCCTCGCCCAGCCAGGACGGCTGGTTGTTGGTCGCGGCGACCCGGCCGTCCACGGCGGAGGAGGAGTAGAGCAGCTCGACGGACGGCGCGAGCCCGCCGGGCACCTGCGGCACCTCGATGCCGTAGGTGTAGGCGAAGCCGCCGGAGTTGCCGCCGTCCGACCACGTGCCGGACGGCGCGAGGGAGGTGGCGGCGTACGTGCCGGTCGCGCCCTTCGGCGCGGCGACCGTCGCGAGCACCGCCACGCCCGGAGCGGGCACGTCGGCGGCGAGCGTGCCCGCCCCGGTGTCGTTGACCGCCGCGAGCGGCGTCCTGGTACGGCACTGCGGCAGGTCAGGGGTGCTCAGCGCGCACCCGGGCAACGTGACCAGGGACAGGCGGGAGGCCCAGTCGCCGCCGAAGGCGCCCTTGAGGGTCCCGTACCCGACCTTGACCGACAGCGTGCCCGGCGTGTCGGGCCGGACGGCCAGCAGCAGGCCGTCCACGCCCGCCCGGGCGGCGTCCTCGCGGGAGGACAGCTCGACCTCGGCGCTGCCGGGCCCGTCGGCGGTGGGCACGCCCACGGTGACCGGCAGCTCCCCGGCCCGTACGCCCTTCCACCCCGGCGCGGCCTTGCCCGCCCGCGCGTCCTGCCGCCCGGCGGCGCGCAGGTCCACCTGCACCCGGCCCGCCCCTGGCCAGGCGACGGCGGGCGGGGTCTTCCACGTCCGCGTCTGGGAGTCGGCCAGGGGCGCCGGAGCGTCCCTGGTGACCTTCCCGCCGGGGACCGAGTGCTCCTTCTGCACCGGACGGATCTTGAATTCCGGCCGTGCGGCCTGCGCCGGCGACGGGTGGAGCATCCCCGCCGCCAGCGCCGCCACGACGGCCATGACTGTTCTTCGCATCATCGTCAGGCCCCGTTCAGGAGATTCCGGTGATCCAGCCGGTCCAGCCCGGACCGCCGACGTTGACCGCCGGCTCCCTGCCGGCGGGCGAGCCCGGGTAGAGGTACAAGCCGTCGGAGAGCGCCGCGGTCTGGGCGGCGACCCAGAAGTCGGGGCCCTCCTTGCCGGGGGTCGGCCTGAAGGTCTTGACCCCGTCGACGTCGGCGACCGTGCCCTGGAGGTCGCCGGGCGCGGCGATCCACGGGTAGCCGGCGGCCGGCCAGGTCTCGGTGCCGTAGGCGCGTCCCTCGCCGAGCACGTACTCGCCGGAGTCGGTGAACGAGCCCGGGTAGAGCGTCACCGCGCCGCTGTCCCGGCGGCGCAGCACGACGTCCGCGGCGTTCTGCGGGTCGGGGGAGCCGTCGCCGTCCGCGTCGGCGATCACGTCGCCGGGCGTGAAGGCGTCGTAGCCGTCCAGGCTGATCGGCGCGGAGCCGGCCCCGCCGGACGGGACGTCGAGGACGCGCGGCGCGGCCAGCTCGCCGTTGGCCGCCGTGGCCAGGGGACCGGCCACGGTGCCGGTGTAGAGGTTGAGCCGGCCGCCCTCGACCACGATCAGGTCGGCGCCCGGCCGGCCGTCGATGTTGCCGGGAGCGATGATCCGGGTGGCCGCCGACCAGTCGCCGCCGCCGGGATGCCGCAGCTCACGCCTGCCCTCGTGGGACGGCCAGCCGGTGCCCTCGTTGGGGTACAACGACAGCCTGCCCGACGTCGAGCGGACGAAGATGTCCTCGTAGCCGTCCCTGCCCATGCCGTCCTCGGGGCCGACGAAGTCGCCGCGGTGGGCCAGCAGCGCGCCGCCGAAGCCGGAGTAGGCCACGTCGGTGCCGCCGTCGGTGGTGCCGTCGCCCCGGCCGGCGTACAGCCGCAGCGTGCCGCTGTTGTTGGTGGCCAGGATGTCGGGACGGCCGTCGCCGGTCAGCGCGCCGTCGCGGTCGCCGGACACCATGCCGTCGGGGTCGGCCACGAAGACCGGCGGCGCGGTGACGATCAGCGTGGTGTTGCTCGCCGATTGCGAGGGCGACCCGTCGTACGGCGAGACGTTGCCGGCGACGTCGATGGCGGCGGCGTGCAGCCGGTTGTTGGGCCAGCGGTGCGGGTAGATCTCGACGGTCGCCGAGCCGTCGGGCCCGGCCTTGACGTAGGTGCCGCCCCCGCACTTGCCCCCGCCCACCGACAGCGGGAGGTTGAGCCGGTAGCAGAAGCCGTCCAGGTGGGCGTCGCTGGAGGTCAGCGTGACCTTGCGGGTGTAGCGGGCCGGCACCTCGCCCACGTCGATGCGGCGGCCGTCGGCGGAGGTGACGACCGGCTTGGTCGGGGCCGTCTTGTCCACCGTGAACGGGCAGGAGTTGGTGGACCAGTCGCCGTCCACGCCGTCGGAGACGCTGGCGTACCACCAGTAGTACCCGCCGTCCTGCAACTGGTCGGCGGGCACGGTCACGGTCGCGGTCGAGCCGCTGGCCACCGTGCGGTTGTCCGACCGCACCGCCGGGCCGTTGTGGAACCAGAGGCCGAAGGCCACGTTGAGGTTCTCGCCGTCGGGGTCGCTGCCCGTCGCCGTCAGCGTGACGTCGGTGTTGCCGACCACCTCCCAGGAGGGGTTGGTGGCGCTGCACGGGATCGCCCGGTCGGAGGAGTTGTTGTTCCACGGCCCCTGGAAGGCGGTCTTGGAGACCAGGCGGGGGGCGCGGTTGTAGGTGACCTGGAGCACCGGGTTGGTGCCGTCCACCCGGAACTTCTTCCAGCCGTAGGCGTCGCTCTCGTTCTGGGCCCGCAACCCGAAGGTGATGTTGCTCTGGCCGTTGTTGGCCGCCTCCTGCACCGCCCCGGCGACCGCGCCGTCGGCGAAGTCCTCGCCCGCCGACCCGCACGAGCCCCAGCCGTGGGCGAAGGACTTGGTCTGCAGGGTGCGGATCCAGCCGGGCTGGTTGTTCCAGGTGACCCAGTTGCCGATCCCGCCGGTCCAGCCCAGATCCACCGCGCGTGCCGAGCAGCTCCAGGAGGAGACGTTGAAGACGTTGAAGGTGGCCGAGATGATGCGCGCGCCCTGGAGGCCGTTGATGTTCATCTCGAAGTAGGCGCGGGCGGTCAGGCCGGTGTCGGTCTCGTGGCCGACCCGGGCCACCGGCGGGTTCTCGCTGCCCACCCGGTTGCCGCCGTCGTAGTAGACGGTGTTGGCGACGCCGGAGCTGCTCGCCTTCTTGACCGCGTTGGCCCAGTGGTTCTTGTAGCCGCCGCTGAAGATCGGGTCGATGACCACCGGGTAGACGGTGGCCGGGTCGTCCAGCAGGGCCTGGTCGGGGGTGATGCGCAGGGTGCCGCCGCCCGCGCCGGGCTCCACGACGGCCTTCATCGGCGCGTTGCGCACCGGGCCGTCCTCGTCCGCCCCGGCCGCCTCGGCCGCGCTGGAGGCGTCCAGGCCCTTGGCGGCGGCGGCGCTGTGGGAGGAGTCCCACATGCGCGGCACCGGCGCCGAGAAGACCGGCGTGCCGCCGCCGTCGGCGGCGGTGATCCCGCCCTCGGCGGTCGCGGTGACGTTCAGGCCGGTCCCGCGGATGCCCAGGCGCAGGGTACGCAGCCGGGGGTCGGCCGCGGCCGCCCGGTCCTTGACGATCAGGTGGTGCACGAAACTGTCGGACTCTGCGATGATCTTCAGGTCGACGCCGGGCAGGACGTCGGCGTACGTGGCGGTGTCGCCGTCCAGCACGGGGGCGGGCAGCCGCGAGGGCCAGGTCAGCGACAGCGTCTTGCCGTCCTTGACCAGGCTCGCCAGCGGCCCGGCGCCGCCGCCTGAGAACGTCATCGGGAACGTCGTGGCCCGGGGGGAGATCGTGCCGTCGGGGTTGCGGCGCAGAGTGTCGTCCACCGGCCGCCAGGCGCCGTCGACCCGGGCGCGCACCGGACGCAGGTGCTCGCGCAGCGTCAGGGTGCCGTCCGGGTTCGCCAGCACGTCGGCGGTCTCGGTGCGGGCGGTGGTCACCTCCACCGGCTTGCCCGACGTCCTGGCCTTGGCCAGCGCCGTCCCCTCGGGGGTCGCGGCGGGCACGGGCGGGGTTTCGGCCAGCGCCGCGGGGAGCGCGGGGGTCGCGGTCAACAGGAGTGCCGCGGCCAGGACGAGCGTCCCGGCCCGGCGCGCGGACGGCGGGGGCCCGCCGGTCCGTGCGACGGCCCTCAGCTTGTCGATCACTAGTGGGGTTCCTTTCAGCGGGAGGACGTGGCGCCCCGAGGGCGCGACAGGACCGTCGTCAGGGAGTCGTGAATCGCCGGGCACAGGGATCGGCCGCGCCGGACTGTTTCGGTCCGGCGCGGCCGTCGGTAATTGGTCGCCGGTTCACGGCGTGGTCACGTGGATCACGCTAGGACGGCCGATCCTTGATCCACCCTCGTCGGATCCTCGCCGCGTCCTCGCCATTGGACAGCGGTGATGTCCAGGCCGTCGAGGGCCTGGAACAAGGGAGAACGTGTATGGCCACAGCCTGGTTCGGCATGCTCGGACCGATGGACGTCAGGGTGGGCGGGCGCCGGGTGGCGCTGCACGGGCCGCGGCAGGAGAGGACCCTCGCCGCGCTGCTCCTGGACGCCGACCGGGTCGTCACCGTCGACCAGCTCGTGGACGTCGTCTGGGAGGAGCCGCCCGCCTCCGCGCGACGGCAGATCCAGGACCTGGTCACCCGGTTACGCCGGACGCTGGTCGACGCCGGGGCCGCCCCCGGCCTGATCACCACGCAGCGGGCGGGCTACCTGTTGCACCCCGGCGAACGCGGCCGGGACGCCCGGACCTTCGAGAGCCTGACCGCGGCGGCACGGCAGACCGCCCGCGCCGACACGGCCGCGGCCGTCGCCGGCTACCGCGAGGCGCTGTCGCTGTGGCGCGGCCCCTTCCTGGCCGGCATCCGCGGCCGGGCCTTCGAAGGCGCGGCCAGGATCTGGCAGGAACGCCGGCTGGCCGCCGTGGAGGAATGCCTGGCGCTGGAGCTGTCGACGGGCCGCCACCACGAGGTCACCGCCGAGGCCCTGGAACTGGTCGAACAGCACCCCTACCGGGAGTCCCTGGTCGAGCTCCTGATGCGGGCGCTGCACGGCACGGGCAGGCTGGCCGACGCCCTGGACGCCTACCGCGCCCTGCAGAAGCGGCTGGCCGACGAACTCGGGCTCGACCCCGGCGCCGACCTGCGGCGTCTGCACGACACGCTGCTGCGTTCCCAGACCGAGGCCGTCCCCGTCGCGCACCCGGCCGGGCACGTCGCGGCGATGCTGCCCCCCGGCGTGTACGGCTTCGCCGGCCGCGCCGCCGAGCTCGCCCGCCTGGACTCCCTGCTCGCCGCGGCGGGGGAGCAGCCGACCGGCGTCGTCATCGCCGCCGTGACGGGCACCGCGGGCGTGGGCAAGACCGCGCTCGCCGTCCACTGGGCCCACCGCGTACGCGACCGCTTCCCCGACGGCCAGCTCTACGTGAACCTGCGCGGCTTCGACCAGCGCGGACGGCCGACGTCGCCGGTCGAGGCCATGCGCGTGCTCGTCGATGCCCTGGGGGTGCCGGCGAACCGCGTCCCGGCCACCCCCGAGGCGTGGACCGGGCTGTACCGCAGCCTGCTGGCCGGACGCCGGATGCTGATCGTGCTGGACAACGCGCGCGACGCCGAGCAGGTACGCCCGCTGCTGCCCGGCGCGCCCGGCTGCCTGGTGCTGGTGACCAGCGGCGACCAGCTCTCCGGCCTGATCGCCGCCGAGGGCGCCCACCCGCTCCGCCTCGACCTGCTGTCCGTCCCCGAGGCCCGGGAACTGCTGGCCCGCCGGCTGGGCGGCGAACGGGTGGCCGCCGAGCCCGACGCCACGGCCGAGATCATCGCCCGGTGCGCGCGGCTGCCGCTGGCGCTGGCCGTCATCGCGGCGCGGGCGGCCGTCCACCCCGGGTTCCCGCTGGCCGCCATCGCCGGGGAACTGCCCGCCGCCCACGACAACCTGGACGCGTTCGACGCCGACGGCCCCGGCACGCAGCTCCGGTGCGTCTTCTCCTGGTCCCACCAGGGGCTCAGCGCCGAGGCCGGGCGGCTGTTCCGGCTGCTCGGCCTGCACCCCGGCCCCGACCTCAGCCTGCCCGCCGCGGGCAGCCTCGCGGGCCTGCCGGTCGCGCTGGCGCGCCCGCTGCTGGCCGAGTTGTGCCGCGCCCACCTCCTGACCCAGCACGCCCCCGGCCGCTACACCTTCCACGACCTGCTGCGCGCCCACGCCGTCGAGCTCGTCCAGGCGCTCGCCCCCGAGCCGGAGCGCCGCGCCGCGACGCGCCGGCTCCTCGACCACTACCTGTACGCCGCCCACGCCGCGGCGCTGCTGCTGAACCCGGTCCGCGACCCGATCTCGACCGTGCCGCCCGGCGACGGCACGGTCAGCGAGGAGGCGGTGGACGACCGGGCGGCGCTGGCCTGGTTCACCGCCGAGTGCGCGGTGCTCGTCGCCGCCGTCTCCCATGCCGCTGACCAGGGGTTCGACACGCATGCTTGGCAGCTCGGCTGGGCCCTCGCCGACTTCCTCGACCGCCGCGGGATGCGGCACGAGCACCTGGCCGTCCAGACCACCGCGCTGGCCGCCGCCCGGCGCGGCGGCGACCGGCTCGGGCAGGCGTACACCCACGTCAACCTCGGCTGGGCCAACACCGCCGCCGACCGCTTCGAGGAGGCCCGCGGCCACTTCCTGCTCGCCCTCGACCTGTACGCCGACCTCGGCGAGTCCACCGGCCTGGCCCGCGTCCACGGCAACCTGTCCACCATGTACGGCTGGAAGGGCCACCACCAGGACGCCCTCGGCCACGCCGTACAGGCGCTCACCCTGTACCGGGAGTCGGGCCACCTGACCGGGCAGGCCCGCGCGCTCAACGCCGTCGGCTGGTTCCACGCCCAGCTCGGCGACCAGGAACAGGCGCTCGACCACTGCCGCCAGGCGCTCGACCTGCACCAGCGGCTCGACGACCGGCTCGGGCAGGCCAACTCGTGCGACAGCCTCGGCTACGCCTGCCACGGCCTCGGCCGCCACGAGGAGGCCGTCTCCTGGTACGAGCGCGCCGTCGAGCTGTTCCGCGACGCCGGCGACCGCTACCACCAGGCCGACACGCTCACCCGCCTCGGCGACACCTTGGACGAGGCGGCCCTCCCGGACGCCGCCGCCTGCGCGTGGCGGCAGGCGCTGGTCCTCCTCGAAGAGCTCGAACACCCCTCCGCCGCCCACCTCAGAACCCGCCTGCCCGCCTGACCGAGCACGTACGACGTGGTGGACCCGCCTTGGGCTGTCATCATGGGGGCGTGGAGGAGGAATCGCCCGTCACCGCGTTCCTGCGGACCGTGAACGCCGGTGACGTGCTCTCCGGGACCGTCGCGGAGATCACGCGATCGGGCGCGGCCGTACTGCTCGACGCCTTCGACGGCGGTCCGGTCGGCGTCATCGGCCCGCTCGACCTCTCCTGGAGCTCCTTCGGGCGCTCCGCGGCCGACCTCCTGGACGTCGGCGCCCGGGCCGCCGCCTGTCGGGCACGGTCGCGGCCGTCGAACGCTTCGGCGTCTTCGTCCGCGTGGCGGACGGCGTCGAGGGCCTGATCCACCTCCCCCGTCCCACCGGCGACCCGGCCGGCGCACCCCGGCCCGGCGACGAGATCACCGTGACCGTCACCAAGATCGACACCCCCCGCCGCCTCCTCACCCTGTCCCGCGAGGCCGCGAGGTGACGCCAGGCGTCTGGCTGCGCCACCTACGGCACCACCTACCACGCCGGCGGCGCGCTGGGCTGGTCCCACCAGCGCATCTCTCAGATCGTCCCTCGCACTACTGCCTGGTCGCGAGCGTCCGAAGTGCATGCCCTTCGACGCAGCGTGCACGAGACGGCAGGGGAGGGGCTGCGGCCGGCCTGAGGGGTGACGCCCTCCCGGGGGCCTGGCCTTCGCCGCTGTACGGCGGATCGCGGCGGCGTCAGTCCGCGGCCGCGGCGTCGATGTTGCCGACGGTCAGGTCCGTCAGCGCCGCGATGGCCTCGGCGGCGGTGGCACGCCCCCGGTTCAGCTCCGCGGCGATCGCCTCGGCCGCGCCCAGCACGCCGACGCAGCGGAGCCGGAGTGCTTCCCGCGTGAGCCCCGAGTACGGCCGCAGGGCGGTGGCCATCAGGTCCGTGTACCCGTCGAGCAGCTCGCGCTCGATCGCCTCCATCTCCTGGCTGCCCTTGAGTGCGGCCGAGACGGCGGTCCACTCCGGCATGTCGGTGGCGCAGGCGAAGTAGGCGGCGCTCAGGACGCGGGCGATCTCGCGGGGGACGGCCGGGGCGTCATGCAGGGCCTCCTCCGAGGCGGCCCGGTGTCGCTCGTCGAGCCGCCGGTAGAGCGCGATCAGCAGGCCGGGGCGGGTGCCGAAATGGTCGTAGACGACCGGCCTGCTCACTCCGGCGGCCTCCGCGAGGCTGAGCAGCGTGAGGTTGTCGGTGCCGTGGGCGCGCACGATCGACATGGCGGTGTCGAGCAACTGCTCCCGCCTGGCCGGCTTGGACAGGCGAGTCGATCCGGTGGCCATCGTCCTCCCTTGCGTCGCCTCTCAGCTTAAGCTACAAAATGTAAGTTACAGAATGTAGGTTAGTGAGAGGACGTCACCATGGAGCACTCCGTACTGATCTTGGGTGGATCCGGCCAGGCGGGCGCGGCGACCGCGACCCTTCTGCGCCGGTGGTACCCGGAGCTGCCGCTGACGATCGCGGGCCGCGATCTCGGCCGCGCCCGGCGGGTCGCCGACGAGCTCGGCGGCGCGACCGCCGCCACCATCGATCTGCGGCGCGGCGACCTCGGCCTCCAGGAGGCCGGCGGCCACTCGGCGGTCGTGGCGACGGTCTGGGACAGCCACCTGAACGGACTGCGCTACGCGCAGGACCGCGGCCTGCCGTACGTCAGCATCTCCAGCGGCCTGGTCGACATCGGACCCGAGGTCGTCGCCGCCGGCCTGCGAGCCGGCGCGGCGCCGATCCTGCTGGCCAGCCACTGGTACGCGGGGCTCGTCGTGCTCGTGGTGCTCGGCCTGGCCAGGGAGTTCGACCGGCTCGACACCATCGAGGTCGGCGGCGTGCTGGACGAACAGGACAGCGGCGGTCCCGCGGCCACGGCGGACATGGAACGCCTGCTGGCCGCCGCCTCGGCGGGGCACGTCCGCCGCGACGGCGTCTTCCACTGGGTCGGCGGTCCCGACGCGGAGGTGGAGGTCACCAGCGTCGACGGCACCGTGTTGCCCGGCCAGATCGTCCCCATCCTCGACGTGCCGAGCCTGGCCCTCGCGACGGGCGCGCCCAACGTCCGCTTCGCGTTCGCGATCGGTGAATCGGCGGGCAGGCGGCGCGGCGGGCCCGCGTCCACGGAGGTCAGGATCGACCTCGAAGGCGTGGATCGCGCGGGCGCGCCACTCAGGACGAGCCGCTACCTCCACCACCCGGAGGGGCAGCGCCCCCTGACGGCGCTCGGCGTCGCCCTCGGCGTCGAACGACTGCTCGGCCTGCGCGGCGCCCCCGTACCGCCCGGCCTCCACACCCCCGAGGCACTGATCGACCCCGGCTACGCGGCCGAGCGGATGGCGGAGATCGGCGCCGTCCTCACCGACGCGCACGGCGACCGCTGACGCGCCCACTGGCCCGGAGAGGCCCGCGGAGTCGCCCGTGGAGTCTTCAGGAAGTCGGAATCCCGTGCGCTTGAAGCCGGGAGAGAATCAGTTCTCGGAGTTCGCGTTCTTGGGCGGCGGCTTCGTGACGTCCGGTGCGATCGGCGGCTGCGGCCCAGCGTTCGTGGACGTCGATCGCGAGAAGCCATTGGGCGATCGTGAGCTTGGGTTTCACGATCTCGCCCGGTGGCGGCCACGAGCCGGAGCCGGGAACGCCGGGTGTCCAGAGGACGATCTGATCCCAACCGGCCCTGCGGATCAGGCCGGCACTCATGTCGGCATGGTGCCGAGATCACGAAGGGTGGTCAAGATGATCAGCAGGCCCCGGCGTGGCAGCGCCAAGGGCTGGGCGGCTCCGTCAGCCGGCGTCCAGTACGAAGAACAGGAAGCTCAGGAACCTCGTGCCGGTGATCTCGCGGAACTCCTCGGGGAACAGTTCGCGGGCTTCCGGCACGTACGGCGGTTCGCTGATGACGCTGATGCGAAAGCCTGCCGCGCTGAAGGCCTCGGTCATCGCGTGCAGCGGCCGGTGCCAGAAGCTCATCCGGGCGGTCTGCCCACCCATGGTCCATTCTTCGGTTCGGCTACGGGTCTCGAAGTATTTGGGCCTTTCCCCGGCCATGACGCCCATGAGGGCGATCACGAAAGGATGGTCGACCGAGACGAGGAGCCGGCCGCCAGGCCTCAGTACGCGTCGCAGCTCGGCCAGTGTCGGTCCCCAGTCCTCCAGGTAGTGCAGCACCAGGGACGTGACGACGTCGTCGAACGTGCCGTCGGGGAAGGGCAGCGGGCCGGCCAGGTCGGCGACCCACAGCTCCGCGTCGGCACCCAGCCGGCGTCGGGCCTGCTCCAGCATCCCGGCGCTCGCGTCGATGCCGGTGACGATGGCGCCTCGATCGCGCAGCGCGGCGAACAGCGGCCCCGAGCCGCAGCCGGCGTCGAGAATCCGCCTTCCGGTCACGTCCCCGGCCAGCTCCAGCATCGCGGGCCGCTCGTAGTACGCGTTCGCGAGGCTCGTCTCGTTCTCGGCCGTGTACCCCTCGGCGATCATGTCATAGGCGTTGAGTGCGGAGGGGTGTGCGGTCTCAACGTGATCTTCGGGCATCGTAGGCATGCGGGCCATTCTGGCCCGGCGGTCTCGGCGGCGCAGACATACGGCAGATCCGGATCAAGCACGCGAACGGACTGACATTCCTGGTGCCGTACTGACTGTCTGGAGGCACCGAAGATGACAGTGAGACCCGCCCCGGACCTGGGCACTGTCAGTTCGACGGATATCGAAATACCAGCGTTTGCGTCATCGAAGTTGACAGTACAGAGCCGAAGATCAATTGCTGCCCAGAGTATGACTGAGCGCTTCAGCTGGTTGGAATCGCCCGCTGAACGCTCAGTCACCACAACCGATCGTGACGAGGTGCTGTTACCTGGCTTCGAGAACGAAGAACAAGAAGCACAGGAACCTCGTGCCGGTGATCTCGCGGAGCTCCTCTGGGAACAGTTCGCGGGCTTCCGGCATGAACGGTGGTTCGCTGATGACGCTGATGCGAAAGCCCGCCGCGGTGAAGGCTTCAGTCATCGCGTGCAGTGGGCGGTCCCAGAACCTCATCTGTGCGGTCTGCCCGCCCATGGTCCATTCGTCGATCCGGCTGCGGGTCTCGAAGTACTTGGGCTTCTCCCCGGTCATGTGCTGGTGGAGAGCGATCCCGAAAGGGTGGTGGACCGAGACGAGGAGCCGGCCGCCGGGTCTCAGCACGCGCCGCAGCTCGGTCAGTGTCGGTCCCCAGTCTTCCAGGTAGTGCAGCACCAGGGATGCGACGACGTCGTCGAACGTCTCGTCGTCGAATGGCAGGGGACTGGCCAGGTCGGCGACCTGCAGATCCGCGTCAGCGCCCAGCCGCTGCCGGGCCTGCTCCAGCATCCCGACGCTCGCGTCGATGCCGGTCACGGTGGCGCCTCGATCGCGCAGCTCAGAGAACAGGGGACCCGAGCCGCAGCCGGCGTCGAGGATGCGCCTTCCGGTCACATTCCCGGCAAGCTCCAGCATCGCGGGCCGCGCGTAGTACGCGTTGACGAGGCTGGTCTCGTTCTCGGCCGTGTAACCCTCGGCGATCCTGTCGTAGTCGTTGAGCGGGGAGGGATTTGCGGTCTCAACGTGATCTTCGGGCATGGTAGACATGCGGGCCATTTTGGCCCAGTAGTTTCGGCGGCGCTCGCGCTATCGATATGGACAGTAGTCGGCGGAAGATCGTTCTTCTTGGTCCGCGCAGGGACCATGCGACGGTCAGATGCTCCAGGCTGGGCAAGCCGGAGCATCTCGGCGTCAATGGCCCGGCGACCTCAGGAGCATCGGGAAGGTTCGAGGTGGTCGGCGAGGCGGCGGAGGGTGACCGCGAACCGACCGCGGATACGAGGAAGAACGCGCTTGCGTGAGTGCGGCGGGATCATGCGTAATCGTTCGGCCGCGGCTTGCTGTTCAGCGAGGTGAGCGCGGCCCCACTCCTCATGCATGAAGGACATGGAAGGCTCCTCAGGGCTCTTCGGGGAACGCGTGGTAGAAGATAAAGATCGGGCGTGTGTCCGGCGGAGGCTCGCTCGACTCGACGCGCGCCTGGGTCAATTCGCGCCACGGCTTCAACACGGCATTGAGCTGGTCGGCGAGTTGCGTGAGCTCATCCTTGGTGAGCCGCAGGTGGCGGCTGCTTCCGAAGGACGCGTGGCGCCAGTCCTCGGGAAGCGTCATATGAGTGCGTTCGAAGTCACGCAGCCGCTCGAACTGGTCGATCACCCACTGTGAAGTCCACGCCTGCAGCGCTCGTTGAGATCGAGAGGATCTCCCGGCCGTCGGTCCAGATCTGCGTCCCGGTCACCTCGCAGGCCAGACCAGCCTCTTGAGGATAGGAGGCCTCCGGGGTCAGCTCTGCTCCGTTTTCGAAGATGGGAGGCTTGTCGAAGAAGGTCCATCGACGGCCATGCGCATCGGTGAACCTGGCCTCGACCCAGCCTGGTTGCGGCTCGTCGCTGATCCAACGAACGACTTGCACCTCAACGTCACCACCCGAACAGCCTGGCAGAGGCTACCCGACGTCAACAAGTCGGGCAGCCGCTGGCAAGCCGGGGGTCGTGTCTCAGGTCGCCGTGCCGGGGTCGGCGAACTGTGCTTCGAGGTCGGCAAGGCGACGGTCCTGGAACCGAAGGTTCGCCCGTGCGGCCTTCAACCGCTCCTCCAAGGTCCGGTTGTCGGTGGTGAGTTGCCGTACTCGCTGTTTGATGGGTGGTGTTCTCAGTGGTGATGCGCTGGATGGCCTCCTGGGTCCACTCGGCCTCCAGATCGCGGACCTGCCCCATGAGCTCGCCGATCCGGGACCGCTGCTGGACGATTTCGGCGTGGGCGGCCTTCAGCGCGTCCTCGGCGTTGAGGGCACGTTCCCGCCAGGTCGCTTCCTGCGCTGCGTCTTGGTCGTCCCGCTCTTGCGCGAGCCGTGTCCGCGTGTCGATCTGGGCTTCGGCCACGGCTGCTCTGGCCTGCGAGTTGGAGTAGAGGAAGGTTCGGGAGACTTCAGCTCGACGGCTGACGGAGGTGACGCTGATCGGGACCTTCTCGCGTCGCATCCGCGCGATCGCGGCGTGGACTCGGTCGAGGGCAGCCAAGGCGCTGTGGCGGCGGGCCGCAACCGCGGCGGCCGTCTTGTGACCGTCGCGGCTGGTCATGCGGACGCCTCTGCAGGGTCGTCGTACTCGCTCCCGCCGGCGTCGTACTCGTCGTAATGCTGCTCGGGTCGCCCTGCCTCGGCGAGGGGGCATCCGTTCAGCAGGGCCATCCGCTCGACCCACGACGCGAACGACTCGCTGTACGCCGGTGCCACCACCAACGCCAGCCGCCGAGGCCAGATCGCCGCCATCTCCGGGGCCGAACCTCCTGCCGTACACGCCGCTACTGTCAACTTCGATGGCGCACTTCCATGTCCGCTTCCAGTTGCTGTGACGGACTGTCATCTCCAAGGCCGCCAGACACTGACAACGGTTTCGCGGGGAAGTCTTGACGTATCAAATGAATGCTTTTTTAATTCGGTTCAGTGACGTGAACCACCCCGAACGGAAGGCAGACGAGGACGTAAGAAGGGGAGCCAGGTTGTGAAGACTCAGATCGACTCCGGCCGGTGCATCGACGTCAGGGATGGAGCTGCGAGATGACCGTGGACGACCGTTTCGGCCCGGAGCTGGAAGAGACGCGCAGGAACCGCCTGCGCGGTACCGTCAGCGAGATCGTCACCGATCCGGTCTCCGACTGGGCCACCGACTTCTCCCACGTCGACCCCCAATGGGCCGCCGACCCGTACCCGATCCAGGACGACCTGCGGCAACGCTGCCCGATCGCGCACACCGAGCGGTTCGGCGGCGTGTGGATCCCCACCCGCTACGAGGACGTCGCGGCCATCGCGTACGACACCGACCGGTTCTCCTCGCGGGCGGTCGTCGTCGGCAATGTCAAGCCGCCCCGGGAGCTCGCGCCGGTGGGCGGCGTCCCGCCGATCTCGTCCGATCCGCCCTTCCATCACGACGCCCGCAAGCTGCTGCTCCCGGCCTTCACCAAGACGGCCGTCGCGCGGCGTGAGGCGTCGACGCGGGCGTTGTGCCACGAGCTGATCGACGGCCTGGAGGGGCGGGAGGTCGTGGACGCGGCCCGCGAGTACGCCCAGTACATCCCGATGCGGGTGATCGCCGACATGCTGGGCTTCCCGCTCGAGGACGCCGACCGGTTCCAGGGGTTCGTGGAGAACGCCCTGGAAAGCGTCAACGAGCCGACCGAGAAACGGCTCGAACGCATCTCCGAGTTGTCGGACTACCTGGTCGCGCAGATCCACGACCACCTGGCCGACCCGCGCGACGACCTCACGACGTACCTGCTCGACGCCGAGCTCAACGGCGCGAAGCTGGACCCGGTCCATGTGGTCGGGACGATGACGTTGCTGCTGATCGCGGGCATCGACACCACCTGGAGCGCGATCGGCGCCTCACTCTGGCACCTCGCCAAGACCCCGGCGGACCGACGGCGCCTGGTCGCCGAACCCGCACTCCTCCCGACGGCCGTGGAGGAATTCCTGCGCGCCTACGCGCCCGTCACCATGGCCCGCCTCGTCAAGCACGACATGCACTGGAACGGCGTCGACATGAAGGCCGACGACTGGATCCTGCTCTCCTTCCCCGCCGCCAACCGCGACCCCGCCCACGTCGACCACCCCGACCACGTCCTCATCGACCGAGAGGTCAACCGCCACGCCGCCTTCGGACTCGGCATCCACCGCTGCGTCGGCTCCCACCTGGCCCGCATGGAACTCCGCACCGCACTCGACGTCTGGCTCCAGCGCATCCCCGACTTCACCCTCGCCGACCCCGACGCCGTCACCTGGGCCGCCAGCCAGGTACGCGGACCACGTACGCTCCCGCTGCGCATCGGGTGATCGAAGCCCGCCGGGGAGGAAGGTGACCGGGTGACCGGTTACGCCGGGCGGGTGTGGTGATTCGTTCGGTGGTCACGTTCCGGGTGGGCGGGCTGTTTAATGCTGCCATGGGCCGAATCGCCGGCGTCACCGCCGCGGAGACTCGTCAACGGTTGTTGCGCGCCGCCGCCGAAGTGTTCGCCGAGCGCGGCTACGACGGCACCCGTGTCGCGGACATCGCCGCCGCCGCCGGGGTGAGCAACGGCGCGTTGTACGCGCACTTCGGCTCCAAGGCCGAACTGCTCGTGGCGGCGCTGGGCGCGCACGGCCGGCGGCGGCTGGCCGACCTGTTCGCCGCCGACCCCGACCGGCCGGTCCCCGATCTGCTCCTGGAGATCGGACGCTGGCTGCCGCAGCGCCGCGACGCCCGCGGCTACCTCATCGTCGAGGCCCTCGTCGCCGCCCGCCGGGACGAGGACGTCGCCAGGCCCATGCGCGACCACGTCGGCGAGAGCGCCGGATCCATGGCCGCGCTGGTACGCCTCGCCCAGGACCGGGGGGAGCTGGACCCGGCGCTGTCGCCCGCCGCGCTGGCCCACTTCTGCCTGCTGCTGTCGATGGGCAGCGCCCTGGTCACACCCGACCTGCACGCCGTCGACGACGAGGAGTGGGCGGCCCTGCTCGCCCGCGTCGTCGGCGCGCTCACCGCCCCCACTTCCGCCCCCGCCCCCGCCCCCGAAGGGAGCACCGCCATGAACGTACGCATCGACCCCGAGCGCTGCCAAGGACACGGCCGCTGCCACGACCTCGCGCCCGCGCTGTTCGGCGAGGACGAGGAGGGTTACGGGCAGGCGCTCGGCGACGGGGTCGTGCCGCCGGACGAGCAGCGGGCGGCCCACCTGGCCGCCGCCAACTGCCCGGAACGCGCGGTCGAACTCTCCTGACCCGCCAAACCATCCGAAGCCGCGGCCTCCACACCCTCTGAAGCCGCGGCTTCCACGGCTGCCGTGATCAGCGGCCAGGCGCTCGACAGCGGGTCGATCAGGCTGAAATGCCCGGCGTCCGCCGGTTCGACCAGGATCGCCGACGTCTCGCCCGCGGCCAGGCGGCGGCTCATCGACACGGGCAGCACCCGGTCCTTGACCCCGTGCACCAGCACCAGCGGCCCCCGGTCGTAGGGCAGCAGGCGCATCGGGTCCACCTCGTCGAGCAGGTCGTCCCGGTCGTGGAGCAGGGCGCGCGCTGCGCCGCCGCCGAGCCCCGCCGTGAACGCCTCACCCAGGTCGCAGACGGCGGCCAGGCCCACCACTCCCAGGATCGCCGGATCGCCGTGCCACCGGGAGCCGGGCGGCAGGCGGTGCCGCAGCGCCGACCACAACGCGAGATGGCCACCCGCGGAGTGGCCCACCAGCAACACCCCGGACGGGCACTCCGCCAGGACGAGCCCGAGCGCCGCGCAGACGTCGTCGAACGTCCCCGGGTGGCCACCGCCCTCCTGGCCCACCCGGCGGTACTCGGGCAACCAGACGGTGTGGCCGAGCGCGGCCAGGGCGGCGGCCATGGGACGGGTGTGCCGCCGGTCGTACCCGGCCAGCCAGTAGCCGCCGTGCAGCAGGACGAGGGGCGGGCGGCCGGTGCCCTCGTAGACGTCGATCACCTGGTCGGGGTGGCTGTCGCCGTAGCGGAGGACGCGGTCGGGCGGGCGTACCGGCCGGGACAGCAGGTCGTGGTAGGACATGTCGTGATCGTAGGAGCGCGTACAGGGGCTTGACCTGGGGTTGCGCTGGCAGGAACGTGCCGTGGGGCGGCAGCAAGAAGACGGGTCGCGTACCGCCGCCGGGGGCCGGGCGCCGCGACGATGGGGGAGTGACGTCCGAGGGAAGTGAGGTTCTGGCCATGTCCCCAATCCGCCGTGTCGTGGTGATCGGCTGTGGGTTGATCGGCACGTCCGTGGCGTGCGCGCTGCGGCGGGCGGGCGTGCGCGTCGAGCTGGCCGACCACGACCCGTGGGCGCTGGCGCAGGCCGCGCGGATGGGGGCGGGCACCGCGCTGCGGGCCGGGGACGGCCCGGCCGACGTGGTGGTCATCGCCACGCCGCCGTCGTCGGTGGCCGCCGTCCTGCGCGAGGCGCAGGCCCGAGGGCTCGGCACGGTCTACACGGACGTGGCCAGCGCCAAGACGCGCGTCCTCGCCGAGGCGGAGCGGATCGGCTGCGACCTGACCGGTTACGTGCCGGGCCACCCGATGGCCGGGCGCGAGATCTCCGGACCGGGGGCGGCGCGGGCGGGGCTGTTCGAGGGCAGGACGTGGGCGCTGTGCCCGCACCCGGCGCTCTCGCCGCGCGCCCTGCGTACGGTGTCGGCGCTCGCGTCCGCCTGCGGGGCCGAGGTGACGTTGCTCGCGCCGGACGCCCACGACCGGGCGGCCGCGGCGGTGTCGCACGTGCCGCTCGTGTTGTCGGCGGCCCTGGCCGCCAGGTTCGCGGCGCAGGGCCCGGACGGGGACCCGGGGGAGATGGGCGCGTTGCCGCTGGCCGCCGGCGCGTTGCGGGACGTGACCCGGGTGGCCGGCAGCCCCGCCGGCATGTGGCGCGACATCCTGGCGCACAACGCGGGCCCGGTGGCCGACCTGCTGGAGGCGATGACCCGCGACCTGGGCCGCGTCGCCGCCGCCCTGCGCGCCGCCGACGACGGCCCGGTGGCCGAGGTGCTGGCCAGGGGGAACGAGGGGCACGCCCGCATCGTCCGCGCGCTGTCGCGCACCCGGGAGCCGGAGCGGGCCGCGTCCTGACCCGGTGGCCGGCGTCCCGGGGGAAGTGCGCACGGGAGGACAAGCGCCCGCCCTCGCCCCCGCCTTATCGTCGCCCCAGGGAGGCTCAGGGGAGGGCGCTGTGCGCGACACGGACCCGGTGGACGTCGACAGGCACGTCACCGACATCTGGAACACGGTGCTCGACGTCGGCGCGCACGAGAGCGACGCCACCTTCGGCGAGCTCGGCGGCACGGCGCTGGCGGCGCTGCGGATGGCCGCCCAGATCCGGGACCGCCTCGGCGTGGCCGTCGACCTGGCCACGCTGCTCCACGACGGCACGCTGGACGCCGTGCTCGGCCAGGTCAGGGCCAGGGCACTCTCGGAGATGTAGGTCCGTGGGCCCGTTGCGAGAATCACGTGCAGACCTTGAGAAGGGACGGCCCATGACCGGCGAACTGAGCCTCTCCGAGCTCCGGGAGAAGGTCGGCGACATCTGGTACGACGTGCTCGACGTGCCCGAGGGACTGGAGGCGGCGACGTTCTCCGACCTCGAAGGGGAGTTCGCAGCCGCGGCGCGGCTGGTCGGGCGGATCAAGGAGGAACTGGGCATCTCCATCGACGTCGGCGACGTCTTCGACGCCGACCCGAACCTGGAGGCCCTGGTGGAGCGCGTCGCCCTGGACGCGCACGTGCCGACGGCGGTGTAGGCCGCGCGATCCGACCCGGGTTCCCGCGGTGCGGCGGGAACCCGGGTTTCCGTCTGTCCGCGGGTTCCCGTCAGGCGGGCAGGGAGCCGAGGTGGTTCTCCTCGGCAGGCAGGGCGGCGTCCTCCAGGGCCCGCGGGCACCCGCACGCGCGGACGCGCGGCAGCCGTCCCACCGTCGCCAGGACCAGCGCCCGCAACCGGTCCAGCCCCTCGTGGAAGATCGTGAACAGCTCGTCCCGGCGTGCTTCCGGGCCCACGCCGAGCCCGGCGTCCAGGTCCGTCACCAGGGCGACGGGCACGTAGCACAGGGCCAGTTCGCGGGCGAGCGTCGCCTCGGGGCAGCCGGTCATGTCGACCAGCGACCAGCCCTGTGCCGCGTACCACTGGGACTCGGCCCGGCTGGACAGGCGCGGGCCCTCGATCACCACCATCGTCCCGCCGTCCACGCAGTCCTGGCCGGTCGCCGCCGCGGCGCCGAGCGCCGTCTCGCGGCCCACCGGGCAGTACGGGTCCGCGAAGGGCACGTGCACGGCCGCGTCGTCGAAGTACGTACGGGCCCGTCCGGAGGTCCGGTCCACGAGCTGGTCGGGCACCACCATCACACCCGGCCCCAGCTCGGGCCGGAGCGAGCCGACCGCGCACGGCGCCAGGATCTGGCGCACGCCCACCGAGTGCAGCGCCCACAGGTTCGCCCGGTAGTTGATGCGGTGCGGCGGCCGGCGGTGGTCGCGGCCGTGCCGGGGCAGGAAGGCGACCGTGCGGCCACCCGCCTCGGTGAGCGAGAGCGGGGCGGACGGTTCACCGTACGGGGTGGTGAGCGTGACCTCGCGTGCGCCGTCGGCGACCGAGGAGAACCCGCTCCCGCCGATGATCCCGATCTCCGCGCTGATTCCGTTCATGATCAGCCTTTCATCGCCGGGGCGGCCGGGACCCGGCGTAGGTGATCCGCCCGGGAAAGGGCATCACGTGCATCGTGGCCCCTCCGCGCGGCCGGGGCATCTCCTGGATTGCCCGACCGGTTCCGATGCCGCACAGCGAAAGAACCCGGCACGCCCGGCCGTGGTTATTCTCGGAACCGAACCTTCGTCGCGCAGGTCATCGGAGAAGAATGCTCGACGCCGATCTTGGATGATCTGTGTCCGGGAAATTCGAATTGTTTCCCGCCGCCAGGATGTGGAGCCGTTCTCATGCCAAAACTGATTCATCTGCCGAAGCCCAGGAAACCGCGTACTCCGGTGACCGCTCTCGACCTGCGCACCCCTTCGGGGCGCCGGCTGCCCTACTGAGGGGGCGGTCGTGTCACGCCGTTTGTTCACCTCCGAATCCGTCACCGAAGGCCACCCCGACAAGATCGCCGACCGGATCAGCGACAGCATCCTGGACGCCCTGCTGGAGAAGGACCCCGGCAGCCGGGTCGCGGTCGAGACGCTGATCACCACGGGCATGGTGCACGTCGCGGGCGAGGTCACCACGCAGACGTACGTCGACATCCCCGCCCTGGTCAGGCAGACCGTCCTCGGGATCGGGTACGACGCCTCCCAGAAGGGCTTCGACGGCGCCTCGTGCGGCGTGTCGGTGTCGATCGGCACCCAGTCGCCCGACATCGCGCTGGGCGTGGACGACGCCTACGAGCACCGCGGCGCGGACGACGCCGACGAACTGGACCGGCAGGGCGCCGGCGACCAGGGGCTGATGTTCGGCTACGCGTGCGAGGAGACGCCCGAGCTGATGCCGCTGCCCATCATGCTGGCCCACCGGCTGGCCCGGCGGCTGGCGGAGGTCCGCAGGGCCGGTACGGTGCCGTACCTGCGGCCGGACGGCAAGACGCAGGTCACCGTCGAGTACGAGGGCGACCGGCCGGTGCGCCTGGACACCGTCGTGGTCTCCACCCAGCACGCGGCGCACGTCGCGCTGGAGGAGCTGCTGACCCCCGACATCACGCGCGAGGTCGTCGAGCCGGTGCTGGCCGGGGCGGGGATCGACACGACCGGGGACCGGCTGCTGATCAACCCCACGGGCCGGTTCGAGGTCGGCGGCCCGATGGGCGACGCGGGCCTGACCGGCCGGAAGATCATCATCGACACGTACGGCGGCATGGCCCGGCACGGCGGCGGCGCCTTCTCCGGCAAGGACCCCTCCAAGGTCGACCGGTCGGGCGCCTACGCCATGCGCTGGGTGGCCAAGAACGTGGTGGCCGCCGGGCTGGCCGGGCGGTGCGAGGTCCAGGTGGCGTACGCGATCGGCAAGGCGCGGCCGGTGGGCCTGTTCGTGGAGTGCTTCGGCACCGAACGCGTGCCCCAGGGACGCATCCACGACGCCGTGCGCGAGGTGTTCGACCTGCGCCCGGCCGCGATCATCAGGGACCTCGACCTGCTGCGTCCCGTCTACGCCGCCACCTCCGCGTACGGGCATTTCGGCCGGGACGAGTTCACATGGGAGCGGGTGAATCGTACCGAGGACCTGCGGGCGGCGGCCGGACTGTGACCGTGGATCCGGCAGGCCGGCGTATGCCCGGGAAAAAGGGAATGGCTGGAAACGGCGGCGGGAAGTCAGCTTCCTGCCGCCGTTCCGCATTTCCCGGGCGGCGCCGGCGGCACATCATGAAAACAGCCTCAAAAAGCTGAGAGAAATTCGGAGGTCGCCGTGCCGGTCATTTCAGAAATCGAGCCCTATCCGATGCCGGACGCCGCCGAGCTGCCGCCCGCCGCGGTCACCTGGACACCCGACCCGCGCCGGGCCGTGCTGCTCCTGGTGGACCTCCAGCACGCCTGCCTCGACCTCTTCCCACCCGGCGAGGCCCCGCTGACCGACCTGGTACGCAACGTGAGGTCACTGCGCGACCTGTGCGCGGGCCTCGGCGTCCCGGTGGCCTACGCGGCCCAGCCGGGCCTGCTGACCGGCGAGCAGCAGGGGCTGGCGAAGGACTTCTGGCGGCGCAGCGACCGACTGGAGCCCGCCCGGCGCGGATTCCCCGACCAGCTCGCCCCGGGGCCGGGCGACTGGATCTTCACCCGGCGGCGCTACAGCGCCTTCCACGAGACCACCCTGCTGTGGTGGTTGCGCGAGTCGGGACGCGACCAGCTCCTCATCGCCGGCGTCTACGCCCACATCGGCGTCCTGACCACCGCGCTGGACGCCTTCACCCACGACATCCAGCCGTACGTGGTGGCCGACGCCGTCGCCGACCTCACCGCCGCCGACCACCGGCAGGCGCTCGGGTACGTCGCCGGCCGCTGCGGCGTCACCCTGACCACCAAGCAACTGCTCGCCGGACTACCGCGCAATTTGTGAGTTGTCAGGCCCGGGTTCGCGACGGACACTGATTCCGCGATCTCCCGGAGCGGGCGCATTCGAAGGGGACCGAAACCATCCACCGGCGATCTCGCCGTGCCGGGACGACGCGTGACCGACGATCCCGGAAGCCGAGGTTTCGCATGGCCACCCACACGGTGTCGACGCCGACCGGCCTGTTGACCGCGCTCAACACCCGGTACCACAAGCCCGCCCTCACCCTCTACCTCGTCGTGGTGCTGGCCCACTGGGCCGAGCACGTCGCCCAGGCCATCCAGGTCTACGTGCTGGGCTGGCCGCTGAAGGAGGCGCGCGGCGTCCTCGGCATGCCCTTCCCCTGGCTGGTCAGTTCCGAGTGGATGCACTACGGCTACGCGCTGCTGATGCTCATCGGCCTGCTCATGCTGCGGTCCGGCTTCACCGGCAGGTCACGTACGTGGTGGAACATCTCCCTGGGCATCCAGGTCTGGCACCACCTGGAGCACCTGCTGCTGCTCCTCCAGGCGATCACCGGGAACAACCTGCTGGGCCGGCCGGTGCCGACGAGCATGATCCAGCTCCTCGTCCCGCGCATGGAGCTGCACCTGTTCTACAACGGGCTGGTCTTCGTGCCCATGGTGGTGGCCATGCTCCTGCACCGCCGTCCCCGCCCGGCCGAGCGGGCGGCGATGCGCTGCGCCTGCGCCGTGTCGCCCGCGTGATGGCGGGCTCCGGGCGCCGCGGGGTCTCCCCGGCCTTCTCGTTCGTCCTCAGCCTGGTGGCGGGCTTCCTGCTGGTCCTGACCGTGCCGAACCTCGGCACGGTCGTCCGTGCCGCCCGCGCCGACGGCGCGCCCGGGGTGTTCGTGCCGCGCACGCTGTCGTGCATCACGCATCCGGGGCACGAGTCCTGCGTCTGGACGGGGGACTTCCGCTCCGACGACGGCGCCATCCGCCGGTCGGACGTCGAGATCTACGGCAGCGACCGCTACACCCACCAGGCCGGGCAGCCGGTCCGCGCGGTGGACATCGGCTCCGGCGGCCGCGTCTACGGGCCGGGCGGGTCGAACGAGTGGGTCTTCAGCGCCCTTCTCCTGGTCGTGGCGCTGGGCCTGCTGTGGTTCCTGCACGCCGGTTCGCTGCGGCGGCTGCTTCCCGGCTCCTCGCGGCCCGGGCTAGCACCGGGTCCCGAGGTCGCCGGCCACTCAGCGGAGGCCGGCGAGCGTGCCGGACAGGAGAGCGGCGAGCGGGCCGGGCGCTGACACCATCGGCCAGCAGCCCGTGTCCAGGGTGTGGAAGTCCCACGACGGCTCGGCGCGTAGCGCGGACACGTCGGGGGACAGACTGCCCTGGAAGTGGTCCAGGGCGCAGACGACGTAGCTGGCCTTCTGCCGCTCCAGCGGAGTGCTGAGCACGGCGGGGTCGGCCACGGCGCGCCCAGGGTGGCCGACGAACCGGGCGGCCAGCCAGCGCGCCTGCGCCGCCGTGAGGCCCTGTCCCTCGGCCACCAGGGTGTGGTCGGGGGCGGGCCAGCGGCCCCCGCCCGTCTCGATCAGGCGCAGCTCCTGCTCCCGCTGCCGGTCGGGGAAGGCGTGCAACATCGAACGGCCGTCGTGCGGCAGGAACGCCTCGACGTACACGGTGTGCGCGACGCGGCCCGGCGCCCGGTCGGCGACCTGCCCGGCCACCAGCCCCGAGTAGCTGTGCCCGACGAGCACGACGTCGCGCAGCCCCTCGTTCTTCAGCAGCGTCAGCACCTCGTCGACGTGCGTCTCCAGGCCGACCCCCGCGACGTCGTCGCGCGGCCCGGACAGGCCGCGCAGGGTGACGGCGCGGGCGTCGTGCCCGAGCAGGCGCAGCCGCCGGACGACAGGCTCCCAGATCCACGCGCCCGACCAGGAGCCCGGCAGGAGGAGGAAGGTCCCCTTCATCTGGATCGTCCTCCTGCTCACGCGACGCCGGCCAGCGGCCCCGGCACGGGGCCACGTGCGAAGTCTGCCCGCGCGGCGGGCAGGTGGAACTCCACCGCCTCGACCGGACGGCCGGTGATCACCGCGACCGCGGCGACGTAGCCGCTGCCGGGCGACAGGACGCGGAAACGCAGGCTCTCCGGCGGGATGTCCAGCGGCCAGCTCAGCAGGGCCGGATCCTCCGCCGGCCCGCTCACCGCCACCTCCGTCGGAGGCACCCGCAGGCCGTGCCCGGTGGCCTTGAGCGCCGCCTCCTTGCGCACCCAGACCTTCGCGAACGCCTCGTACCTGTCCTCCTGAGGGAACGCCTCCAGAACGGTCAGCTCGGCCTCGGTGAGCGCGCAGCGGGCCAGGTCGTCCACCGGGTCGGCCGGTACGGCCTCCACGTCCACGCCCACCGGCCCCTCGGCCGTCACCGCCACCGCCACCCGGTCCTCCGAGTGCGAGACCGACACGTGCAGCGGGAAGCCGCGCGCCCGGACCCGCGGCTTGCCGTGGTACCTGGTGCAGTCCGGGCACGACCGGTCCACCACCACCTCCTCGGGACGGATCCCGAACTGCACGGCGCTCGCGGTGCGCAGCAGCCACGACCCCGTGAGGAACCGCCTGCGGTCGGGCTCGCGGCGGAACCGCGCGGCCCGCTCCAGCTCGGGCTCGCTGAGCACCGACAGCAGGGTCTCCTCCGGATGGTCCCGCGGGCCGGCCCACCAGACCTGGCACTCTCCCGGCGCCACCACAGATGCGATCACTGGTCTTCCTCCCTTACGGCTGTGCTGTTCTGGGACAGGACGTGGCAGGCCACCAGCTCCCACCGGTCCACCTCGGGGTTGGCGAGGGTCTGCGTCACCTCGGCGCGCACCTGGGCGCTCGTCACGGGCTCGTCCACGCGCATCCGGATGACGATGTCCCCGCCGGCCTGGGTGAGGTCCTTGTGCCACTGGCCCGGCAGGAGCGCCATGATGCGGATCCCGTCGATCGGGGAGCCGAGGATCGGCATCCCGCGCACCTGGCGCATCGTCACCTGGATCAGCATGGCTTCGTCGTCGCCGTACGGCGTGAAGGGGCGAACATCGGGTCTCATCTCCATCTCGTCTGCCGGATCTCTGTCTCTCGCACTTTCCACTGTGGGATCCGGGAGGGGCGCGATCCAGGGATGGGGACGTCAGGAAGCTGCAGGCCGCCGCCGCATGCTGTCAGCGTGCCCGGACGATTCCCCGCAGGGGTCCTAGGTCGAAGGTCCCGTGCCGTGCCGACCGGGCGTCCGATCCCGTGGACCGGGGGTGGGTGGCATGGTCGTACCGGAACCAGCGGGGAGGGAGGGACGATGACCGGACCGGACGGACCGAGCCCGGGCGCCGCCCACCCCGCCGCCCTCAAGGGGTGTGCCAACAAATGTCCGCCGGTCGCGGTGCAGCCATGACAGGCCACCGGACCACACACGGACGAAAGGCACACCCATGTCAGCGACCCAGTCCCCGGCCCACGGGCGGCGGCCGGGATGGAGCCTCGCGCTGCTCGCGCTCGGGCACCTGATCATCAGTCTCGACTTCACCATCATCTACGTAGCTCTGCCGGACATCGCAACCGATGTCGGTTTCACGCCGCACACCCTGCAATGGGTGGTCACCGCGTACGCCGTCCTCTACGGAGGCTTCCTGCTGTTCGGCGGCCGGTTGTCCGACCTGATGGGACGCCGGCGCATGTTCGTGCTCGGCCTGGCCCCGTACGCCGCCGCCACCGTACTGGGCGGCCTGGCCACGGTGCCGCCGGTGCTGCTCGCCGCCCGCGCCTTGCAGGGCCTGGCCGGCGCGGTGTTGTTCCCAGCGGTGCTGGCCCTGGTCAACACCACCTTCGCCGAGGGCAGGGAACGCAACCGGGCGCTGACGGTCTGGGCCATGGCGGGAGCCGGCGGGCTCACGGCGGGCTCGCTGGCGGGCGGGGTGCTCACCCAGGCCCTGGGCTGGCAGGCCGTGTTCTACGTCAACGTCCCGCTGGCCGCGGCGGGCGCCGTCGCCGCGTTCGCCCTGCTGCCCGCCGACGGCCGGGTCGCCAGGGGAGGCGTCGACGTGCCCGGAACCCTGACCGGCACCGCGGGCGTCACGCTGCTGATCTTCGCGGTCGCGCACGGCTCCGAGGCCGGCTGGGCGCGGGGCGAGGCGATCGCCGCCGCCGTCCTCGCGGTGGTCCTGCTGGCCGTGTTCCTGCGCCTCCTGGCCCGTGGCCGGACGCCGTTGATGCCGCTGCGGTTGTTCCGCAACCGCGCGCTCAGCGGGGCGGTCGTGGTCATCCTGGTGTTCGGGCTGACGATGCAGGCCGTGCCGTACTTCCTGACGCTGTACTTCCAGGACGTCCTCGGCTTCAGCGCCCTGGAGACCGGGCTGGCGTTCCTCGGCCCGACGTTGTCGATCACGGCCGGCAACGTCCTCAGCGAGCGGCTGGTCCACCGCCTCGGCACCCGCGGCGCGCTGATCATCGGCATCCTCGCCAACGCCGCGGGCGCCGTGCTCCTGGCGCCCGGCATGCACGGGGACGGCTCGCTGCTCACCGTCCTGGCCGGGGTCGTCGTCATCGGCCTGGGCATGGGCATCACGTACGAGGCCATGTGGATCGCCGCCGGCACCGGCGTCCCGGCGGAGGAGCAGGGCCTGGCCTCCGGGGTGGCCTCCACCGCGTTGCAGGTGGGGACGGCCGCCGGCCTCGCGGTCCTGGTGGCCGTCGCCAACCACGGCATCGAGGGGCTGGCGGGGCAGGCCCTGCGCGCCGCCTCCACCGAAGGGATGCGCGCCGCCGTCTACGTCCTGGGCGCCGTCATGCTGACAGCCGTCCTGGCCGCCCTCAGGCTCCCCGCCCGGGCCCGGTCGCACGTGTGACCGTGCGCCCCGCGTGCGGGGCCTGCAGTGCGGCCTACAAGGGAAGGTTGCCGTGTTTGCGCGGTGCTACGTGCTTGCGCTTGTCGCGCAGCATGGCCAGCCCGCGCGCCACCGCCGAGCGTGTCTCCACCGGGTCGATCACGGCGTCGACCAGGCCGCGTTCGGCGGTGTAGGCCGGCTGCACCAGCTCGCGGGTGTACTGCTCCAGCAGCTCGGCCCGGCGGCCGGCGGGGTCGGCCGCCGCGGCCAGCTCCTTGCGGTGGATGATGTTGACCGCGCCCTCGGCGCCCATCACGGCGATCTCGTTGGTCGGCCAGGCGAGCGACAGGTCGGTGCCGATCGAACGGGAGTCCATCACGATGTACGCCCCGCCGTACGCCTTCCTGAGAATGACCTGGATGCGCGGCACGGTCGCCTCGCAGTAGGCGTAGAGCAGCTTGGCGCCGTGCCGGATGACGCCCGCGTGCTCCTGCTCCTTGCCCGGCAGGAAGCCCGGCACGTCCACGAGCGTGACCAGCGGGATGGAGAAGGCATCGCAGAACCTGACGAACCGGGCGGCCTTCTCCGCGGCCGACACGTCCAGCACGCCCGCCAGCACCGTCGGCTGGTTGCCCACCACGCCCACGACCTGGCCGTCGATCCGGGCCAGCGCGCAGATCACGTTGGGCGCCCAGCTCTGGTGCAGTTCGAGGAAGTCGCCGTCGTCCACCAGCTCGGCCAGGACCAGGCGCATGTCGTACGGCTTGTTCGGCTCCACCGGCACGATCTCGGCCAGCCGGGGCCGGGCGTCGCCGGCCGCGCCGCGCGCGGGCAACGCCGGCGGGCGGCTCAGGTTGTTGCCCGGCAACATCGCGACCAGGTCGCGTACGGCGGCCAGGCAGCTCTCCTCGTCGTCGTGCACGAACGTGGCCAGCCCCGACCGGGTGGCGTGCACCTGCGCGCCGCCCAGCTCGGCGTGCGTGATGCGCTCGCCGGTGACCGCCTCCACCACGTCCGGGCCGGTCAGGTAGAGCTGGGCGGTGTCGCGCACCATGAACGTGAAGTCGGCCAGCGCCGTCGAGTAGGCCGCGCCGCCCGCGCAGGGGCCGAGCACGACGGCGATCTGCGGGATCACCCCGGACGCCTGAACGTTGCGCTGGAAGATGCCGCCGTAGCCGTTGAGCGACAACACGCCCTCCTGGATACGGGCCCCGCCGCTGTCGTTGAGCCCGATGAACGGCGACCCGCTGGACAGCGCCAGGTCCATCACCTTGTGGATCTTCTGCGCGTGCGCCTCGCCGAGCGAGCCGCCGAAGACGGTGAAGTCCTGCGCGTAGACGAAGACCCGGCGGCCGTCGATGGTTCCGGATCCTGCCACGACCCCGTCGGTGTGCGGGCGCTGGCGTTCCATGCCGAGGCCCTGGGCCCGGTGCCGGCGGAACATCTCGATCTCCAGGAACGAGCCCTCGTCCAGCAGCAGGTCGAGCCGTTCGCGCGCGGTGCGCTTGCCCAGCGAGTGCTGCCGTTCCACGGCCTGCGGGTGGCCGCGCGCGATGTCCTCACGCGCGCCGGCGAGCTCCTCGCGCAGACGGTCCATGGCCGGCGGGGCTTCCTGGAGGACCTCGGGGGAGATGCTCATCGTTTCCTCCTCGGACTCTTCCGGTACGTCCAGTTAAAGATCGATGGCCGCCGGATGTCACCTCCTCCAGTGCTTGACCCGGCCGGACGTGGCAGGAAGCGGCAACGGCCTGCAGCTTGCTGCCTCGCCGAAGCCTGGTTCATGGCCCCGCCGACGCGCAAAGTTGGAAGTGCGAGGAAACACCGAGAACAACCGCCGAGAAAGAGGCAGTGAAATGACGAACAGCATTGTTGCCAAGAGAATTTCCCAGTGGATTATCGCGATCGTCTCCGGGATCGTCGTCTGGGCCTTGGGTGCCACCGCCGCGCAGGCCGCCGTCGCTGCCGGCCCGGGTGTGGTGAAGGCCGAGGGCAACACCTGGCCCGCGCCCGCCGGCCCCGACGGGAACACCTGGCCGATTCCTTCCCCGCTGGGCAACACCTGGCCGTAAAAGGCCCCGACCACAGAAAGGAATTGACCGTACATTTCCCCGAGGAGGTCTGCTTATTGGAGAAGAGCCGGAGAATGACGAAACCCCCGCGATCGGGTCGCGGGGGTTCGTCCGTGTGCGGCGCGTTTCGTTTGCGGTGCTTTCGTGTGCGGCGCTTTCGTGTGCGAGAGGAAGGAGGGGATCAGATCCAGTGCTCCTCCTTGGCGCGCAGCGCGGCCTGGAAGCGGTTGACGGCGCCGAGCCTGGCCATGAGGTCGGCGACGTAGCGCCGGTAGGTGCGTACCGAGATGTCGAGCTCGCGGGCGGCGATCTCGTCCTTGTCGGCCGTGGCCATCACCGCCAGCACCCGCTGCTCCATCTTCGACAGCGCCGGCTCCTCGCCGGGCGGGTCGAGGTGGTCGGCCAGCGGCACGGCGGCCTTCCAGAGGCCCTCGAAGTAGATGACGAGCTGGGAGATCAGGCCGGGCTCGCGCACCAGCAGCGCCCCCGTGGAATGGGCCTTCGGGTCGATCGGGACGACGGCGACGCTGCGGTCGTACATGAGCATGCGGTCCATCGGCTGGTCGGTGACGCGGATCTGGGCGCCCAGGTGCGCCAGCTCGCGCAGGTAGGACACCATGCGCTGGTCCTCCAGCGCCTTGGGGTGGAAGATCTCGCGCAGGGCCAGGCCGCGCCGCAGCGAGCGCGTGTCGAGCGGCAGCGCCGACTCGATCATCACCTCGTTGAACGGGCCGCCCGGGTGCAGGCAGAGCGTCTCCTTGTAGGAGAAGAAGGCCAGGTCGTCCAGGCGCTGGCGGACCCGCGCGCCGCTCTCCACCCGTTCGATGTCCAGCACCGGGGAGGACCGGTCGCCCTCCCGCTTGTCCTCCAGGAAGCTGGAGATCGCGTCGCGGGCGCCGAACACCCGGCGGATCTCGGCGTTCAGCTCCTCAAGGCGCTGCTCGACCAGGCGCTCGATCGCGATCCTCGGCTCGGTCGCGGTGACCCGGTGGCGGTCGTTCAGGTCGAGCATGGCGAGCCGGTCGAGCGTCTCGACCGCCGACTCCACCGTCTCGGGATCGAGGTCCAGGGCCTCGGGCACCGAGCCGACGCTCTCGCCCCGATGGCGCAGGAAATAGCGGTAGACCGCCTCCGCTTCGGGGGTGACTCCAATGACGGACAGATCCACGCCCCACCTCCCGGGGTCGGCGGCCGGAGCTTCAGTTCCATTATCGGAATCCAGACGGCGCGCACTCCTCGCAGCTTGCGGTTCCTGGCCGGCTCGGTCAGGGCACCGGACAGGGCAGCACGGTGGCCCCGGACGCGGCCCGGTAGCACAGCGCGCCCGGGCAGAGCACCTTGACCACCGGTCCGTCGCCGTCCGCCCGTACGGCGACGGGCTCGTGCCCGAACCGGCGCGCGGCGATCTCCGGCCAGCCGGACGGGCGCAGCCCGCTCACCTCGTCGACCAGCCGGGGATCGGCGTCGACGGCCAGGCGCTCCAGATAGGCGGCGTAGTCGGCCTCCCGCTGCCACACGGCGAACCGGCGCAGGCAGTCGGGCAGCTCCAGCGTGCTCCACGGCTGGGCCTTGGCCGCCATCGCGCGCAGGAACGCCTCGCACACGGCCTGCCTCACCGTACGGCCGGCCGCCGCAGCCAGCGTCGCGCCCTCGCCGCCGACGGTCACCAGGGCGACCCGGAGATCGGGCACCGACAACACGAACGCCGACATCCGCAGCCCCAGCCCCGAGGCCGCGGCCGTCACACCGGCCGGCAGCAGGCGGCCGAGCGCGGCCGAGACCCGCAGCAGCGGCTCGCGCGGCTCGGCCCACCAGCGGGCGACCACGTCGTGGGCGACCACCTCGGCGATCGCCTCCGGCACGCCGCTGTCCACCACGCCGCTCGTCGCGGGCTCGACCAGGCATTCGTGCCCGCCCGCCCACACGACCTCCGCGGGCAGCCGGTAGCGCCGCCCGCTGAGCAGGCCGGTGCCGGGCACGTGCAGGCCGAGGCCCGCGGGCGGGTCGGCGACGAAGTCCGACAGGCGCAGCTCCGTCCCCGCCTGTACGGTCCTGTGCCTGTCGCCGGGCAGCCGGCGCAGGCCGCGCAGGGCGGCCAGCCGGGTCAGGGCCCGCGCCCTGGTCTGGGCCTCGTAGCCGGAGAAGCCGGCGACGATGACGGCGAGCTCGTCGGCCGGCGACTCGGCGCAGGCCAGATGAACGGCGCCACCAAAACACTCGGCCATGGGCGCCGCCACGGGCGCGGCCGTCGGCTCGGTCGTCGGCTCGGTCGTCCCGTGGGTCGCCTCACCGGTCGTCCCGCCGGTCGCCTCAGCGGTCGCCTCAGCGGTCGCCGCAGCGGTCGTCTCGCCGGGCGCCTCCGTCACCGGCCACGAGCCCGCGGGCGTGGATGCCATCGCTTCTCCTCCGGAGCGCGACGGCCGTCGGAGCCGCCGCACACCCAGTACACGCGCAGCTCAGCGGGCCCGTCAACGATCCGGACGCCATCCCGCAATCCGGGAGAAACGTCAGCAAGCTGCCACGCCCGCCAGCTTGCTGACGCCGCCGGACCCCCTGCGGACGCCCCCCGCCCGGCACCGTGGAAGGCGGAACCAGCCCACGAGCGGAGCAGCGAGAAGGCATGCCATGGACTCTTTCAACATCGCCGGACGATTCCTCGACCAGGCCGACGGCGCCAGGACCGCGCTGCTCACCCGCGAGGGCCGCGTGGACTACGCGACGCTGCGCGCCCTGGCCGCCCGCGCCGGCAACGCGCTGCGCGAGCTCGGCGTACGCCGCGGCGACCGGGTGCTCATCGCCGCCGACGACAGCGTCGAGTCGGTCGCCACCTGGTACGGCGCCCAGAAGATCGGCGCGGTCACCGCCGAGGTCTACACGTTCCTGCGGCCCAAGGACTACCGCTACTTCGCCGGCTACGCCCGTCCCCGGCTGGTGGTCGCGGGGCCGTCCGCGCTGGAGAGCCTGCGCGCGGCGGGGCTGACCGGGATGCTCGTGACCGGCGTACCGCGCCACCTGCTGCGCCCCGGCGAGCACCACTTCGACACCCTGGTCGCCGCGCAGGACGCCCGGCTGGACCCGGTGCCGGTCGCGGCCGGGGACGTGGCGCTGTGGAAGTTCACCACCGGCAGCACCGGCGCGCCGCGCGCCTGCGTGCTGCCCGCCAGGAGCCCGCACGTCAGCTTCGACTCCTACGCCCGGGGCGTGCTGGACCTGCGGCCGGACGACGTGGTCCTGCCCGTGCCCAAGCTGTTCTTCGGCTACGCCCGCGACCTGACCGCCCTGTTCCCCTTCGGCGTCGGCGCGGCCGGCGTGATCTTCCCCGAGCGCAGCCGGGTCGAGACGATCTTCGAGCTGATCGCCGAGCACCGGCCCACGGTCCTGGTGAACGTGCCCACCATGATGAGCGCCATGCTCGCCCACCCCGACGCCGGCCGGCAGGACCTGAGCTGCCTGCGGCTGTGCACGTCGGCGGGGGAGGCGCTGCCGCCGGAACTGCACCGCCGCTGGAGCGACACCTTCGGCGTGGAGGTCGTGGACGGGCTCGGCTCCTCCGAGGCGTACCACATCTTCCTGTCCAACCGGCCGGGACGGGTGCGGCCGGGCACGCTCGGCCAGGTCGTCCCCGGCTACCGCGCCCGGGTCGTGGACCCCGAGGGGCGCGACGTCCCCGACGGCGGGACCGGGCGGCTGGAGGTCAGCGGCGACGCGGTCGCGCTGGAGTACTGGCAGGACCCGGACAAGACGGCCGCCACGTTCGTGGGCGGGCGGACCGTGCGCTCGGGCGACCTGGTGAGCAGGGACGCCGACGGCTACTTCCGCTACCAGGGGCGGGCCGACGACATGCTCAAGGTGGGCGGGTCCTGGGTGGCGCCCGCCGAGATCGAGAACTGCCTGCGCGAGCACCCGGCCGTCGTGGAGTGCGCGGTGGTCGGGTACGAGCTGCGCGGGCTGACCCGGCCGCACGCGTACGTGGTGGCGACGGGCACGGTCGAGCCCGGCGAGCTGAAGGCGTTCGTACGGGCCCGGCTGGCGGCCCAGAAGTTCCCCCGGAAGATCACGTTCGTGCCGCGGCTGCCGCAGACGGCGTCGGGCAAGGTGGACCGGCGCGCGCTGGAGGCCGGGGTGTGAGGAGCGGGCGCGCCCGGGACTGGGGGAGTTCCGGACGGGCGCGCCCGCGGTACCGGAAGGCCCCTCAGACGCCGGCGCGGGCGAACTGGCCGGGCTGCCGCCCCGCCCCCGCCGGGCCGCGGTAGGCCTGCGCGAGGTCCAGCCAGCGGTCCGCCTCGGCGCCGGTCGCCGTGACCGCGACCTGCGCGCGGTGCCGCCGCCTGGTCACCAGCAGGCAGAAGTCCTCGGCCGGGCCGCTGACCCGCTGGGCGGAGTCTTCGGGACCGTAGGCCCACACCTCGCCGGACGGGCCGGTGATCTCGAAGCGGAACTCCTCGGCCGGCGGGGTCAGCCCGCGCGACAGGTAGCCGAAGTCCCGGGTGAGTACGGCGAAGACGACCAGGTGCCGGAGCCGGTCGGTCCGCTCCAGCCGGACGCCGAGCGCGTCGGCGACGTCCTGGCCGTGCGCGAAGGTCTCCATGATGCCCGCGCACGCCAGCACGATCGGCGGCAGCGGGTTGACCAGCCACGGCACGACCTCGCCCGCCGGTACGGCGGCCAGACCCGCGTGCACCTCGGCCCGTCCGGCCCGCCACTTGGCCAGCAGCGTGCCGGGCGAGTCGTTCTCGAACGCCTTGAGCGCGGCGTTCACCGCGCCGTCGAAGTTCTTCTCGGCGCCGGCCGTCATGGCCTTGAAGCCCTCCGCGTCCGTGGCGGCGGCGGTGGCCAGACGGAAGATGAAGGCCAGGTGGGCGATCTGGTCGGAGATCGTCCAGCCCGGCGCGGGGGTGGGCAGCTTCCACTGCTGGGCGTCCAGGCCCGACACCAGCGCGTCGAGCTGGTCGCCGTCGGCCGCCAGGTCGTCGAGCACTACCTCTAGCTCGGTCACGTCCTCGTTCCTTTCAGTCGGCTGTCGATGCGGTAGGTAGAGGGGCGGGGGCGCACCAGGCGCCGGTCCGGCGGGCGGCGGTCATGGCCGCCCAGGAGGCGGCCTCGACGAGCGCGGCCTCGCCCGGCGTGGCGGCCTCGAACTCGCCGACCACCCGCCGGTCCACCTGGTGGGAGGCCAGGGCGGTCAGCAGCGCGAGCCGGGCGGCCGGGCGTTGCGCGGGCGGCAGCGCGGCGGCGGCCTCGCCGGCCCAGCCGCGCCCGGGGCCCGGCGGGACGCCGTCCCAGCCGGACACCCGTTCGGCGACCAGCTCGCGGACCGGGTCAGGCAGCCGCCGCGCGCCGCCCTCCTCGATCGCCGCCGCGGCCCTGGCGAACGCCTCGCCGAGCCGCGGGACGCCGCCCGTCCAGGCCAGGTCGTCCGGCAGCGGCGCGCCGGGCAGCAGGCCGAGCGAGCCGCCGGGCGGGGCGGGCCGCCGCGCGGCCGGCCGCATGAGCGCGCCGAACACGCGCAGCGCGGGCCCGCGCGCGCCGCCCGGCAGCTCCGGCGGCAGCGGCGAGTCGCCGAGGAACACGTTGACCATGCGGTTGAGGTACTGGAAGGTCACCGCGACCGCCGCCAGCTCCACGCCCGCCTCCCCGGCGACCGGCGGCCCGCCGGCCCCCGGGGTCGCGCTCGCCCTGGCCCAGGCGGCCAGCGGCCGCAGCCGGGGATCGGCCGGGGCCAGCGCCCGCAGCGTCGCGCCGTGCACGTCCACGCAGTACGGGCACGTGTTGCCCGCCGAGACCTCCATCGCCACCAGCTCCCCGGCCACCCGCCCGGCCGCGCCGGAGGCCAGCAGCGACTCGCGCAGCACCAGCCAGCACGCGGCCAGGACGGGCGGCGCGGGCGAGTGCAGCGCCACGGGCGGCGCGAGCATGCCGAAGTCCCGCTCGACCTGCTCGTACACCCGGGCCACCAGGCCGCGGGCGGCGCCGGGGAGCACCGGGCGGACGTACCGCACCTGGCCGAGCGCGCGCCGCGCCGTCATCCGGCTGAGCAGCCGGCCCATCGCCGGCGCCCTACCCGCGCAGCGCGGCGGCGGCCAGCGGCGCGGTGGCGCGGCGCCCGGCGGTGGAGCCGTCGGGCGCGGGCGCGCCGTAGGAGACCTCCACGCCGCGCTCCCTGGCGGCCCTGACGATCCCCGGCACGGCCCGCTCGGCCAGCGCGGAGATGGTCATCGCCGGGTTGACGGTCAGCGCGCCCGGCACGGCCGAGCCGTCCGTGACGAAGATCCCCGGGTGCCCGCGCAACTCGTGCCCGTCGTCCAGCGCCGAGGTGTACGGGTCGTCGCCGATCCGGCACGAGGACAGCGGATGCACCGTGTACGCCCCGACCAGGTCGTTCGTCCACGGCGTCACCGTGGCCAGCCCGTCGCGCTCCAGGATCTCCTTGCACTCGGCGTCGGCCATCGCCCAGGCGGCCGAGGTGTTGGCGGTCGGCTTGTAGGACAGCCGGCCGACGCCCAGCATCTGCTGGGAGACGCGGTCGGCGTTGCCGCGCGCGGGCGGCGGGCCGAACACACCCTCGTTGTCGTCCTCGATCATCTGGAAGATGATCAGCCAGGACCGCCAGCGCTCCAGCATCTCCTTCTTGCGCAGCCCGAACCACGTCGGGTCCGGCCCGCCGGCCAGCGCGAGGATGGTCCCGAGGCCGGGCGGGAAGTAGAGCTGCTCCAGCGAGTAGCGGGTGTACTCGGGCAGCGAGCCGTCCAGCCGGTCCCAGTTGGCCACCGTCGGGCCCTTGCCGATCTGGTTGGCCGCGTACGCCAGGCCGTCGCCCCGCTCCAGGCCCAGCACCTCGCGCACGCGCTCCTCGTTCAGCACGGCGGTGTTGAGCCGTTCGCCGTTGCCGGAGAAGTAGCGGCCCACGGCGTGCGGCATCGTGCCGAGGTCGCCCTCGCTGCGCTGCAGGATGACCGGCGTGGCGGCGGCGCCGGCGGCCAGTACGACCACCTTGGCCTCGATCGTCCCCTCGCCCTCGGTCAGCCGGTAGTCCTCGCCGTGGACGATCTTGTAGGTCACCCGGTAGGAGCCGTCGGAGGTCCTGGAGATGCTCTGCACCTCGTGCAGCGGCCTGACCTCGGCGCCGTGGGCGATCGCCGCCGGCAGGTAGTTGGCCAGCAGCGACTGCTTGGCGTCGAACCGGCAGCCGGCCATCATCCAGTTGCAGTTGACGCAGGCCGCGGTGTCCACGGCCGCCGGCACCGGGTTGGCGGTACGGCCGGCGTGCCGGCAGGCGGCCGCCCACAGGCCACCCGAGTACGACACGTCCTCCCAGCCCTGCTGGGTGATGGAGATCGACTCGGCGACCCGGTCGTACCAGGGGTCGAGGGTGTCGCGGCTGATCGCGGCCGGCCACATGCGGCGCTTGATGCTGCCGCGGCGCTCGAAGACGAAACGCGGCGCGCGGGGCATGGCCGCGAAGTAGACCACGCTGCCGCCGCCCACGCAGTTGCCGCCCAGCACGCTCATGCCGTCGCCGACGGTGAAGTCGAAGATGCGGGTGTAGGAGGAGCCCAGCTTGAAGTCGTGCTCGTACTCGGATGACTCCAGCCACGGGCCGCGTTCCAGCACGACCACGTCGGCGCCGCCGGCGGCCAGGTGGTAGGCCGGGATCGCGCCGCCGAAGCCGCTGCCGATCACCAGCACGTCGGTGCGTTCGACGCCGTTCATGCGGGGCTCCCTGAAGCTGTCGTGTCCGGGTGGAGGTCGGCGAGGGGACGGCCGTAGGAGTAGGAGGGGAAACGCCACAGCCCGTCCGCGTCGGGCGGGGCGATGCCCATGGCGGTCAGGCCGGGGTGCCCGGCCTTCAGGGCGTCGACGGTGTGCAGGTGGGCCGCGGAGTCGTAGGCCATGTAGCAGAACAGCACCAGCAGCACCCACAACGCCTTCTCCGGGTGGCCGGGCGCGGTCAGCGTGCGCACCAGAGCCGCGCGCTCCTCGAACGGCAGGGCCACGAACTCCGGGACGGCCTCCTCCAGCACGACGCCGTGCTGGTCGGCGTGGGCGCGGGCGTGCTCGTTCAATGAGCGGGCGTAGTCGTCCAGGCCCTCGCTGACGCCGGTGGCGTCCCATTCCAGCAGCTCGATGGCGCCGGCCGCGACCGCGCCGCCCGTCGGGCTCATGCCCGCCACCGCCCGGTCGCCCGGACCACGTTTCGCCCCGGGCACGATGGTGTCCGCGAGCGCCTCCAACGTCTCCACCCGCGTCTCGTAGAGCAGTGGACCCATGGGTACTCCCTCGTTCAGGTCGGCGTTCTGTCGGTACGGTCGGTGGGGCCGGTGCGCGCCAGCACGGCCCGCAGGGTGGTCAGCGCCCTGACGGTCTGGCTGCGCACCGTCGAGGACTCGTTGCCCATGACCCGGGCCGTGTCCTCGGCGCTGCGGCCCTCCCAGAACCGGAAGAAGATCGTCGCCCGCTGCCGCGGCCCGAGCCTGGCCAGCGCGTCCATCAGCACGATGCGCTCGCCCACCAGGTCGTAGGGGTCGAGGGCCGAGACGGCGTCGGGCGGCGCCCCGCTGAGCACCTCCCGGGACCAGCGCATCGACCTGCGGTCGCTGATGAGCAGCCGCCGCATGATCTGCCGCGCGTACGCCTCGGCGCGGTCGCGCCGGTCGAGGTCGTCCCAGCGCCGGTGCAGTGCCAGCAGGGTGCGCTGGACGAGGTCGTCGGCCTCGTGCCAGTCGTCGGACAGCCGGTAGGCGACCCGGCGCAGCATAGGTCTGGCCTCCTTCGCGAAATTCGCGAATTCCTGCCCCCGCGCATCGGCCATCATCCTCACCCCCGGAACACGGCCTTGCGATTGCCGCTTTCTTCGGCATGCTCAGAATTGAATGCGCGGATCGCCGCAACAACCCCTATCGGCCGTCCCCGCGCCCTTATCCACAAAGGCGTCCGCGCCACCCCCTATTCGGCCTCCGCGGACCCCTGTTTTTCGTGCTCCGGCGCTCTTGAGCCCTTCTCGCGTGCGTACGCTCGCGGCGTGAGCGCCTCCGGTGCGGCATTACTGGCGATCAGCGACCTCCACGTCGGGTTTCCCGAGAACAGGGCGGCCGTCGAGGGGCTGCGCCCGCGCACCGAGGGTGACTGGCTGCTGGTGGCGGGGGACGTGGCCGAGCGGCTGGACGCGTTCGAGAGCACGTTGCGGCTGCTCGGCGAGCGCTTCGCCAAGGTGATCTGGGCGCCGGGCAACCACGAGCTGTGGACCACGCCCGGCGATCCCGGCCTGCGCGGCGAGGAACGCTACCGGCGCCTGGTGCAGATCTGCCGGCGCCTCGGCGTGCTCACGCCCGAGGACCCGTACGCGATCTGGACGGGGGAGGGCGGCCCGGCGGCCGTCGTCCCCCTGTTCCTGCTGTACGACTACAGCTTCCGCCCGTCCGGCACGACCCGGGCCGAGGCCCTCGACCTGGCCCGCGGGCAGGGGGTGGTGTGCAGGGACGAGTTCCTGCTGCATCCCGAGCCCTATCCCAGCAGGGAGGCGTGGTGCCGGGCGCGGGTGCGCGAGAGCGAGGAACGGCTGGAGTCGCTCGACCCCGGCCTGCCCACGGTGCTGGTCAACCACTTCCCGCTGCTGCGCGCCCCCACCCGCGTCCTGCGGCACCAGGCTCTGGCGCAGTGGTGCGGCACCGAGCAGACCGCCGACTGGCACCTGCGGTTCCGCGCCGCCGCGGTCGTCTACGGCCACCTGCACATCCCGGGCACGAGCTGGCACGACGGGGTGCGCTTCGAGGAGGTCTCGCTCGGCTACCCGCACGAGCGGCGCCCCCACCACCGCGCCGGACGGCTGCTCAGGCAACTGCTGCCGCCACCCCGCCGCGAATGGTCCAGATAAAACCGCATTCTCAGATAAATTGCCGAGATTTCCGAAGATTTCCCAAAAAAGGGCGATTTGTCATGCAGCGTACTGCCGGCCCAAGAGCGTGTACCAGGTGGCAACCGAAAGGCAATGCATCCGGAGCGCCGCGGAATCGTCGCGACTCCCGGGAATTCGACGGCCGCACCGGCCGGAGAATCGACGGGAACCGCGCGCCCAAGGCCCTCCGGGTTCCGGGAGACCATATGGACGACGTCATCGAACGAGCGGTCCTGCGGGTCATCGAGAGCATGCAGGAGAACCACGGAGAGCAGCTCACCATTGACGACATGGCGCGGACCGCGATGTTCAGCAAGTTCCACTTCTCACGCGTGTTCCAGCGCGTGACCGGGCTGTCCCCTGGGCGGTTCCTGTCCGCGGTGCGGCTGCGCGAGGCCAAGCGCCTGCTCGTGTCCACCTCGCTCAGCATCACGCACATCAGTCACCAGGTCGGCTACTCCAGCGTCGGCACGTTCAGCTCGCGCTTCACCCACAGTGTCGGGTTGTCGCCGAGCAGGTACCGGCAGTTCATGAGCGTCACGGCGGCGGACCTGACCGTCGGCGACCGCGCTTCCGGCGGCCCGTCGGCGAGCCTGCACGGCGTCGTGAGCTCGCCCCTGGCCGACCGGCCGGTCTTCGCCGGCGTGTTCCCCGGCCAGATCATGGAGGGCAGGCCCGCGAGCTTCACCCTGATCAGGCGGCCCGGCCCGTACGTGCTGGAGCACGTGCCCAAGGGCAGCTGGTACGTGATCGCCCAAGCCGTGGCCGAGTCCCGCGAGGACGCCGTGCACCACCCACCAGAGGGTGACGCGGCGACGTGCATCGCGCGCATCGGCCCGATCGAGGTGGGCGGGGGCGACGGCACCGAGCGCGCCGACCTGCGGCTGCGGCCGATGAGCACGCTCGACCCGCCCGTCCTGCTCGCACTGCGCGACCTGCTGGCCTGGACCGACGGCCGCGCGTGACAGAAGGGCCCGCGGACGGCGAACGCCGTCCGCGGGCCCTTCTGTCAGGTCAGGCCGGGCTCACCGTCATCGGCAGCCCGCCGCGCACCCGTAGCGACAACATGGCCTCCGGGACCGCCCGGCGGCCCGGCAACCCGGTCAGCCGCAGCTCGCGGGTGACCATGGCCAGCACGAACGTGGCCTCCATCATCCCCAGGTGATTGCCCACGCAGAAGCGCGGGCCCGCGCCGAAGGGGATGTAGGCGTACCGGGGGCGGTCGGACGGCGCGCCGGGCTCGAACCGCTCGGGCCGGAACGCGTCCGGGTCCCGCCAGTACGCCGGATGCCGGTGCAGCGTGTACGGGCTGATGAGCACGTCCGCCCCGGCCGGGACCCGGTACCCGCCCACCTCGTCGTCCTCCCGCGCCACCCGCGTCAGCGCCCACACCGGCGGGTACAGCCGCATGACCTCCTCCAGCACCGCCGCCGTGTACGTGAGCCGGCGCAGGTCCTCGTACACGGGCGGGCGGTCGCCCAGGACCGAGACGGCCTCGGCGTGTACCCGCTCGCGCACCTCCGGATGCCGGTCCAGGAGGTGGAAGGCCCATGACAGGGTGCTCGCGGTGGTCTCGTGCCCGGCCAGCAGCACCGTGATCAGTTCCTCCCGCAGCCGCTGCCGGGCGGGCCCGGGGTCCTCCCGCAGCCCGGTGGACTCGATCAGCAGGGACAGCAGGTCGCCGCCGCCGGTCGGGTTCGCCAGCCGCTCGGCCACCAGCAGGTCCACGATCCGGTGCAACTCCCGCCGGGACCGGCGGAAGCGCAGGTGCAGCGGCAGCGGTAACCACAACGGCACCATGGCCAGCGTGACCATCTCGAACATGGCCTGGTCCTGGACCCCCTCGAAGGCGTGCCCGATGGAGTCGTGCGCGCCGAGGTCGGCCGCCAGCAGGGTGCGGCCGAGCACGCCGAGCGCCAGGCCGGTCATCTCGCCGGCGACGTCGACGGGCCCGCCTCCGGCCTTGGCCCGCAGCCGGGCCACCAGGCGGCCGGCCTCCTCGGCCAGGACCGTGTCCTGCTGGGCCAGCCGCTTGTTCTGGAACAGCGGCTGGATGGTCCTGCGCTGCTGCCGCCACCGCTCGCCGTCGCTGGTCAGCAGCCCGTCGCCGATCACCCGGCGGGCCTCGTCCAGGCCGATGCCCTTGCGGTAGTTGCCGCTGTTGTCGGCCAGGACGTGCTTGGCGTGGTCGGGGTGGTTGAACAGGTAGATGGCCTTCGGGCCGATCGTCATGCGCACCGCGTCGCCGTACCGGGCGGTCGCCCTGGACAGCAGCGCCAGACGGTCGGAGACCAGCCGCTTGTACAGGACGGGCGCCGCCCAGGGCGGTGGGCCGGGCGGCACGCGGCCGCCCAGCGCCACCGGGCGGGTGCCCAGCGCGGTCACGCCGACACCCGTTGCAGGGCCGGGGAGGTCTCCCCGAAGCGGCCCCGGTAGACCAGCAGCCCGTCGCAGTCGTCCCGCCGGGTCAGCGACAGCACCTCGCCGACGAAGATCGTGTGATCGCCGCCGTCGTACGCGCGCCAGACCCGGCACTCGAACATGGCCGCCGCGCCCGCGATGAGCGGCACGCCGGTGACCTCGCCGGGCGTCACCTCGATGTCGGCGAACTGGGCCAGGCCGAGCGGCCGGTAGCGGTCGGCGAAGTGCCGCGCCTCGGCCTCCTGGTGCCCGGCCAGCACCGACACCCCGAACGACGTCGCCGCGGTGATGCACTGGTGCATCACGGCGCCCTTGCCGACGCACACCAGCAGCAGCGGCGGGTCGAGCGAGACCGAGGTGAAGGAGTTGGCCGTCATGGCGTGGGGAACGGAACCGCCCGTCGTGATCACGGTGACGCCGGTGGCGAACACCCCGAACGCGTCACGCAGCGCCTTGGCGTCCGCGACCGCGGGGGCCGAAGAGTGGACTTGCACGGTTGACCTCCTGGGGTCCGGGGGCTAGGCCACGTACGGTTCGAGCGCCCGGACCAGGGGGTCGGGGACCCTCGCCGGCGCGGTCTTGGTGTTCGGCCCCCGCATGCAGGCCACACGCTGCCTGCCGCGGGCGACGAGGACCTCGGGCGCGCCCGGGGTGACCCGGACGTAGTCGAAGCCGAACTCGATCTGCGTCTGCGCCAGCTCGATCAGGCGCATCCTGATGGACAACTGGTCGAAGGCCGTGATCTCGGCGAAGAACTCGCAGTCGACCTTGAGCGTGAACAGCTTGAGGTCGTCCTGGAGGTCGGCGAGCACGTCGCGGGCCCGTTCCATGAGGAACATCTCGCGGCAGCGTCCCTGCCAGCGCAGGTAGTTGACGTAGTAGACGTTGCCGACGAGGTTGGTCTCCTCGAAGCCGACCGTGTGCAGGTACTCGTAGTAGGTGCCCATGGGCTAGGACCGCCCTTCGGTGAGTATCGCGACGACGACGGGCGCCGGCAGGCCGCTCACCCGGGTGGCGAGCGTGGCCACGGTCGCGCCGGCGGCGGTCAGGACCACCCACCCGTCGGAACCGGCCCGGTCCACCGCGAGCGGTGTCCCGTCCCGTGCCCCGTCCTGCGTCCCGGCGGCCCGTACGCAGGCGAGCGCGGCGCGGACGCGGGCACGGGCGGTGTCCGCGCCGTCCCCGGCCTTCGCGGCGATCTCACCGGCGAGCGCGTCGTGCCCGGTTGAACCGTCGTGCCCGGCGGGTGTGTCCTGCGTGCCGTCCGGGCCTTCGGCGGTGACGGGCTCGACGGCGCAGGCGAGCGGCCCGGGGGCGGCCACGCACAGCGTCAGGCCCGGCACGCGGGCCGACATCGTGCGGCGTCCGTCCCCATGGGCGCCGTCCGCCGCGCCGAGCCGCGCCACGGCCAGCTCGCCGCCGCCGTCGCCCGGTTCCACGACGACCGCGACCCGCGCGCCCGTCAGGTCCTCCAGCGTGCGCTCCAGGTACGAGCCGAGCAGCGGCGCGGCCCACGGACCGGCCCCGCCCTTCTTCCGCACGGCCTGGAGCCGCAGCCCCTCCCAGCGTTCGACGACCTCGCCGTCCTTCGTCCGGACCGCGATGTCGTAGATGTAGGAGTCGCCGTCCCTGGATCGTTCGGAGGCGCAGTAGCGCACCTCGTCCGCGCCCGACAGGGCGGCCCCGGCCGGGTGGACCCGTCCGATGCCGGTCGGCAGCAGGGTCGCGTCGGGCACGCACACCTGGTTGCCGTGCATCAGCGCGTCCCGCATGCCCGGGTCGCCCAGGAGCAGGTCACCGGGCAGGAACCCGGCGAACCAGTCGCACTCCTGCGCCACCTGGAGGTCGGCGTCCACCTCGCGGGCCGCGGCCCGGTGGTAGCGGCGCAGCCGCTGGAAGCGCCTGCCCTGGAAGAGCACCTCGCCGTACAGCTGGGTGTCGGGGTCGAGAGCCACCGGCGGCAGCTCGTCGCCGGACTGCTCGGGCGGCCCCGCGGGCGCGGGCCCGCCGTCCAGGCGCAGCACGGCGGTGAAGTGGTCGACGTCGAAGCCGGTCTCCTGGCTGCGGATGGCCACGGCGAGCGTGTCGTGGCCGGTGACCGTCGCCGCCACCCGGAGCGTGGTGCTCCCGTCGGGCGGCACGATGATCGGCCGGACGAACTCCGCCTGCTCGACGACGGGCGCGCCGGGCCGGCCGGTGACCGCGTACGCCACCTGAGCCATGGCCTCCAGGCCGAACACCGCGGGGAACAGCAGGTTGCCGTCCAGCAGGTGATCGGCCAGGTACAGGTCGGTCCCGGCGTTCACCTCGACCTCGCTGACCAGCTCCACGCCGTGGTAGCGGACCAGCGGAGCGCCGACGAAGCGCAGCAGCGGCAGCTCCGGCTCCTCCCGCCGTACGGTGTGGATGCCCTCCGTACGCCCGCTGATCACCACGACGCCGGGTGCGTCGGGATCGCTCACCAGGCGGCGCATGATCTCCACGCCCCGGTCCACCGGGATCGGCGTGATGCCCTGCTCGACCAGCCGGTCCACGACCGACAGCCGCTCGCCCATGCCGACCTCGGACCAGACCGACCACTCCATGCAGATCGCCCGGCAGCCGGGGTGCCGCTCGCCCGCCTCGCGGGTCAGGTCGGCCAGCCACTCGTTGGCGGTCGCGTAGTGGCCCTCGCCGTGCAGGCCCGCCCGGCCGATGATGCTGCCGAACGTCACCAGCAGCCGCAGCCGTCCCGGCTCGACCGCCTCCAGCACGTTGCGCAGGCCGTCGATCTTCGGTGCGAACGTGCGGCGGAAGGCGTCCAGGTCGAGCCCGGCGATGCCCTCCGGCTCGTTGCGTCCGGCGCCATGCAGCACCGCGGTGACCGGCCCGAGCTCCTGCTCGGCCGCGGCCACGGCCGCCCGCACCTGGGCGGCGTCGGTGACGTCGGCCCTGGCGTAGTGGACGGTGAGCCCGGTCTCGGCCATGCGCCGCAGGTTCGCGGCCAGCTCCTCGTCCTGGGCGGGGTCGGAGCGGCCTAGCACGGCCACCTTCGCCCCGCCGGCCATCGCCATCGCGCACTCGGCCGTGATGCCCTTGCCGCCGCCGGTCACCAGGAGCACGTCGGAGCCGGTGAGCGGCTCCTCCGTCCGTTCCTGCCGGTAGGGCAGGGCCCGCAGCGTCGGCACCCGCCGGACGCCGCCGGCATCGTAGTGGACCTCGCAGAACTCCGTCGTGGCCGCGGCCTCGGCGGCTACCCAGCCCACCGCCTCCGGCACGCCGGCCGGTACGTGCACGACCGTGGTGGGCAGGCCGCTCTCCAGGTGGAACGTCTTGGCCAGCCCCGCCGCGCCCCGCCCGTGCTGGACGAGGACGAGCCGGGCGCCCGGCCCGCCGGCCAGGGCCGCCTTGGCGCCGAGCAGCGCCTGCTCAAGGTCGTCGGCCGCGCACCGCGCGGGTAGGCACACCAGGACACCGGATCCGATCTTCTCCCCTTCGAGGGCCTCGCGCAGCGGCTGGGCCAGGAGCGAACCGGCCGGCGCGAACACCTGCCACCGCCCGTCCCGCTCCTCGGCCGTACGGCGGGGCCGCGGCTGCTCGTCCAGGTCCACGGCGAACGGGCGCACCCACGGCGCCGCGCCCGTCACGCCCCTCGCCGACTGCGCGCGCGGCTGCGCGGCCAGCCGGTCCAGGGCCTCGCCCAGCTCCTGGAGCGTCGCGGTGGCGACGTTGGCCGGCGCCATGCCCGCGGGCACGCCCAGATGCTGGGTGGCCTGGTCGATGATGTGCATCACGGTGACCGAGCTGAGGTGCAGTTCGTCCAGCGGTTTGCTGTCCTCGGTCACCATCTCCAGCGGCAGCTCGGCGCGTTCGGCGGCCAGCCGCCGCAGCAGCTCCACCGTCGACTCGCCCTGCCGCGCCACCTGGCCGTCCGGCGCGGCGGCCCGCTCCCGCGGCTGCGGGGCGGCGGCCTTGACGCGCACCTGCGGCGCCTGCTCGGCGGGGCTGGTGAAGAACGAGAACGCCGCGCCGATCTCCAGCGGCTTGACCAGCCGCCCGTGGAACAGCTCCTCGCAGGCGACGGGCACGCCCGCCACGTGCGCGGCGCCGGCCACGCCGAGCAGCCCGGCCAGCGACTCGCTGTCGGTGTCCAGCGCGACGGCCGGCACGTCGGTCAGCTCGGCCGCCAGCCTGCTCAGCACCCGGCCGGGACCGACCTCGACCAGCAGGTCCACGTCCGCCGCCAGCGAGCCGAGCGCCTGGGCGAACCGTACCGGCGCGGTGATCTGCCGGTGCAGCAGCGCCGGGATGTCCGCGCCGGGGGTCAGGTCGTCCCCGGTGACGGTGGAGACGACCCGCCGGGCGACCGGCCCGAAACGTTCCTCCTCCAGGTATCCGGCCAGGGCCTCGGCCGCCGGGGCGACCAGGGGCGAGTGGAAGGCGTGCGAGACGTTCAGCCTGGTCCAGGTGAGCCCGGCGCGCTCGGCCGCGCGCCCGGCCTCCTCCACCGCCGCCACCGGACCGGCGACGACGGTCTGGAGCGGCCCGTTGTACCCGGCGATCACCACCGGCAGGCCGCCGGCCAGCTCCAGCACGGTCTCCGGAGCGGCCCGGACGCCGGCCATCGTGCCCGGCTCGCTGCGCTCCCGCATCGCCCGGCCGCGTTTGGTCGCCACGCGCAGCAGCGCGTCCTCGTCCATCGCGCCCGCCCAGTGCAGGGCCGACAGCTCGCCCAGGCTGTGCCCGACGGCCGCGTCCGCCTCGATGCCGAGCAGCGACAACGCCCGCAGGCCCGCCATCGAGCCGGTGACGATGCGCGGCTGGGCGATCTCGGTGGCCGCCATGTCGCCGTCGGCGGGCAGCGCCGCCGTGGTGTACACCTCGGCGACGTCGGCGAAGCGCCTGGCCAGCGCGCCGCCGCCGGTCCCCTGGCCCGAGCCCTGCCCGGGGAAGAGGAAGCCGATCCTGGGCCTGGCCGCGGCGCGGCCCACGAACGCCTTGCCGTCAGGGCTGACCAGCGTGTTCTCGCCGGACTCCAGGACCGCCAGCACGCGGGTGAGCCGGCGTTCGGCGTCGTCGGGCGAGGAGACCACGACGGCCGCCCGGCACGGCAGGCCGCGCAGCCGGCCGCGCAGCGTGGCGGCCAGGTCGGCGAGCTGGCCGTAGGACACCTTGGGCACGAACGCGAGCAGCTCCGACACCAGGCCGCGCAGCTCGTCCCAGGAGCCGGCGTCCAACAGGAACAGCTCGGCGTCCTGGGCGGCGGCGGCCAGCGCCTTGACGCGGCTGGACGCGCGCCGCCGCGGCCCGGTGTTCTCCAGCACCACGTGCGTGTTGATGCCGCCGAAGCCCATGGCGGTCACCGCGGCCCGCAGCGGCGCGCCCTGCGGCCACGGCTCGGCCGTGCGCAGCACCCGCAGCGTGGCGCCTTCGTCGGTCAGCACCTGGTGCGGGTCGACGCAGCCGATGGTCGGCGGCAGCACCTGCTCGTGCACGGCCATGGCCGCCTTGATCAGGCCCGCCACGCCCGCGGCCGCCTTGGCGTGGCCGATCATGCCCTTGATCGAGCCGACCGCGGCCGGCCGCGCGGCCGACTCCCTGGCCCGCGACAGCGCGGTCAGCTCGGTCGCGTCGCCGAGCGCCGTGCCCGTCCCGTGGCCCTCGAACAGCTCGACGGTCTCGGGGCCGAACCCGGCCTTGTCGTACGCGCGGCGCATCGCCAGCAGGTAGCCGCTCACCTCCGGCCGGGTGATCCCGCCCTTGCCGTCGGAGGAGACGCCCCAGCCGGCGATCGTGGCGTAGATCCGCCGCCCGGCGGCCAGCGCGTCCTCCTCGCGCATCAGTACGACGATCCCGCAGCCCTCGCCGGGCCAGAACCCGTTGGAGTGCCGGTCGTACAGGCGGAAGTCGCTCTTGGCCAGCGCGCCGGTCTTGGCGAACCCGATCACCTCGAACGGGTCGATGGACAGGTCGACGCCGCCCGCCAGGGCCACGTCCACGTCGCGGTCGGCCAGCGCCTTGCCGGCCGTCACCACCGACAGCAGGGACGAGGAGCAGGCGCCGTCCACGGTGTAGCCGCCGCCGTTGAGGTCGAAGTGGTTGCAGATGCGCCCGGCGATCGTGTTGGACAGCCCGCCGGCCAGCGTGTCCTCGTCCACCGGCGGGAAGGGGCTCTTGTAGGACTCCTCGTAGTCGGCCAGGAACGCGGCCAGGCGCTCGTCGTCCCAGCCCTGCTCCTTCAGGGCCGCGGCGAGCGTGCGGCGCACGTACGGCCAGCGCAGGCGTAACACGTTCGCCCGGGTGAACTCGCCGGTGAGCGTGTTGCCCACGACGACCCCCGTACGCTCGCGGGGCAGCCCCTCGCCGTCCGCGAACCCGGCGTCGGCCAGGGCCCGGCCGGCCATGTCGAGGGCCAGCCAGTGGGCCAGGTCGGTCGACCGGTACGTGCTACCGGCGATCTTGTGTGCCACCCGGTCGAAGGCGTAGCCCTCGATGACCGCGGCGGTCTTGGCGTAGAAGCGGTCCGGCGCTGCGGGATCGGGGTCCCAGTAGTCCTCCAGCCGCATGCGCTCGTCCGGGAGCCGGCGGAAGGCGCGGCGGGCGGCCACCGCGTTCTCCCACAACTCCCTGGGCGAGGCGGCGTCCGGGTACCGGCAGGCCATGCCGACGATCGCGATCCTCGTCATGCCTTCGCGACCTCTTCCCGCGCGTCCCGCAGCGCCTCCGCGGCGGCTGCGCTGACCCTGGCGGCGTCCAGCTCGCGCGCCTTGTTCACGATGTGCAGCGACCACAGGAAGCCGCCGCGGATCAGGCAGACCGCCGCCGTGGCGAAGAAGATCCCGTACGGGATGTTCATGCCCATGAGCAGGCCGTACACCACGGCCACACCGCCGCCGAAGGCGACCTGGGACAGCGGTCTGGACGGGCTCGTGCCCGGGTCGGTGATCATGTAGTTGGTGAACAGGATGAACGCCACCCCGGTCATCATCGACAACCCGCCGAGGATGGAGATGTCGTCGATGATCAGCCCGCGCACCACGGCCTGGAGGGCGAAGACGCCCACCCAGCCGCCGATCAGCCACATGCGGCCGGTCAGCTTACCGTTGATCATGGTGCCGCCGATGATGATGATCCCCGGGATGATCCAGTCGATCGGGTTGTCGACCTTCTCGGTGAAGTGGTACGGCGGCGCGATGCTGGCCCACGGCAGCAGCAGCAGGATCACCGCGATGCCGAAGTTGGACGGGTTCATGAAGTGCCGCATCCGGCCGCGTACCGGGGCCTTGAGCACCCACTTGGCGCCCACGGCGACGGTGACGCCGAACATCATGACCAGCACCTGGTCGTTGACGTAGATCAGCATGTTGAGCGCGATGGAGGTGATGTGCGCCGGGTAGAGGAACTCCATCAGCCCGCGCGGCCCGTTGCCGAGGAATCGCGGCGCCCGGCCCTCCTGGCGGGCCCCGATCACCTCAAGGATGATCTCCACGGTGTAGCCGGTGGCCAGGGCCACGAACGGCCACGACCACGGCTGCTCGAACCCCAGCACGGTGTAGCCGAGGATGTTGAAGATGGTGATCGAGATCGCGAACCGGCGCAGCGCCGTGATCACTTTGGGGTCGTGACGTGGCGGGGTGATCGTCTTGGCGGCCATGCCGTCACTTCTCCTTCGCTTGCGAGCCGAGCTGGAGGGTGTGCCAGCCGGGGGTGAGCCGGAGCTCCTGCTGGTGCCGCTGCCCGGCGCGGTCGCGCCAGTCCAGCTTGACCTGCACGGGGCCGGTGACGTTCGCTCCCAGGCCGATGTGCACCGCGTTCGAGCGCTTGCCGGAGTGGCCGCTGCCGCCGTCCACGCGGCCGACGAACGTGCGGCCGTCGGACGTGGTCACGGTCACCTGCGCGCCGATCACCGGCGACCCGGCGGCCGGCAGCGGGCCGGTCGCGGAGGGGGAGTCGTGCAGCAGGCGCAGCCCGAGGAACGAGCCGGCCGACCTGCTGGTGTTGAGGTAGAAGGCGGGCGCCTCCCACTGACGGGCCACCGCGAAGTCGATCAGGCCGTCGCCGTTGACGTCCCCGGTCGCGATGCCGCGCGTCGGCACGGGCACGGCCAGGCCGAGCTGCTCCGACAGGTTGGCGTAGCGGCCGTCGGGGCCCTTGGCGAAGAAGGCCAGCGTCTGCGCGCCGGCGATGTCGGCGCCCTCGGTGACGTTCGGCCACGACTTGGGGTTGCTGGTCACGCCGTCGTTGGCGTCGGCCAGCTCCTGGAGCGGCGGCCAGCGGTTGACGTCGCCCTTGATGAACCCGGTCGCCTGGACGATCTCGTTCTCGCCGTCGTTGTCGAAGTCCTCGATCTTCGGGTCCCAGCCCCAGCCGGACCAGGCGGTGCGCAGCTCGGCGCTGAGGTCCTTCCACGGCGCCTCGCCCTGCCGCAGCTTCTCGCGCAGCTCGGCCTTGCTCTTGGCGGTGGACAGGAACGTGAAGTTGCTCTCCTGGATGCCGTACGGGGTGGTGATGTTGCTGACGAAGAAGTCGAGGATGCCGTCGTGGTTGAGGTCGCCGGCGTCCGAGCCCATGCCCTTGAAGGAGTCCTCGCCGAGCACCTTCGACTTGGGCACGCCGATCTCGTGCGTCCCGACGGTGGGGGAGAACTTGATCGTGCCCGGCTTGGAGGTGTTGTAGAGCAGGTGGTCAGGCCCGAAGTCGTTGTTCAGCAGCAGCTCGGGCAGGCCGTCGCCGTCCAGGTCGGCGCTGGTCGCGCCCAGCTCCCAGCCGGTGGAGACGTCGGAGGGCAGCACGCCGTCCAGGCGGGCGAAGCCGCCGTTGCCGGTGCCGCGGAAGAAGTAGTCCCGGCCGCCGTTGACGGCCTTGGACAGCGAGTGGTTCATCTGCACGCCGCCGTCCACGCGGCTGTCCAGGATCGGGCTGCCGTCGGGGAAGTAGTTGCCGACGAAGATGTCCTGCTTGCCGTCACCGTCGAAGTCGGCCACGGTCGCGACGTTGCTGTTCCACAGCTCGCCGGTGTACTTCGTGCCGCCGGGGTTGGGCACCAGCTCGGCCGCGTCGAAGGCGGCGGCCTCGAACCGGGTCGCCGTGGGCCGCTGCAGGTGCAGCGTGGGCGTCCGGCCCCACCAGTAGACGAGCAGGTCGGTGCGGCCGTCGTCGTTGTAGTCGGCGGGCACCGCGCCCATGGGCGCCATCGCGTCGGTGACCGGCAGCGAGCCGAGCGACAACGCGAACGGCCGGTACCGCTCGCCGCCGCCCTCGACCGGCGCCGGGGTGACGACCACCTGGTCGGTACGCGGGTCCACGATCACCAGGTCGTCGTCCCTGCCGTTGCCGTCGAGGTCGTTCAGCGCGATCGCGGCCCCCACGGAGGAGATCCACGCGTCGATGTGCTTGTAGGCCTGGTTCACCTTGCGGACGGTCTTGGCCGGGCCGCCGCCCGGCATCGCGATCGTCAGGGGCTTGAAGCCGTACGCGCCGGCCATCTCGGCCTTGGTCGCGTCCGAGGCGAAGGTCGGGTGGCCGATCGCGAAGACGGCGATCATCAGCGCGAGGGCGGAGACTCCCGCCGCCTGCTTGCGCAACCACGCGGCTACCGAGGTCACGAGGGAACACCTCCATGGAAGACGAACGTCTCGGCGATGCGCCGGCGCCACGCCTCATAGGCGGGCGGCTTGTCCTGTGCTGTCGCTGTGGGGCGGGTCGCGCGGCTCACCTCGGCCGCCTGCTCCGCCGTGGTGCCGCAGAGAACGCCCACGGCCGACTCGGTGTGCGGGAAGAGCAGCCCGGCGCGGATCCTGGCCTCGGCCGCGAACACGCTGCCCTGGGCCAGCGGCCCGCGGTGCTCGCCCGCCCGCTCGCGCAGCCACCGCAGCTCGGCCTCGTCGGCCCCGCCCGCGTAGGTGGCGGCCAGGCCGATGCCGCTGTAGAGGTCGGCGTGGCGGGACTCGGGGAACCGCTCGATCAGCGTGACCGCCCGCTCGGCGCTGGTGCCGGCGACGAACCACAGCGCGCGGCCGATGCCCTGGTCGAGGGCGTGGGCGGCGTACTCCTCGTGGCCGGGGGGCCAGGAGAAGCGGGGCTCGCGCACCTGCTGGTGCACGTACCGGTCGGTGTGGAAGTAGGCCTGGTGGAAGCCGTAGCCGTCGTGGACCAGCCACAGCAGCAGCGGGTCCAGCAGGCCGGCCTTCGGCCACAGGAAGCGGGGGAGCCTGGCCATCGCCCAGCCGATCCCCACGTAGACCATGTAGTTGTGGTGGTGGCCGCGTCCCTGGAGGAAGGTGTTGACCCGGCGCAGGTCGCCGAAGGTCATGCAGTCCAGGATGGCGAAGCCCATGCCCGCGCCCTCGTAGGCGAAGCCGCGGAAACGCGCGGGCACCTCTTCGAGCCGGTCCTCGGCCTCGGCGACGGTACGTGATTCCACGGCGTGGGCATAGCCGGCGAGAAAGTACGCGCCGACCGTCTCCAGAATTTCAGTGGACGCCGCGTTCTTCACCCAGAAGCCGCGTTTCTCGACTTTCGTCTCGCCGACGTCCGGCACCAGAATTTTGCGTCTGAGCGACCGCAATGCGCTTGCCAATTGAGCCTCCGCCGCTTATAGCCCGAACAATCCAATTTCATTGACACATGCCGCCCAGCGGCCGGACAACTTCGGGTTTGCTCAGCTCGGAGGCTCATTTTCGGGCACGCGAAAGCGAATGACCTGCCATTTACCGCAGGCCCGTCAGCGGGACGGGACTTCTGCTCCGGCGGCGAAATGCGCGCGTACTCCCGTACGCCACAACTCGTAATCCGGGACGCGCGCCGACGTTCCCGGGGCGACCTCGCTGTCGTCGGCGAGCGCGACCGCGCCCGCCACGTCGAGACCGGTCAGCACCGCGCCCGTCGCCGCGGAATGCTCCGGGACGAACCCCGAGTAATGCCGCGCCTTGGTCGCGAAGACCGAGCCCTGGGCCAGCTCGGCCCGGTGCTCCCCGGCCTCCTCGCGCAACACCGCCGCCGCCTCCGGCTCGCACCCGGCGAACGTGGCGGCCAGCCCGACGCCGCTCCACAGGTCCGCCTGCCGGCCCGCGGCGAACGCGCGCACCGCCGCGGCCACATCGCCCGGCCTGCCGCCGTGGATGAACCACAACGCCCGGCCGACGCCCTGGTCCACGGCGCGCGGGAAGTAGGCCGCGTTCCCCTGCCAGGGGTAGGAGTCGGGCACCTGCTGCCCGTCCACCCAGCGGCGGGTGTGGAAGTAGGCCAGGTCGAAGCCGTACCCGTCCACGGCCAGCCAGCTCATCGTCGGGTGGTACGGGGTGCCGTCCAGGTCCGGCAGCACCTTCTTCCACAACACCCGCGGCAGCCTTGCCATGGCGAAGCCGATGCCGATGTAGGCGAGGAAGATGTGCGGCTGCCCCGGCCCCATGAGCAGGTCCCGGGTACGCCGCCCGCGCCCGCCGCCCATGGCGTCCAGGACGGTGAAGGCCATCGTCGCGCCCTCGTAGGCGAAACCGCGCTGCTCGACGTCCACCAGGGACAGCCGGCGCTCGATCTCCCACTGGTCGCGTACGTCGATGCCCCACTCGAAGCCGCACACGACGGCCTGCGGGATCGCCTCCAGGCGGCCGGTCAGGCCGGAGGGGACGACGGGGAAGCCGCGTGCGCCGAAGGTCACGTCGGCCAGGGATGGCGCCAGTACGAGCCGGCGCAGCGAACCGAGCAGAGACGACATGGTGTGCTCCTCCTCAGGAACGTGAAAGACCCCGCCCATGAGCGGCGCCGCGGCGCCGGGAAGGCCGTCCTGGCGGGGGCAGGGGGCACGTCCCGCCTCTCGGATGACGTGTCCGCTTCAGGATGGGGCCGGACAGCCGGCCGGACATGTCGCAAAGTGCGCGATCGGGGGTCAGCTCGCCCACGCCGTCAGCCGCCAGCCGTCGTCGCCGCCGGGCAGCGGCCTGCGTACCAGACCTGAGGGGGCCGACCAGGCCGACGCCTCGCGCTCGGCCGCCTCGGCCAGGCGGCGGAAGACCGCCGCGACGACCGCTTCGAGTTCTTCGGGGGTCGCCTGCCCCCGCACCACCGTGAGTTCCATGCCTTCGACGCTCGCCCGCGCGCCCGCGGACGCGCAACTTCGTACATGCCCGGCCGGGCCGGGCATGTCAGGGTCGAGTGGTCAGGGCCGAGTGGTCAGGGCTGGGCCTGATCGTCGAACTCCACCACGAGGGGGAGGTCGGCGCGGCGGCGGATGTTCAGCTTGCGGTAGGTGCGGGTCAGGTGCTGCTCGACGGTGCTGATCGTGATGTAGAGCTTGGCGGCGATCTCGCGGTTGCTGTAGCCGGCCGCGGCCAGCGCCGCGACCCGCCGCTCGCCGACGCTCAGCACGCCGATCAGGTCGCCCGGCAGGGGAGAGGGCGCGCCGTCGGCGTCCGGGGCCCGGCTGAGCGCGCTGATCATCGGCTCGGCCCCGCACTCCAGGGCCGCGGCCTGCGCCCGCCCGGCCACCGTGCGGGCCCGCCGGTACTCGCCCAGCGCCTCGTACGCCTCCACGAGGTCGAACAGCGCCCTGGCCAGCTCGTACCGGTCGCCCGCCAGCTGGAGGTACTCCACCGCCTGCCGCAGCAGCGCCGGACGCCGGGCCGGCTCGGACACGGCCGCCTTGAGCCGCATCCCGATGCCCCGCCCCCGGTAGGCGCCGGGACCGCAGCCGTCCAGGTGGGCCTTGATCAGCTCCCTGGCCTCCTCGATCTGGCCCATCCGCAGGCACGCCTCGGCCGCGTCCGCCTGCCACGGGATCAGCGCCGGGTTGTTCAGGCCCCAGGCCGTCACCAGCTCGCCGCAGCGCAGGAAGTCGTGCAGCGCCGGGACGAAGGACTCACCGGCCAGGTTGTAGCGGCCGCGGGCGTACAGGTAGTGCAGCCCGTATCGGGTCTGGAACATGGCCTCGGCGACCGGCCGGTCCAGCGGGTCGCGTACGGCCTCGTGCCGGCCCATCGCGGTACGCGCGATGATCAGGCTGGCCAGCGGGCCGCCGATGGCCACGCCCCAGCTGCTCATGGGGATCGTGTCCAGCGCGATGCGCGCGTGCCGTTCGGCGGCCGGCATGTCGCCCTGGCGGATCGCGATCTCGGCCCGGATGGCCGCCAGGCGGGCCCGGCGGCTGGGCGCCTGCCGGGCCGCCGCCTCGTCGCCGAACAGGTCGCACAGCGGGGCGGCGCGCTCGCAGCGTCCGGCGTAGGTGAGGGCGAGCAGGGAGTTCTCCACGACGTCGAGGGACATCTCGTCCAGGCGTTCGCCCTCCAGGATGCGTTCGACGGCGTCGAGGTTGTGCTCGCGCGGGCCGCGGGTCAGCACCTCGGCCAGGGCGAGCGTGGACTCAAGCCGCCGGTTGACGGCGACCGACACCATGCCCGCCAGGATGTGCTCCCTGGGCGGGTTGGCCACGTACGCGGCCAGCGGCGGGCAGGTGACGCGCAGCCACAACTGCGCCACGACCAGCTCGGCCAGCGTCGCGTGGTCGGAGGCCGACGCCTCCTGGTTGAGCTGTTCGAGCACGTCGCGGGCGTCCTCGAAGCGGCCGTGCCACAGCAGCGCGCGGGCCAGCACGACCGCGTCGCTGCCGTGCAGGCTGCCCTTCTGCAGGGCCTCGGTGAGCTGGTCGAGGTGCCCGGCGGGAGCGGCCGGGTTGATCCGCCACTCCGCGCGGACGAGCATGGTCATCAGCTTGGAACGCTGGAGCTCGTCCGTGCACTCGCGCCAGGCCAGCTTCAGGTAGGCGACCGCCGACTCCACCTCGCCCTTGCGCAGCCCGGCCAGCGCGGCCTCCTCCAGCGTGGGCACCACCCACGGCGCCTCCACCCTGGCGGCCTGGAGCAGGCGGTCGGCGACCACGCCGGGCCGTACGCCCCTGGTGTAGGCCAGCTCGGCGGCCCGCCGGTACAGCTCCTTGCGTTCGGACAGGTCCATGCCGGCCAGCACGGCCGAGCGCACCGCCTCGTGGCGGTAGCCGCCGCTCTTGAGCAGGCCGGTCGCGCCGATCGTGAGCAGTTCCCTGCTGACGTCGACCGGGGGCAGTTCGAGCATCTCGGCCAGCCCGTCGGCCTCGCCCAGGATGGCCAGGCCCTGCGCCACCCGGACGGTACGCGGATGGCTGCGCCGCAGGCACGTCTCGACCGCCCGGACGAACCGGTCGCCGACGACCAGCTCGCGCGGCGGCTCCTCCACGGCCCGCAGGTGATGGCGGTAGTCGGCGGCCAGCTCACCGGCCAGCAACGGGTTGCCGCCGCTGATCGTGTGCCACTCGTCGGCGAACCGCTCGGCCGCGGTGAGCCCCACCTGGCCCGTCACCAGCGCGGCCACGCCCTTGCGTGACAGCGGGGTGAGCTGCAGGCGCAGGCAGTGCGGCAGCCGCAGCAGGTCGGTCTCCAGCGGCCCGTCCGTGCCCTGCCGGTCGTTGAGCGTGAACACCGCCACGATCCGTGCGTTCCGCACCCGCCGCGCCAGGTAGGCCAGGCAGAGCAGGGACGTACGGTCGGCGTGGTGCACGTCGTCCACGACGACCACCAGCGGGCAGCGTTCCGACAGGTCGAGCAGCACCGTGACCAGCGCGTGCACGACCTGCGGGTCGAGCAGCCGCTCGGCGTCGGCGTGCGCCGCGGTCGCGGTGCGTACGCCCTCCTCCAGCAGCCGCTCCGAGCGCTCGCGCTCCTCCTCGACCAAGGGGGCGTCCTGGATGAGCTGGCGGAGCAGGCCGAGCTGAAGCTCCTGCTCCATGCGCGATCCTGTCGCCGTCACCGCGAGCGCGCCCAGCTCTATGGCCTGTTCGGACAGGGCGCGCAGCAGCGCGCTCTTGCCCGTCCCGGCGGGCCCGCTGACCAGCGCGACCCGCCCGCGGCCGAGGATGGCGTTGGCGACGAGCGACTCCAGGCAGGACATCTCCTCCTGCCGTTCGATGAGAGTCATGGCCGTCTCCCCAAGATGTCGTGTTGCGCTCACGCTAGGCCGGGGCGGTATTCGATCTCTATCGTCCCGCCATCAGCCGCCGGCTCCTGGCCGGGCGACGCCGTCCCGCCTCGGGAAGGGGCAGGTCGGAGGTGGGCAGGTCGGAGGTGGGCATGGCGGGCGGCGGGCTGCCGCGGCGGGCGCCGGCCACGGCCGCGCCCACGGCGGCCAGGGCCGCGGCGACCACGTCGCGCCCGATGCCGGCTCCCCAGACCGTGCCGCCGTCCGGCCCGCACTGGGCATAGACGGCCACTTCACCGCCGGGGACACGGCCGGGGACGCTGCCTTGGACGCCGCCGGGGACGCCGCCGGGGACATCGCCTGAGACATCGCCTGAGACGCCGCTTGAGACGCCGCTTGGGATGCCGGTCGGGCCGTCGAGGTGGTGCACGGCGCGGATCCGGACGCCGGCGCGCCGCAGGGCCGCGCGCAGCGCCGCGACCGAGGCCGCCCGGCCCCGCGCGCCCCCGCCGCTGCCCCCGGCCCCGGCGTCGGCCCCGGCGTCGTCGATGTGGAGCGTGGCCACCGTCCCGGCCAGGTCGCCGGGGGCGGTGCCGGCCGCCATGTACTCCTCCTCGAACAGCCGCCTGATCCGCTCCGGCTCGATCTCGCCCTGCCCGGCCTCCGCCATCGCCTGTACGGTCTGGGCCAGCTCGATCTGCAGCCCGCGCGGCAGCGTGAGCCCGTACCGGGCGTTCAGCAGGTACGCCGGGCCAGCCTTGCCCGACTGGCTGGTCACCCGGACCACCGCCTCGTACGTGCGTCCCAGGTCCCGCGGGTCAACCGGCAGGTACGGCACCTCCCACGGCAGCTCGGCCGGATCGCGACCGGTACGGGCCGCCTCCCGGTCCATCGCGTCGAACGCCTTCTTGATCGCGTCCTGGTGCCCGCCGGAGAAGGCGGTGAACACCAGGTCGCCCCCGTACGGGTGCCGCGGCGGCACGGCGAGACCGGTGCACTCCTCGGCCGTGCGCCGCACGTGGTCCAGGTCGGAGAAGTCGATGCCGGGGTCGACGCCCTGGGTGGCCAGGTTCAGGCCCAGCGTGACCAGGCAGACGTTGCCCGCCCGTTCGCCGTTGCCGAACAGGCAGCCCTCGACGCGCTCGGCCCCGGCCAGCATGGCCAGCTCCGCCGCCGCCACGCCGGTGCCGCGGTCGTTGTGGGTGTGGACCGACAGGCACACGTGCTCGCGGTGGGGCAGGTTGCGGTGCAGCCACTCGATCTGGTCGGCGAACACGTTGGGCGTCGAGCGCTCGACCGTCGTCGGGAAGTTGAGGATGATCGGCCGGTCGGGGCCCGGCTGCCAGACGTCCATGACGGCGGCGCAGACCTCAAGCGCGAACTCCGGCTCGGTGTCATGGAAATGCTCCGGCGAATACTGGAACCGAACATCGCACCCTTCAAGCGATTTATCGGCATATTTCATGATTAATCGTGTTCCGAGGACGGCCAGATCCTTGCACTCGTCCCGGTTCATCCCGAACACCAGCCGCCGCGCCAGCGGCGAGGTCGCGTTGTAGAGGTGCAGCGTCGCCCTGGGCGCCCCGCTCACGCTCTCCACCGTGCGCTCGATCAGCTCGTCGCGGGCCTGCGTCAGTACGGTCACGCACACGTCGTCCGGGATGCGGTCGCGTTCGACCAGGAGCCTGACGAAGTCGTAGTCGTCCTGGCTCGCGGCCGGGAAGCCGACCTCGATCTCCTTGTAGCCCATGCCCACCAGCAGGTCGAACAGCACCAGTTTGCGCTCGGGGTCCATGGGCCTGGGCAGCGCCTGGTTGCCGTCGCGCAGGTCCGTGGACAACCAGCGCGGCGGCGCGCTGAGAACGGCGTCCGGCCACCGGCGATCGGCGAGCGGCATCCTGGGGAAGGGTTGGTAGCGGCTGATCTTCATGTCCGGCCTCACTGTCCCTCAGCTGAGCGATCCGAAATAGACGGTCGAGAAATGCGGGGAGATGAGGACCACGATGTTGTTGACGGCCGTCTCGTCGATCATGCGGAAGGTGACGACGATCTCCGGATACGCCGGCCTCAGCCCGAGCCCGACGAAGTAGGGGTCGGTGGCGAACACGATGCGGTACAGGCCGCGGTCGAGCAGGCGGTCGGCCCACTCGCTGACCGATCCGTCCTGGTCCGTACGGGTCTCGGCTTCGAGGACCCAGTGCCCGTCGGCGTCATGGTCGAGGCGTACGTGCAGATCCGCCGCGCCCCGGCCGTAGACCGCGTCCTGGGCTTGCACCGCTATTCCCATCTCACCTCTCCGAGTGGTCCGCGCGAGTCGCCCGCGCACATGGCCACCCGGACGGCGACAGGTCGCGCCGCCCGGGCTCGCGCCCAGGCTCGCGGTGCCGCCTATCCACCGGCCCTCCACCCGCTATCGCTTCGCTATCGCCCGGCGATCGCCGGACGACCCTGCCACTTTTTCCCCTCTATCCGTGCTATCGCCAACAGGTACGGAGATCGGCGTACATGGCGTCTAACGTGCGCTGATGTCAGGTGAAAAGAGGATGGATATAGCGCGAATTGCGGCCCGTGTGAGCGTCCATTCCGAAGCCGCGGACGACACCGCGGTAATCACACGGAGGTAGATCGAAATGACCGCAACGACCACCGTCACCGTCCGCGTCCGCATCGCGATCGCCATCCTGCTCGCCGCGCTCGCCGGCTTCGCGGCCATCGCCGCCGTACCGCACCCCGCGCACGCCGTCCCCGCCGCCGGCGACCACGGCACGGTCAACGGCACGATGGACTGGCCTTGGGGCCTGATCGAGGGTGCCTTTCAGGACTGACGGTGACAGGGAACACGGATCACCCTGAAACGATCCAAAACTGGCAACATACCCCAGGGCGTTGTACCATCCACCCAACCATGGCAGAAACTTTTGAGGGGTAAGCACCAATTACGCCGCTCATCATGGCAATCACGCCCGGTTTCCGGTCGCGTCGGGAAAGATCTTTGACCGAGGGCGATGATTTGTTTGAGGAGATGCGGGTGGAGTTTCGCGTGTTGGGTGCGCTCGAGGTCACTGCGAGCGAGAGACAGCTCGATCTGGGCGGGGCGCGACAGCAGATCGTCCTCGCCGTCCTGATTCTGAACGCCAATCACTCGGTCACTCTGGACCGCCTCGTCGAGGCGATCTACGACGAGGACCCGCCGGCCACGTCCCGAGCGCAGGTGCAGATCTGCATCTCCGCGCTCCGGCGCCTGTTCAGCGCCCACGGCCACCCCGAGATGATCGTCACCACCCGGCAGGGCTACATGCTGCGTGCCCCCGCCGACGCGATCGACGCACGCCGTTTCGAGAGCCTTGTGAGCCGGGCCCGCAAGGCTCGCGACGGCCGTTCCCACCCCGAGGCCATCCAGTACTACCGCGAGGCGCTGGAACTGTGGCGCGGCCCGGCCTTCGACGGCATCGAGAGCAGGGCCGTGCAGGCGCTGGCGAGCGGCATCGCCGAACAGCGCGTCACCGCCAACGAGGACTGCGTCCAGCTCGAACTGGACCTCGGCCGCCACCACGAACTGGTCGGCGAGCTGGCCGCGCTCGTGCAGGAACACCCGCTGCGGGAAGGACTCGCCGCCCAGCTCATGGTCGCGCTCTACCGCTCGGGACGGCAGGCCGAGGCGTTGCAGGTCTACCGCGACGCCCGGCGCGTGATCGTCGAGGAGCTCGGCATCGAGCCCAACGAGCGGCTTCAGCAGCTCGAATCGGCGATCCTCACCTCCGACGAGAGCCTGGACGCGCAGCCGCCCGCCGCGGCCGTCCCGGCCGAGCCGCCCGCCCGCCCACCGGCCGTGCCGGGCATGCTGCCCGCCGACATCGCCGACTTCATCGGACGGCAGGTGCAACTGGAGACCATCAGGCAGCGGCTGACCGTGCCCCTTTCGGGGGACGGCCGCTTCGCCGTGCCCATCCTCGCCGTCGCCGGGCGGGCCGGGATCGGCAAGACCACGATCGCCGTGCACGCCGCGCACAGCGTCGCCGCGCACTTCCCCGACGGCCAGCTCTTCGCCGACCTGCACGGCGGCGTCTCCCGCCCGGTGCACCCCATGCAGGTGCTCGACCGGTTCCTGCGGGCCTGCGGCGTCCAGGGGACGGCGCTGCCCGACACCCTCGGCGAGCGGGCCGAGCTGTACCGCATGCTGCTGGCCGACCGCCGGATGCTGATCGTGCTCGACGACGCGGCCGCCGAGAGCCAGGTGCTGCCGCTGTTACCCGGCAGCCCGACCTCGGCCGTCATCACCACCAGCCGGACCCGGCTCGGCGGGCTGGCCGGCGCGACCCACGTGGACGTCGACCTCTTCGACGCCGCCCAGTCCGTGGAGCTGCTGTCGCGCATCGCCGGGGCCGACCGCGTACGGGCCGAGCCGGAGTCGGCCGCGGCCCTGGCCGAGCTGTGCTGCTACCTCCCCCTCGCGCTGCGCATCGCCGGCGCGCGCCTGGCCTCGCGCCCCCACTGGGCCGTGGAACAGCTCGTGGACCGGCTCGGCGACGAGGCCCGCAGGCTCGACGAGCTCAAGCACGGCGACATGGGCATCAGGGCCAGCCTGTCCCTCACCTACGACTCGCTCACCGAGCAGGCCCGCTGCCTGTTCCGCCGCCTGGCGATCCTGCACTCGCACATCTTCTCCGCCTGGACCGGCGCCGCGCTGCTCGGCCGGCCGCTGGCCGACGCCCAGGACCTCTTCGACGACCTGGTCGACGCCCAGCTCATCGAGGTCGCCGGCGTCGGCAGGAGCGTCAACGTCCAGTACCGCTTCCACGACCTCATCCGCGTCTACGCCCACGAACGCCTGGCCGCCGAGGAGCCGCCCGCCGAGCGTACGGCGGCGCTGGCCCGCGTGCTCGGCGCGCTGCACCGGCTCACCGAGACCGCCAGGACCCGCGAGTACGGCCCGCCCGCCGGCCCCCACCTGCTTCCCGCCCCCGACTCGCCCCTGCCGGACGAACTGGTCGAACGCCTGGTCGCCGACCCGATCGGCTGGTTCGAACGCGAGCGCCACGTGCTGCTCGCCGGCATCCGCCAGTCCGCCCAGGCGGGGTTCGTGGAGTTGTGCTGGCGTACCGCGATGAACGCCGAGCCCTTCTTCGAGCTGCACGTCTACCTCGACGACTGGCGCGAGATCCAGGAGATCGCCCTGGAGGCCGCGCGCAGGGCGGGCGACGAGCGCGGCCAGGCCGAGATGTTGTGCGTCCGCGGCACGCTGGCCCAGACCGAACAGCACTTCGGCGATGCCCGGCGCGACTTCGAGGCCGCCCTCGCGCTGTTCGAGAAGACCGGCAACGTCGTGCAGATCGCCCGGTCCAGACGGAACCTGGCGTTCCTGGAACGCATGAACGGCCAGCTGGAGGCGGCCGCGACGCACCTGGAACAGGCGCTGTCCATCTTCACCGACATCGGCGACCAGATCTCGGCCGCGCACACGCTGGACAACCTCGCCGCCATCCGCTCGGAGTGCGGCGACATCGACGACGCCAAGATCATGCTGGCCGAGGCGCTGGTACGCGGCAAGAGCGGCGGCAGCCGGCGCATCATCTCCCAGATCCTGCACCGGATGGGCCGGGTGCATTTGCAGGCGGAGGAGTTCGCGCTGGCCGCCGTCGTGGTCGAGGAGGCGCTCACGCTGGTGGAGGAGATCGGCGACACCGTCGGGGAGTCGTTCGCCCTGCACGGGCTCGGCATCGCCCACCTGCGCAGGGGACGCCTGCACGAGGCCGGCGACCTGCTGCGGCGGGCGCTGGCCGTGGCCGAGACCGCGCGCCACCGCCTGGCCGAGGCGCACGCCCTGGCCGGGCTGGGCGAGCTGGCCGTCACCACGAACGAGCCCGGCGACGCGATCGGCCGCCTGCGCAAGGCGGTCACGCTGTTCCGGCAGATGCGCGCGCCGCTGTTCGAGGCGCAGACGCTCATGATCCTGAGCGAGGTGCTGGGCGCGCTCGGCGACGCCAGCGCAGCGGAACGGGCGTTGTCGCGGGTGCACGAACTGGCCGACGTCGTCGACGAACGCGCCGGTCAACGGCTGCGCGACAACCTCTCCTCCGCCGCCGGCCTCGTGGAGGGCATCGGCTGACCTCCACCCCGTAACGACGCACCCGATCGGCCCGTCCGGGGATCCCGCACTGTCAGAGATGCCCGCGAGGGGCCGCCGTTGGGATTCTGGCGAGCATGAAGGCTCTGGTGCTGTCCGGCGGGTCAGGCACCCGCATGCGTCCCTTGAGCCACTCCATGCCGAAGCAGCTCATCCCGATCGCCAACAAACCGGTCCTGGAGCACGTGCTGGACAGCCTGCGCGCGCTCGGCGTGACCGAGATCGGCCTCGTGGTCGGCGACAGGGAGGCACAGATCGCCGAGGTCATCGGCGACGGCTCACGGTTCGGGACGCGCGTCACCTACATCCGCCAGCTCCGCCCGCTGGGGCTGGCCCACTGCGTCAAGCTGGCGCGCCCGTTCCTCGGCGGCGAGGACTTCGTCATGTACCTCGGGGACTGCGTCCTGGCCGACGGGATCGGCCCGATCGCCGAGGAGTTCCGCGCGCTGCGGCCGGCCGCCCAGATCGTGGTGCACCGGGTGGCCGATCCCCGTCCGTTCGGCGTCGTCGAGACGGACGAGACCGGCGCGGTGCTGCGCGTGGTGGAGAAGCCGGAACGGCCGCGCAGCGACCTCGTCATGACCGGCGTCTACTTCTTCACCCCCGCCGTCCACGAGGCGGTGGACCGCATCGTCCCCGGACGGCGCGGCGAGCTTGAGATCACCGACGCCGTCCAGTGGCTGCTGACCTCCGGCCAGGAGGTCAGGGCGAGCCTCTACCGCGGCTACTGGAGCGACGCCGGCCGGGTCGAGGACGTCCTGGAGTGCAACCGGCGGCTGCTGGCCCGGCTCTCCCGCGACATCGCCGGCCACGTGGACGCGGCCAGCCTGGTACGCGGCGACGTCGTCCTCGGCCCCGGCGCCCAGGTGATCGCCTCCAGCGTCGAGGGCCCGGCGATCATCGGCCCGGACACCCTGATCGTGGACAGCCATATCGGGCCGGGCACGTCCATCGGGCGCGACTGCGTGGTGCGCTCCACCAGGCTGTCCGACTCCATCGTGCTCGACGGCGCCTCGATCGTCGTCGCCAGCGGCCTGCGCGGCTCGCTCATCGGGCGCTACACCACCGTCGCCCCCGGCCGCAGCGACCACCGCCTCGTGGTCGGCGACCACACCCGGATCGAGCTGACCACATGAACCCAGGGATCAAGGAGTGAGGACGTGACCGACGACGTCGCCCCCCGGGCGGGGCGCAAAGAGTGGCTCGGGCTGGTGGCGCTGTTCCTGCCCACGATGCTCGTGGCCCTGGACATCAGCGTGCTGTTCCTCGCGTTGCCGCATCTCAGCGTCGACCTGGGCGCGGACGCCACCCAGCAACTGTGGATCACCGACATCTACGGCTTCATGACCGCCGGGTTCCTGGTCACCATGGGCTCGCTCGGCGACCGCTTCGGCCGCCGGCGGCTGCTGCTGGTGGGCGGCGCGGCCTTCGGTCTCCTGTCGCTCCTGGCCGCCTTCTCGACCAGCCCCGAGATGCTGATCGTGGCCAGGGCCCTGCTCGGCGTGGCCGGGGCCACGCTGCTGCCCTCGACTCTGTCCCTGATCGGCGTCATGTTCCGCGACCCCCGGCAGTTCGGCCTGGCCATGGCCGCCTGGGGCACCGCCTTCATGCTCGGGATCGCGCTCGGCCCGGTGGTCGGCGGCGCGCTGCTGGAGCGTTTCTGGTGGGGTTCGGTCTTCCTGATCGGCGTGCCGGTGATGCTCCTGCTGCTCGCGGCGGCCCCGCTGCTGCCGGAGTTCCGCGACCCCGCCGGGGGCCGGGTCGACCTGGTCAGCGTCGTGTTGTCCCTCGCCGCGATCCTGCCCCTGATCTACGGGCTCAAGGCGGTCGCCCGCGACGGCTGGGGCGTCGGTCCCGCCGTCGGGATCACCGCCGGGCTGCTCGTGGGCGCGGCGTTCGTGCACCGGCAGCGCGCGCTCGCGCATCCGCTGCTGGACCTGCGGCTCTTCCGTCATCGCGCGTTCACCGCCGCGGTGCTGATCGGGCTGCTGTGCGGGGCGTTGCAGACCGGGACCGGGATGGAGGTCGCGCTGTTCCTCCAGACGGTCGAGGGCATGTCGCCGCTGGAGGCGGGCCTGTGGCTGCTGGGCCCGGCCGTCGCGCTGATCGTCTCGATCAACCTCACCCCGCGGCTGGCGAGCCGGGTACGGCCGGCGTACCTGCTGAGTGGCGGCATGGTGATCGCGGTCGTCGGCCAGCTCCTGCTCACCCAGGTCGCGGTGGGCGCGGTGACCGCGCTGATCGTCTTCCTGGGCGTCTGCTACTTCGGCGTCGGGCCGGTCGGCGGCATGATCAACCAGGTGGCGATGAGCACCAGCCCGCCCGAGAAGGCGGGTTCGGCGGCGTCGCTGGTGGCCACCGGCGGCGAGTACGGCGTCGCGCTCGGCGTGGCGGCCCTGGGCAGCCTCGGCACCGCCGTCTACCGCGGCACGTTCACCCCGCCCACCGGCACCCCGGCGCTCGCCCAGGACGGCATCAACGGAGCCGTCGCCGTGGCCGGCGACCTGCCCGCCGACCAGGGGGCCGCGCTGCTCGGCGCGGCACGGGAGGCGTTCACCACCGGGCTGCACGCGGTCGCGTGGGCGAGCGCCGCCCTGTGCGCCGTGCTGGCCGTGCTCGCGCTGGTCCGGCTGCGCGGCGTGGCGCCGTTCGCCGGGGTGCACGACGGCCACCACCAGCCGGACCAGGAACCCGTCCTGGTGGACTGAGCAGGTGGACTGAGCACGCCGGGAACGCGGGTCCGGAGAGCCGGGCCCGCGTTCCCGGCGGAAGGCTAGCCTGATGCCGTGTCGTCCCTTCTGCTGTGGTGCCCGCTCGCCGGCGCCGCCCTCCTGTACGGCGCCGCCGTCCGGGCCACGGCCGGGGTCACCGTCGCGGTGGCGGCGGCCCTCGTGGCGGCGGCGACGGTCACCGCGGCGGTCTGCGGATGGCGGCCGCCGGCGGTGGCGGGCGCGGCGTTGTCGTCGGCCGGGGTGGCGGCGGTCGTCTGGGCGTTCGGCCGGGCACGCAGGCGCGCGCGGACGCGTACGGAAGCCCTGGCCGCGCACCGGGCGGCGGGCACACGGGCGGGCGACGCCGTCGCGGACGCCGTACGGCTCAGGATGGCCGCCGAGCTGCACGACACCGCCGCCCACCGCCTCACCGGCATCGCGGTGGCCCTGGCCGCCGCCCTGCACGTGACCGACCCCGCGCTGCGGGAGTCCGCCCTGCGCCACGCCGGGGACACCGCGCGCCTCGCCCGCGCGGAGCTGGCCGGCGCGCAGGCCGACGTCGTCGCTCCGGCGGCGATCGACGCGCTGGTCGCAGGCTGGTCCGGGCCCGGCGTGGGCGGCGGCGTACCGGCCCGGGTGCACTACCGCAGGACGGCCACTTCCGCCCCACCCGAGGTCGCCGCGGCCGCCTACCGCGTGGTACGCGAGGCCCTCACCAACACGGCCCGGTACGCCCCCGGAGCCCGGGTCGAGATCGCCGTCCTGGGCGAACCCGGCCGGCTGACCGTCGAGGTGCGCGACAGCGGCGGCGAGGGGGCACACGGCGACCTGGGCACGGGAACCGGCCTGGCCGGGCTGTCCACCACCGTGGCGACCTGCGGCGGCACCCTCACGGCCGGCCCGGACGCCGGCGGCTGGACGGTACGGGCCGACTTCCCGGCCCCGGCCGGGGCGGCCCCGGTGCGCGGGACGTGGTGGCGCGGGCCGCGGGCGTGGGACGCGGCGCTGGTCGGGCTGGCCGTCGCGCTGACGATGGGGGCGAGCCTGCTGCCGGGGGACAGCCCGCCGCCGCGGCACTTCCTCGTGCTCGGGCCGCTGTTCGTCCTGCACGCCCTGCCCCTGTGGTGGCGGGTGCGGCGGCCCGCGTGGAGCCTGGCCGCGATGCTCTCGATCTATCCCGTGGCGATGGCGGGCTGGACCGAGCCCCCCGCGGGCGACCTGTTCCTGTGGGGCTGGTGGGTGGAGCTGGCCCAGCTGTACGCGTTCGGCGCCTACCACCGCCGGCGCGCCGGGATGCTCGCGATCCTCGCCGTCGGCCTGGTGGGCGGCCTCGCGCTGGCACTGGGACCCGGCATCGCCGGTGACCGGACGGCGGCGTGGGCGGTGCTCGGCCCGGCCGTGGCGATCCTGTCGGCCCCGGCGTGGGCGGCGGGCGTACTGGTCGCCCGGCTGCGGGCGCGGCGGCGGGCGGCGGAGACGACCGAGCGCGGCGTGCTCGCCGGACGGCTGGCGGACGTGGCCCGCGACGAGCGGGAACGGATCGCGGCGGGGCTGCGCCGTACGGCGGTCCGGCACGCGGACGCGGTCGTCACGGCGGCCGAGCGGGGCGACCTCGAAGCGGTCCGCGACGCGGCCCGCGCCGGGCTCGACACGCTCCGGCGGCTGCTCGGCGAGCTGCGCCGGCCCGCCGGGGCCGACGGCCCCCCGCCGACCCTCGCCGGGCTGGAGGTGCTCACCGCGCGGCGCCGGGCGGGCGTACGGCACGTCGGCGACCCGGACGGCCTGGCGCCCGAGCTGGAGGTAGGGGTGTTCAGGACCGTCGAGGGGATGGCCGGGGAACGGATCACCGTGTCGTACCTGCCGGAGGGCGTCCTCGTCGAAGGGGCCGCGGGCCGGAACTCCCGGCGGCGGTTGCGCACCCTGGCCGACGCCTACGGCGGGACGCTCACGACCGGCGGGACGACCGGCGGCGCGACCGGCGACGGCGGCGACGTGCGGGTATGGTTGCCCAGATGATCAGGGTGATCGTCGTCGACGACCAGCCGGTGGTCCGCGTCGGGATCGCCGCGGTGCTGGCCGCCGAGCCCGACCTCGACGTGGTCGGCCAGGCCGCCGACGGCGAGTCCGCGGTGGCGCTCGCCGCCGAGCTGCGGCCCGACGTGATGCTCATGGACGTCAGGATGCCCGGCCTCGACGGGCTCGCCGCCACCGCCAGGATCACCGCCGCCAACCCGGGCACGCGGATCGTCGTCCTGACCACCTTCGGACTCCAGGAGTACGTGTTCGGCGCGCTGCGCGCGGGCGCGTCCGGGTTCCTGCTCAAGGATGCCGAGCCCGCCCGGGTCGTCGACGCGGTACGGGTGATCGCGCGCGGCGACGCGCTGCTCGACCCGGTGATCACCCGTCAGCTGCTCGAACGCTTCGCCGCCGCCGCCGCCCGCCGCCCGCCGCCCCGCCTCGACGGGCTCACCCCGCGCGAACGCGAGGTGCTCGGCCACGTCGCGCGCGGGTTGTCCAACGCCGAGATCGCCGACGCGCTGAACCTCAGCCCCGCCACCGTCAAGGACCACGTGGCGGCGCTCCTGGCCAAGCTGGGCGTGCGCGATCGGCTGCACGCGACCATCCACGCCTACGAGAGCGGCCTGATCCGTCCCGGGAGCCGGTGACACCCCGCCGCGCGGCGGGGGCACGGATCGATCGGCGGCAGGAGGAGAAGCCGCGGGGGCGTTCCTAACGTTGTGGCGTATGAAACGTGTGTCAGGCGCGCTCCTGCTCGTGGGCGCCGAGATCGCCGCGGTGGCCGCCGGAGCCGTGGTGTTCCTGCTCGTGGCGGCCGTGACCGCCGCCGTGCCGCTGTTCGCCGGGGCGGGGGTGCTCGCCGTCGCGGCCGTCAGCCGGCTGCTCGGCGGTCCGGCGTTCCGGCGGCTGGGGCTGCCGCGGCTGGTCCTTCCGTACGTGCTGGTGAACACCGTGGTGCTCGCCGCCCTCGCCGGGGTGGCGGTCTTCCGTCCCGCTCCCGTGCCGCCGGCCGCCGCCGCGCCCGCCGGGGTCGCGTACTGGCAGCTCCCGACGGGCTCCCGCATCGCCTACGTCAAGCTCGCCGGCTCCGGTACGACGGCCCGCCCACCCGTGGTCTTCCTGCACGGCGGCCCTGGCACGCCGGGCGAGGGCCTGCCGGAAGGCAGCGAGGACCTGGCCGCGGCCGGGTTCGACGTGTACGCCTACGACCAGGTCGGCGCGGGCCGCTCCACCCGCCTCGCCGACCCGGCCGGCTACACGGTCGCCCGGCACGTCGCCGACCTGGAGGCCATCCGCGGCATCCTCGGAGTGCCGAAGCTCATCCTGGTCGGCAGGTCGTGGGGCGGCACCCTGTCGGCCGCCTACCTCGCCGCCCACCCCGACCGGGTGGCCAGGGCCGTGCTCACCTCGCCGGGCGCCATCTGGGACCCCGCCTTCCCCGGCGGCGTCGGCAGCCCGTGGGACCACCTGCCCGCCGCCCTCCAGGAACAGGCCGACGCCCTGACCAGCTCCCCGCGCATGCTCGTCCAGTCGCTGCTCGTGGGGGTCAACCCCGCCGCCGCGCGCGCGTTGGTGCCCGACGCCGAGGCCGACGCCCGGATGCGCGCGCTGCTGCTGGTGGCCAAGGACACCACGGGCTGCGCCGCCGCGGCGCCGGCCCCCGTGCACGGGAACCCGCCCGGCTTCTACAGCAACCAGGTCACCTCCGAGGACGCCGCCGCGCGGCCCGACCCGCGCCCGGCGCTGCGCGAGGTACGGGTGCCGGTGCTCATCATGCGCGGGCAGTGCGACTACCTGAAGTGGGAGGTCACCTACGACTACCGGCGTACACTGCCGGACTCGACCCTGGTCTACGTCCCGGGGGCCGGTCACTCGATCGCCAACGGCCGCCCCGACCTCTACCGGAGCCTGATCGGCGCCTTCCTCCTGGACCGTCCCCTCCCGGTCCGCCCCTACACGGGGACCACCGACCCCGCCCGGTCCTAGCTAGGACTAACCCGTGTGTGCGCCGAGGAGGTTGGAGAGACGGTGTGGCGGCCGCCGCACCCGCCGTCTTTCGCAGGTGTGGAGGCGTCTCGTATGCTGACCCCGTGCAGCGGGGAAAGCTGATCGCGGACCGTTATGAGCTGATCGGCCGTCTGGGCCGGGGGGGCATGGGCGAGGTGTGGGCCGCGCGGGATCGCGTGCTCCACCGTGAGGTCGCGCTCAAGCTGCTGGATCTCGACGGGATTGCCCAGGCTGACCTGCCCCGGCGGTTCGAGCGCGAGGCGGTGGCTGCTGCCCAGATCGTCCACCCCAACGTCGCCGCCCTGTACGACCGGGGTATCCACGACGACGTGTTGTTCCTGGTCATGGAGAAGGTCGACGGCCAGACACTCACAGCGCGGCTCCAGGCTGAGAGTCCTTTCCCCCTGACGCGTGCCGTGGCCATCGCCAGCAGCGTCTGCGCCGCGCTGGAGGCCGCCCACCGGGCCCAGGTCATCCATTACGACATCAAGCCCCACAACGTCATCGTCACCGGCGACGAGCTGGTGAAGGTCATCGACTTCGGGATCGCCGGGTTCGTCCAGGCCGCGTTCACCGTGGCGCGCTCCTCCCAACTAACCCCGGCCGGAACGCCGGAGTTCGGCGCACCGGAGCAGTTCCTCACGGAACGCGGCGACGAACGCTCCGACCTGTACGCACTCGGTGGGATGCTCTTCGCGATGCTCGCCGGCCGACCGCCCTTCACCGGGCACAACAGCATCGCGGTCGTGCGGCGCAAGCTCGACGAGGAGGCCCCGCCCCTCGACGCGTTCCGCCCCGGCCTGCCGCCGGAGGTGACCGCGCTCGTCGCCGAACTACTGGAGCGCGACCCCGACCGGCGCCCCCAGTCGGCACAGCAGGTCCAGCAGCGGCTTCAGGCACTCCTGGCGTCGTGCGCGGCAGCGGAAGCTCCCACCGCGGCGATGCCCCCGACCCCGCGCACCCGCCTGATGGACGACACGCAGCGCGCGCCCCGGCCGCCCTCTCCCGACTCCTGGAACCGCGCCTCCACCGACGAGACGCCGTTCACCGCGGACGCCCTGCTGCCGCGGCGGTTCACCAACGACTTGGACATCGAGTTCGCGCGGATCGCCGAGGACACCCGCCTCTCCAGTGAAGCGGGCCCCAGCGACCTGGCCGGGGAACTCGCGCGCCGTGACTGTACCGAAGTGGTCGTCGGCGTCTACGCGGAGCAGCCCGGTCCCCACGCCACGCCCGAGAACCCCGTCTACGTCTCCGTCCAGGTCTTCGTGTTCCCCGACGCGGCGACGGCCCGGGACGCGCACAAGTACCTGGGCGACGGGGGCGGGGCCTGGCGCCTCACCATCTGGAGCGCCCGCGACGGGGGTGGCCTCGCCCCCTGTCCTGACAAGGTCCACCGCAGCTTCCGATGGCGGTACAGCCAGAGAGTCCACCGCTACCTGACCGTGGCGCTGGCCTACCGCGCCGACCTCACCAACGACGGCTCCATCCGGCCCTGGCTCGCCGCAGCCTCCCGCAAGGCCGCGGTCTCCGCCGGGCCGCACAACCACCACGGCGGCTAGGCCGTTTCGTTCGGATCATCCGATCGTTAGGCCGGGTGTGCCGTTAACCGCTGTGCAGTGGGCGCGGATTGAGCCGTTGTTGCTGGACCGGACGCCGATGAGGACCTGCAATGGGCGGTCGCGGTCGACTCCACGATCGTGCGTGCCCACCAGCATGCCGCCGGGGCCCGCAAAAAGGGGCCCCGGCCGGCGAGCCGGCCGATCACGCCAATCGGACGCTCCCGCGGCGGGCTGACCACGAAGATCCACCTGGCGGCCGACCGCAACTGTCGGCCTCTGGCCTTCCGCCTCACCGCCGGACAGGCCGGTGACGCCCCCGACTTCGAGCCGGTGATGGCCGCCATCCGCGTCCCACGGGCCACCGGCCGTCCCCGCACCCGCCCCGATATGGTCCTGGCCGATAAGGCCTACTCCTCCCGCGCCATCCGCCGCCATCAAAGATCCACGGGACACGCCCTAGGACCGCCCACCCGGGCGGCGGGAACGCGACCGTGAGCCGCCCGGGACCGAGGAGCACCTCGTGCTCATGTTCACCGGCTACGTGTGAGCCGGGTGAGCGGATCAGGGTACGCGGGTCACCTCGGGGAAACGCGGTGAGGGACCGTGCAGCAGGCGGCTGTCCCGCCCGCGCAGGTGCCGGTCGAAGAAGGCGACGGGATAGGCACGCTGCACGGCCAGGCCGCGCTCGGGCGGCAGCGTGCCGATCTGCTGCCTGAGCTGCTCCGGGGTCCAGCCGAGCAGCCCGACCGCCTGCGGGTAGAGCACCTCGGCGTCGCCGAAGGAGGCGTGCGCCGCCCCCTCGATCTTGACGTTCAGCTTCCAGCCGCGCAGGTTCCGCCAGAACGTGGCCAGCTCGGGCACGACCGCCCGGTCCGCCCGCGCGCTCATCAGCATGTACGGCCTGCCCAGCCCCGCCCGCACGACCGGGCCGAACGCGGGCCCGTCCAGGCTCAGCCCCGCCTTGACCCTCGGGTCCTTGAGCATGGTGGCGGCCACGGTCGCGCCGCCCATCGAGGCGCCGAACATGCCCACCCGGCCGAGGTCGAAGGCGCCGCGCAGGCCGGGCGGCAGGCGGTGCCCCCCGGCCTGCCCCCCGGCGCCGGGATCGCCGCCCCCGTTCAGGACGGCGATCTGGTCCAGGACGAAGCGCATGTCGGAGGAACGCAGCTCGACCTGCGCCTCCGGCGGCGTGCCGGCCGGCATGGTGTGGGGCTCGACCCGCCCGCCGGGGAACTCGACGTGCGAGCTGTCGTGCGTGTGGTCCACGGTCACCACCAGGTAGCCGCGGCTGGCCAGCTCCTCGACCACGGCCGTGTTGTCACCGCGGTCGGCGCCGTTGCCGGGGGAGTACAGCAACACCGGCAGCCGCGTGCCGCGGACGGGCGCGCCCAGCCGGGCGTGGGTGAGCGGCAGCCGTACCTGCTGGGGGGACAGGCCGTTGTCCTTGATGTAGTCGGCGTCGGCGGCCGGGGGCAGGTAGGGCGCGAGGTCGCCGCCGCCGGGCTTCGCCGGGTACCACAGGCTGATCATCAGCTCGCGTTTCGAGCCGGTGTAGGGGTCGGTGCGTGAGGGGTCGACGAGGTACAGCTCGGCGGTGCCGATCGGGTGCGGCCCGCCGGGGCGCGGCAGCGTGAGCGTGGCCGCCTGCGCGGGGACGGTCAGCGTTGCGGTCGCACCCAGGGCGGCGACCAGAAGACGTAAGAACATGACGACAAGGGTCACTCGCGCCGACCCGCCCCACCATCCGCCGTACGGCCGGAACCGCTCCTCCTCGAGACCTAGGAGCGGGCGCCCGGTGTCCCCCGCCGGACGCCGCGCCCGGCGGGCGGGCGGGGGGACGGTCCTAGGCGATGCCGAACCGGGCGCGGGACAGCTCCCGGTTGGCCAGGGCGGCCAGGAAGATCGCGAACCCGGCGTGGCTGTGCGTGGTGGACATGTCCCGCCAGATCCGCTCGATGCGCTGCCCGTCCCGGACCGCGCTGGAACCCGCCGTCGGGAACAGGCAGCCCTCCACGGCCCGCCACGCCAGCCGGGCGACCTCACGGCTGATGGTGGCCAGGCGCACGTCCCGCTCCCTGGTGAACGCCTCCGGCCCGGCCGCGCAGGTCCGGCTCCACTGCTGGATCGCGTTCGTCATGGCCGCCTCCGCGGCGGCGAGCATGCCGCTCGCCTCGCCGTACCAGAACTGGTAGTCGGGGTCCTCGGCGCGGGTCGTGAACGGCGGGAAGATGGTCGTCCTGGTCCGCATCAGCTCCTCGTAGGCGTCCAGCGCGCCCTGGGCCATGCCGAGGACGACGGCCGCGCTGCCGAGCAGCATGACGCTGAGCGGGCCGCCGCCGTACTCGGGGTTGCCGTGCAGGGCCCGGCCCGGGGTGCCCTCGGTGACGGCGACCTGGCTGAGGTGGATCGGCAGCGTGAGATGGCCGGGGACGCGGCCGCCGTCCATGGCGATGCTGTGCGACCCGCTGCCCTTCAGGCCGAGCTGGCCGCCCCAGTCGTCCAGCCGGCGCCACTGGTCGCGCGGCGCGACGAACAACATCGGCGCCCCGTCCACGACGACGTGGCCCATGAAGTGGGTGGCGTACGGCGCGCCCGAGCAGTAGCTCCAGGTGCCGTCGAGCAGCCAGCCGCCCTCGCCGTCGGGACGGGCCGAGCCGCCGGGCGCGACCGTGGCCGGGCAGATGAAGTCGCCGCAGGCGAACAACTCCGACTGGGCCCGCTCGCCGAACAGCGTGGCCACCGCCAGCGTGTGCGCCGAGCCGAAGGAGTACATCCAGCCGGTGGACGGACAACCCCGCGCGAGCGTCATCGACACCCGCATGAAGGTCTCCACGCCGAACTCGTACCCGCCGAAGCGGCGGGGGACCAGGATGCGGTAGAAGCCCGCCCTGGCGAACGCCTCGTGGGTGTCGGGTGCGTAGTAGGTGCGCCGCTCCGTCTCGGCCTGGCGCTCGACCAGGGCGGGAACCATGGCCTCGGCCCTGGCGACGATCTCGTCGGGGGTGAGCCCGGGCTCGGGCGGAGCCACGGGGGCGTGGGTGACGGCTGTCATGCTGCGCGACCCCTTCGTCTCGGGTTTTCCCCCAGCCTCGCCCGCGCGCGACGACCTTCGCATCTCCGTACGTGCCCGGCGATCCCGCACTCCGGAAGATGCACCGCCCGTTCGGCGAATGGGACGTTCAGGGAGCAGTGTCCCGACTGACGTCCCGGGAGGACATGGTGTTGATGACGGGTGCTCCGGCGCGGGAAGAGCTCGTCCGCCGCGCGACGGAGGCAGGCCCTGTCCTGCGCAGGAACGCGGCCTGGGCGGAGGACAACCGCAGGCTGCACGAGGAGACGATCGAGGCGCTGGCCGAGGCCGGCGTCTTCAGGCTGCGGACCCCGCGCCGCTACGGCGGCCACGAGGCCGACACGCGCACCTTGGTCGAGGTCGCCGCCGAGCTGGGCCGGGCCGACGGCGCCGCGGCGTGGACGGCCTCGGTCTACTGGATCCCGACCTGGATGGCGGCCCACTTCCCCGAGGCGGTCCAGGACGAGGTGTTCGCCACCCCGGACGTACGGATCTGCGGCACGCTCAGCCCCACCGCGATGGCCGTACGCGCCGAGGGCGGCATCGTGGTCAACGGCAAGTGGGGGTTCGTCAGCGGCGCCCACCACAGCCACTGGCAGGAGATCGTGGCCGTCGTCATCGGCCAGGACAGCGAGCCCGAGCCCGTCATGGCGCTGGTCCCCATGAGCGACCTGACCGTGATCGACGACTGGCACACCTCCGGCCTGCGCGGCACCGGCAGCGTCAGCACCGTGGCCCAGGACCTGTTCGTCCCCGCCGAGCGGGTCATGCCGCTGGGCGCGATCCTCCAGGGACAGCACGCCGACGGCGCCAACGCCGGCTCCCCGATCTACCGCTCGCCGCTGCTGCCGGTGGCCGCCGCCTCCTCGGTCGGCACCGTGCTCGGCCTGGCCAAGGCCGCCCGCGAGGTCTTCTTCGAACGGCTCCCCGACCGCAAGATCACCTACACCGGGTACGCCAGCCAGAGCGCCGCCCCGCTGACCCACCTCCAGGTCGCCGAGGCCACGTTCAAGATCGACCAGGCCGAGTTCCACGCCCACCGCCTGGCCTCGACCGTGGACGGCAAGGACGCCGGGTCCGCCTCCTGGACCATCGAGGAACGGGTACGCGCCCGCGCCGACATGGGCGCCGTCTGCCGCCTGGGCAAGGAGGCCGTGGACATCCTGGCCACCGCCAGCGGCGGCTCGTCGATCTACAGCGACGTGCCCATCCAGCGCATCACCCGCGACGTGCACGCGGTCAACCAGCACGCCCTCATGCACCCCAACACCAACGCCGAGCTGTACGGGCGGATTCTGTGCGGCCTCGAACCCGACACCCTCTACATCTGAAGGAGATCGCCATGACCACCCTGTCGGCCCCCGACCAGACCCTCGCCGTCGCCGCCCTCGCCCAGCAGATCATCGCCGCCTGGGCCGCCCACGACGCCGAGGCGTTCGCCGACGTCTTCACCGAGGACGGCTCCATGATCCTGCCCGGCGTCCACCGCAAGGGCCAGGCCGAGATCCGCGCCTTCATGGGCCACGCGTTCGCCGGGCCGTACCAGGGCACCCGCGTCACCGGGCAGCCCATCGACCTGCGTTTCCTCGGCGAGGACGTCTGCCTGCTGACCACTGAGGGCGGCGTGCTCGCGCCCGGCGAGAGCGAGGTCGCCGCCGAGCGCGCGGTCCGCGCGTCCTGGCTGGCCGTCCGGCGCGACGGGCAGTGGAAGCTGGCCGCCTACCAGAACAGCCCGCGTGACTGAGATGACCGCTCACGTCGCACAGCGCGCGGTGGTGCTCGGCGGAGGCATGGCGGGCCTGCTGGCCGCGCGCGTGCTCGCCGAGCGCTGCGCCGAGGTCCTGCTGGTGGACCGGGACACGCTGACCGGCGCGGCCGGCCCGCGCCGGGGCGTGCCCCACGGCTGCCACGCCCACGCCCTGCTGGCCCGCGGCCAGCAGATCCTGGACGAGCTGTTCCCCGGCATCACCCAGCAGATGATCGACGCCGGGGTGCCCGCCGGAGACCTCGCCACCAGCCTGCGCTGGTACTTCAACGGACGCCGGCTCGCCCCGGCCCCCACCGGCCTGATCAGCGTCTCGGCCACCAGGCCCGTCCTGGAGGAGCAGGTCAGGAACCGGGTCGCGGCCCTGCCCAACGTGCGTTTCCTGGAGCGCACCGACATCCTCGGCCCGACCGCCACCCCCGCCCGCGACCGCGTCACCGGTGTCCGCGTACGCGGCGCCGACGGCGTCGAGGAGCACCTGACCTGCGACCTGCTGGTGGACGCGACCGGCCGCGGCTCGCGCACCCCCGCCTGGCTCCAGGAGCTCGGCTTCCCCCGGCCGGACGAGGACCGGGTGAAGATCGGCCTGGCCTACACCACCCGCCACTTCCGCCTGCGCCGCGACCCGTACGGCGAGGACCTGTCGATCAACCCGGTCGCCTCGCCGGCCAACCCGCGCGGCGCGTTCTTCCCCAAGCTGCCCGGCGACATGAGCATGCTCTCCCTCACCGGCATCCTGGGCGACCACCCGCCGGCCGACCTCGACGGCTTCCTGGCCTTCGCCAAGTCCCTGCCCGTACCGGACATCTACGAGGCGATCCGCGACGCCGAACCCCTCGACGAGGGCGTCACCTTCACCTTCCCGGCCAGCGTGCGGCGCCGCTACGAGCGCCTGCCCGCCTTCCCCGACGGCCTGCTGGTGCTGGGCGACGGCGTGTGCAGCTTCAACCCCGTCTACGGCCAGGGCATGACCGTCGCCGCCATGGAGGCGATGATCCTGCGCGGGCACCTGGAGGCGGGCGCGGTGCCGCAGTGGCGCACCTTCTTCAGGGACATCTCGCGGGTCATCGACGTCCCGTGGGACATCTCCGCCGGGGCCGACCTCGCCTTCCCCGGGGTGGAGGGGCAGCGTACCGCCAAGGTGCGGATCGGCAACGCCTACATGGCGCGCCTGCACGCCGCCCGCGCCCGCGACGGCGCGATCACGGCCGCGTTCATGCGGGTGGCCGGGCTCGTGGACCCGCCGCAGACGCTCATGCGGCCCGCGCTCATGTTGCGGGTCCTGTGCCAGAGCGGCGGCGGCCCGGCGCCGGCCGCCGCCCCCGAGCAGCGGACGCAGGTCCCGCTGCTCAAGTCCTGACCCCGTCCGCACGAAGAAGGACGCCGGCGGAATCTCCGCCGGCGTCCTTTTCGTGTCGTACGGCTACCTCAGCGATCGGGCGAACGCCCGCACGTCGCCCACCAGCAGCTCCGGCTGCTCCATGGCGGCGAAGTGGCCGCCCCGGTCGAACTCGGTCCAGTGCGTGATCGTCGGGACGTCCCGGTCGGCCAGCCTGCGCACCGGCACGAAGATGTCCTTGGGGAAGACCGCCACACCCACGGGCACGGTGATGGGCGGCGGCCGGTGCCCCTCGGCGGCCATCTTCAGCCCCGCCGCGCCCTCGTAGTAGAAGCGCGCCGACGACCCGGCGGTCGCCGTCAGCCAGTAGATCGACACGTCGGTGAGCATCCGGTCCCGGTCCACCGCGTCCTCGGGCGCCTTGTCGGAGTCCGTCCAGTCGTGGAACTTCTCCACGATCCAGGCGAGCTGCCCCACGGGCGAGTCGGTGAGCGCGTACGCCAGCGTCTGCGGGCGGGTGGACTGCAGCTTCATGTAGCCCGACAGCTCCTCGTCGAACCGGGCCAGCCCGGCCAGGCGCCCCTGCTCGGCGGGCGACAGACCGGCCAGCTCGGCCGGATCGCCGGACGGGAACGCCATCAGCATGTTGACGTGCGCGCCGATGACGTGCTCCGGGGCCAGCCTGGCCAGCTCCAGCGAGATCACCGCCCCCGCGTCGCCGCCCTGCGCCAGGTAGCGGTCGTAGCCCAGCCGGCGCATCAGCTCGGCCCACGCCAGCGCCACCCGGTACGGGTGCCAGCCCGGCTCCGTCGTGTGCCCCGAGAACCCGAACCCGGGGATGGACGGGATGACCAGGTGGAAGGCGTCGGCCGGGTCGCCGCCGTGCGCGCGCGGGTCGGTGAGCGGCCCGATCACGTCCAGGAACTCGGCCACCGAGCCCGGCCAGCCGTGCGTGAGCAGCAGCGGCACGGCGTCCGGCTCGGGCGAACGTACGTGCAGGAAGTGCACGTCGGCGCCGTCGATCTCGTCGACGAACTGCGGGTGCCGGTTCAGCTCGGCCTCGGCCGCCCGCCAGTCGAAGCCGTGCCGCCAGTGGTCGGCCAGCTCCTTGAGGTAGCCCAGCGGCACGCCGCGCTCCCAGCCGGTGCCGGGCAGCTCGTCGGGCCAGCGGGTCGCGTCGAGCCTGCGGTGCAGGTCCCGCAGGTCGGCCTCGGGGATGTCGATGCGGAATGGACGCATGAGTGTCCGCCCTTCTCTCCTCAGAATGTGTCGCACGGTCAGCCGGTGCCGGTACGCCGCAGGTCCTCGAAGGAGGACAGGTCGGGCACGGTCCAGCCGTCCAGGTCGTACTCGCCGAGACAGCGGTCGACGAAGGCCGCGTACTCGTCGAGCTGGCCGCCGCTCATCTGCGAGAACAGCAGCTCCACCCGGGTGTTCTCGTGGTTGCCGCCGTAGTTGCGCTCGTACAGCTCGTGGCGGCCGCCGAACTCCGAGCCGATCGCGTCCCACAGCAGCTTCATCACCTTGACGCGGCCCTCGGCGTCGGTGCCGTCCGAGCCGCGCAGGTACTTGTCCAGGTACGGGCGGACGTCGGGGTTCTTGAAGTCGGCGGCGCCGGAGTTGACGTAGATGAGCCCGCTGGCCACGTCCTGAAGGACGATCTCCCTGACGCGCGGGTAGCCGATCTGCATGAACCAGCGGTAGGCCAGGCCGTACTGGGGGTTGGGCAGCAGGGCGCCCTCGCGCCACTGCACCGGGTTGCGCGCGGCGGCGTCCGACAGCGCCCAGAACAGGTTCCGCCAGGCCAGCACCTCGCCGATCCGGGTCTGCACGCCGCGGAAGTCCTTGGTGCCGGTGATCTCCAGCGCCCTGACCAGCAGCCCGGCGATGAACTCCAGCTTGACCGCCAGCCGGACGCAGCCGTGGAAGGTGAACCGCTCGGTGAAGCCCGACTCACCGGTGAACAGCTGCGCCTTGCCGAGGTCGCCGTAGATGAACACGTTCTCCCAGGGGATGAGCACCTTGTCCAGGACGAGGATGCTGTCGTTCTCGTCCAGGCGGGAGGAGAGCGGGTGGTCGAACGGGCCGCCGGTCAGCGCGGCGGCCATGCCGTAGGACGGGCGGCAGATCAGCTTCAGGCCCGGCGCGTCCATCGGCACGGTCGCCACCAGCGCGAACTCGCGTTTCTTGACCGGCAGGCCGTAGTGGGCGATGAAGTTGTAGTGCGTCAGCGCCGAGCCGGTGGCGACCACCTTGGCGCCGCTGACCACGAGCCCCGCGTCGGTCTCCCGCTCGACGTGCACGTACACGTCGTTGACCTCGTCCGGGGGGCGGTTGCGGTCGACCGGCGGGTGCACGATCGCGTGGTTCCAGAACAGCACCTTCTCCTGCGACTCGCGGTACCAGCGGCGGGCGTTGCCGTCGAAGGGGGCGTAGAAATCGGCGTTCGCGCCGAGGGTGCCGAGGAAGGAGGCCTTGTAGTCGGGGCTGCGGCCCATCCAGCCGTAGCTCATCCTGGCCCACGTCGCGATCGCCCGCTGGTCGGCGACCAGGTCCTCGACCGTGCGCGGGGTGGTGAAGAAGCGGTGGGTGTAGCCCTCGCCGCCGCTGTCGGTGGGACAGGTCAGCAGCTCACGGGTGTCGTCGGCGTGGAGGGCGTCGTAGAGCCTGGCGGTCATCCGCACCGGGTTGTGGAACGCCGGGTGCTCGGTGACGTCCTTGACACGCTCACCGTAGAGGTAGATCTCACGATCGTCACGCAGGCTCTCGACGTACTCGCTGCCCGTGAGCGGGCGGGTCTTCGGCGCGGCATCGGGCATCGGACATCTCCCTGGGCAGGCGGCACGGTGCGACCTTCAGCGTGGCACCCGCGCCCGCGCCGGCCATCTCGCCGTGTGCGCAGTTTCGCCGGGAACGGCCGGCATTCTGGAAGGTGCCCGGCCGCGGGCCCCGGTGTGACGATGGCCGCGTGACGGAGCATCGCCTGTGGGCGCTGGCCCACCTGGGAACCCCGATGGCGATCCGGGTGGCCGCGACGCTGAGGATCGCCGACCGGCTCGCCAAGGCGCCGGCCACCGGCGCCGAACTCGCCCCCGCCGTGGACGCCGACCCCGGTGTCCTGGAGCGCCTCATGCGCTACCTGGCCGCCAGGGGAGTGCTCGCCCGCGACGGCGACGGCAGGTACACCCTGACCGCCCTGGGCGAGGAACTGCGCGACGACCATCCGGCCGGGATGCGCGCCATGCTGGACATCGAGAGCTGGGAAGGGCGGGCCGAGCTGGCCTTCGCCCACCTGCTGGACAGCGTGCGCACCGGCGAGGCCGCCTTCCCCCACCAGTTCGGCCGGTCCTTCTGGGAGGACCTGGCCGCCGAGCCGGCCCGCGCCGCCGCGTTCGACGCGCGCATGGCCGCCGAGGTCCCCGGCCGGGCCCCCGCCATCGTCGCCGGGTACGACTGGGGCGGCCTCGGCCACGTCGTGGACGTCGGCGGCGGCGACGGATCCCTGCTCATCGCCCTGCTCACCGCCCACCCGGGATTGCGCGGCACGGTCGTCGACCAGCCCGCCACCGCGCGCACCGCCGCCGCCGCGCTGGAGGCCGCCGGCCTGTCCGGCCGCGGCGACGCCGTCGGCGGCAGCTTCTTCGACCCGCTGCCCCCGGGCGCCGGCGGCTACCTGCTGTCGTGGATCCTGCACGACTGGAGCGACGACGACGCCACTGTCATCCTGGGCCGCTGCGCCGAGGCGGCCGGGCCGGGCGGCTCGGTGTTCGTGGTGGAGGACTTCGGCCCCGACGGCGAGTCGCCGCGTACCGGGATGGACCTGCGCATGCTCGTCTACTACGGCGGCCGCGAGCGCGCCGTCGCCGACCTGCGCGCCCTGGCCGGACGCTGCGGCCTGGAGGTCGCCTCGGTGCACCCGGCGGGCGCGCTGCGGATCGTCCGGCTGGTGGTGACCCCGTGACGCCCGCCGAGATCGTCGCCGCCCTGGTCGCCCCCGAGGGCCGCCGCGACCCCTACCCCCTGTACGAGCTGCTGCGCGAGCACGGCCCCGTGGTGCCGGTACGCCCCGGCCTCACCGTCGCCGTCGGGTACGCCGAGATCAACCGCGCGCTGCGCGACAACCGGCTCCGCGTCCAGGACGCCGCCGGCTACGACCACATCTATCCCGCCTGGCGCTCGCACTCCTCGCTGCGCGGCTACACCGACTCCATGCTGTACCGCAACCCGCCCGGCCACACCCAGACCCGGCGCCTGGTCAGCAGCGGCTTCACCCCCGCCCGCGTGGCCGGCATGCAGGTGTCGGTCGAGCGGATGGTCCACCGGCTGCTGGACCGGCTGGACGACCTGGGCGCGGGCGGCACGCCCGTCGACTACGTCGCCGAGTTCGCCTCCCGGCTGCCGATCGCGGTCATCAGCGCGCTCATCGGCGTGGCCGAGAACGACCAGAAGTGGTTCCGCCAGGTGGCCTCCGACCTGACGATCGCCCTGGAGGGCATCACCAACGTCAAGCGGCTCGGCATCGCCGACAGGGCCATGGACGAGCTGGCCGGCTACTTCGGCGAGCTGATCGACGACCGCCGCCGCCACCCGGCCGACGACATGCTCACCGCCCTCGTACGGGCCCACGACGACGGCACCCGGCTCAGCCACGACGAGCTGGTCGGCAACCTGATGTTGCTGCTGACCGCCGGGTTCGAGACGACGAGCTTCCTGCTCGGCCACGGCCAGCGCCGGGCCTTCGAGCATCCGGGCCTGGCCGCGCGGCTGCGCGACGAGCCGGGGTTCGCGACCGCGTACGTGGAGGAGGTCCTGCGGTTCGAGGCGCCCGTACAGGCGACCAGCAGGTGGGCCGAGGCCGCGACGGACATCTCGGGCATCCCCGTGCCCGGCGGGACGAAGGTCGTCCTCATGCTCGCGGCCGGCAACCGGGACCCGATCCGCTTCCCCGACCCGGCGCGCTTCGACCCCGACCGGCCGGACGTGCAGCCGCTCAGCTTCGGCGCCGGGCCGCACTTCTGCCTGGGGGCGCCGCTGTCGCGCATGGAGGCGCGCATCGCGCTGCCCCTGCTCCTGCGCCGCTTCCCGGCCCTGGCCGCCGCCGAGCCCCCTGACCACCGGGACCGCTGGGTCGGCCGCGGCCTGCGCCGCTTCCTGATCACAGTCTCCTGACCGGCTCCTGACCCCCGGCGCGCGGAAAGGGCCTCCTCCGACCGGAGGGGGCCCTGTTCTTGCGCCGGAAGGCCGGGCGTCAGGCCACGGAGACCGCGCGGCGGCGGGACTGCCAGGCCTCGTGGGCGCCGCGGACCTTGGCCCACAACGTCTCCCGTTCGGCCTCGTTGACGTCGTCGAGCCGCAGGCCGAACACCTCCTCCAGCGCCCCGAACCACTCCTGCCGGGTGGCCAGCTCCCGCTCGGTCCTGCCGTCTTCGCTCACCCGGCGCAGCATGCAGCCCACCAGGCAGTCGGCCCCGGTCGCGTCGCGCCGCAACACGACCGCCGCCCGTACCAGGCGTGACTCGGGCGAGGTGCACAGGTACGGATGCCACTCCACGAAGTCGCCGGGCGCGGCGGGCGCCGGCTCGACGTCCAGACCGGCGATCGACCCGCGCGGATCGTGGTCGAACCGCCAGCCGCCCGGCTCCACCTCCGAGCCGGACAACCGGAACTCGAACGGCCCCTGCCGATGGACGCCCGGCCGCAGCGGCAGCGGCTCGTGCAGCCCGTCCCCGAGCCCGATGTCCACCAGCCAGTCCTGCCCGTCGAGCGCGACGGTGAGCGCGAGGTGCGGGGCGAACGACGCCGGCGAGGCGGGCGCCCGTACGGCGGCCTGCACCCCGGCGCGGTGCCAGGTGACGTCGTAGCCGAGCGCGGTCAGCAGCGTGGCGAACGCCCCGTTGAGCTGCACGCAGTAGCCGCCGCGCCCGCGCAGCACCCGCTCGACCGACTCGCGCGGGTCCACGGTGGTCCGCCGGCCGAGCTGCACCTCCAGCGTCTCGTACGGCACCCGTTCCACGTGCGCGCGGTGCAGCGCGCGCAGCGCCGGGAGCGACGGCTCACCGGGGTCGCCGACACCGAGCCGGTCGAGGTAGGCGTTCAGGTCACGGTCACGGGTTCGCGGCATGGGCCGGCCCTCCCTTCGATGGCTGCGTCCATCGTGGTCCGCCGCGCGGGCGGCCCGCACCTCGCGGATTGCTCGGCGGGTCCGTACGGCGCAATCCACGAGATGCGGCGGCGCGCGGCCGCGACCGACGATGACCACGATGACACTGCCCTGAGCGGTTCACCGGGAGGAGACGACCAGATGCGCAACCAGACTGTCGCACCGGAGCGGGTGAGCACCCGTTGGGAGGATCACCTGCCCGACCTGCTGGACAAGCTGGGATTGCCGGCCGAAGGGGCGGTCCAGGTGGGCGCGCACCGAGGTCAGGAGGTGGAGGCCCTCACCAGGTGCGGCTTCCGCCGCCTGGTCATGATGGAGCCCAACGGCGACCACCTGCCCGCGCTGCGCGAGCAGCTCCGGCTGCACCACCTGTCCGCCGGGCTGCCCGAGCCCGAGCACGGCCATCCCGCCCGCGAGGTCGTGGCGGCCTGCGCCGGCGTCGAACGCGGGCAGGCCACACTCAACGTCACCCCCTACGACAAGCAGTCCAGCATGCTGCCCCCGCTGCTGCCCATGGCCGTCGTCCGCCAGGACGTCGTCCCGGTGATCCCCGTCAGCGAGGTGCAGCACGGCTGCAACGTGCTGATCGTGGACGCCCAGGGCGCCGAGCTGGAGGTGCTGGCCGGCACCGACCTGGACCGGCTGCGGCTGGCCGTGATCGAGGGCAGCGCCACGGCCCGCTACAGCGGCGGCTCGACGCTGGACAGCATCGCCGAGTACATGACGGCCCACGGCTGGCGCGAGGTGGCCGCCTGGCCGCACCTGCGTCCCGGCGTCGTGGACGTCGCCTGGCTGGCCCCCTGGCCCACCCCGTTCTGATGCGCCGCCCCTCGGCCGGGAGCCTTGAGTGCGAGCGCCGCGGCGCGGTGGCCGTCCTGCGGCTCAACCGGCCCCACGTGCGCAACGCGCTCGGGTCCGGGCTGGTCGCGGAGCTCGGCGGCACGCTGGCCGCGCTGGACGACGACCCCGAGGTGCGCGCGGCCGTGCTGACCGGCGCGCCTCCGGGGTTCTGCGCGGGATCGGACCTGAAGGAGCTGTCCGGGATGACCCGGGAGGGCATGGTGCGGCACGAGGCCGACACCGGCCGCATGGCCAGGGGCGTCCAGCACCTCGGCCTCCCCGTGGTGGCCGCCGTCGAGGGCTTCGCGCTCGGCGGCGGCTTCCTGCTGGCCACCGGCTGCGACGTCGTCGTCACCGCCGAGGACGCCCGCTGGCACCTGCCGGAGGTCCGGCTCGGCTGGGTGCCGCCGTGGGGCATCCAGAGCCTGGCCGCCCGGGTCGGGCCCGTGGCCGCGCGGCGGCTGGTCTGGGGCGAGCGCCCGCTGACCGGCCGCGAGCTGCACGGGCTCGGCGGCGCCGACGAGCTGACCGGGCCGGGGGAGGCCCTGGACGGCGCGCTGGAGGTGGCGGCCAGGCTCGCCGCGCTGCCCCCGCACGCGGTCGCCTCCGCCAAACGCGCGCTGACCGACGCCGTCAACGGGCCCGCCGAGACGCTCGACGCGCGTACGGGCTGGATGTTCGGCGCCGACTGCGCCTCCACCGCGGCCCGCGAGAGCCTGGCCCGCTTCGGGGCCCGGTCATGAGCGGCGGGCCCGGCCGGTCGCACGGCGCAAACGGGCACGGCGCAAACGGGCACGGCCGTGCGGGGAAGGTGTGCGGGGCGGCCGAGGCCGTCGCGCTCATCGCCGACCACCAGGCCGTGGCCAGCACCGGCGTCATCGGCTGGCTCACCCCCGACGCCGTGCTGGCCGCGCTCGGCGAGCGCTTCGCCACGACCGGCGCGCCGCGCGAGCTGACCTTCTACTTCCCCTGCGCCACGGGCGACGCCGTCGGCATCGGCGGCATGGACCACGTGGCCAGGAAGGGCCTGATGCGCCGCATCGTGTCCGGCTCGTTCATCAACCCCCGCCACCCCGTGACCGGCGCCCGTCCCGCCCTGACCGAGCTGATCCAGAACGACCTCGTCGAGGCGTACAACTGGCCGATGGGCGCCGCCATGCACTGGCTGCGCGAGGTGGCCAGGCGCGGACCCGGCTACCTGACGCGGGTCGGCCTCGGCACGTACGCCGACCCCAGGCACGGCGGCGGCAGGTTCACCGGCCTGGCCCAGGACGACCTGGTGGAGCTGGTCGAGCTGCGCGGCGAGGAGTACCTGTTCTACCCGTCCTGGCCGCTGCACGCCGGCCTGGTCCGGGCGAGCTCCGCCGACCCCGACGGCAACCTGTCCTTCGAGGACCAGCCGCTGTTCTCCAGCGCGCTGGCGATCGCCCTGGCGGTGAAGGCGTGCGGCGGGACGGTGATCGCGCAGGTGTCGCGGGTCGTGCCCGCCGGGACGCTGCCCGCCCGCGAGATGCGTGTCCCCGGGGCGCTCGTCGACCGGGTCGTCGTGGTCCCGGACGCCCCCATGACCACCGGCGTACGGCACGACCCCGGCTATCTCGGGCACGTCCCCGACGTCGTCGCGCGCGTGCCCCGGCTGCCGTCCGGCCCGGACAAGGTGATCGCCCGCCGCGTCGCCAGGGAGGTCCGGCCGGGCGAGACCTCGATCTTCGGGTTCGGCGCCTCCTCCGACGCCGTCCTGGCCATGGCCGAGGACGGCCTGCTGGACGAAGGCCGCCTGGCCGACCACCTGTTCACCACCGAGCACGGCTCCTTCGGCGGCATCGTGATGAGCGGCTGGCAGTTCTCGGCCAACTACTCGCCGAGGGCGCTGCTCGACGGGCCCTCGCAGTTCGACTTCATCGACGGCGGCGGTTGCCCGTTCGCCGCGCTCGCCTTCGCCCAGATCGACGCCGACGGCAACGTGAACGTCAGCCGGTTCGGCGCCGCCAACCCCGGCGCCGGCGGGTTCGTGGACATCGCCCACAACGCCAGGCGCCTGGTGTTCGCCGGCACGCTGACCACCGACGGGCTCCGGGTGGACTGCGGCGACGGAGGGCTGCGGATCCTGGCCGAGGGGCGGGTGCGCAAGCTCGTGCCGCGGGCCGGTCACGTCACGTACCGGCTGGGGGAGGGGGTGCGGCGCGGGCAGTGGGCCAGGATCGTCACCGAGCGCGCGGTCCTCGACGTCACCTCCGACGGACTGGAGCTCGTGGAGCTCGCGGACGGGGTGGACCTGCGCCGCGACGTGCTCGACCAGATCGGCTTCCCGGTCCGGGTCTCCCCGTCGCTCGTCCCCATGGACCCCGCCCTCTTCCTCCCCTGACCGCCCTCGTCCACCGCCGCCGGGCCACCCGTGATCGGGCGGCCCGGTTCGCGTCCGTCCCCCCTCATGCCGCGCGGCCCAGCCCGGGTTCGTCCCGCCTCATGCCGCGCGGGTCCGCGCGGCCGCGCGGCTCGTGGGGCTCAGGGCGCGGATCTCCTCGGCCAGGTGGTCCATGGCCGCGCCGAGCTGCGCGTCCGACAGGTACGGCGCCGGCCCGAGCCGCAGGTGGTCGCCCCGGCTGTCGGCCTGCACCCCCTGAGCCGCCAGCCCCGCCCGCAACCGCCCCGCGTACGGCGAGCGCAGCGCGAGGAACCCGCCGAACTCCTCAGGGGCGGCGTCCCGGTCACGGCTGATCACGTGCTCGGGCGCGTCGATCGCGTCGAAGCGCGCCGCCAGCAGCCCCCGCTGCCGCAGCGACACCGCCCGCAACACCGGCGGCGTCAGCCCTTGCCCGGCGAAGAAGTCGAACACCCGGGCCGCCCGGTAGTGGCTCACCGGATCGTAGGTCGCCCCCGCGAACCGGGCCGCCCCCACCGGGTAGCCGACCCGCCCGGCCGCCCGCGGATCGTCGGCCAGCTCGGCGAACTCCGCGTACCAGCCGGTCACCACCGGCCGCAGCCGGTCGGCGTGCGCCGGCAGCCGCAACACGCAGTTGCCCTCCCCGAGCTGGAGGTACTTGTACCCGCCCCCCACCACCCAGGCCGAGTCGATGCCCGCGGTCGAGAACGGCACCACCCCCAGCGCGTGGTAGGCGTCCACCAGCAGCTCCACGCCCCGGCGGCGGCACGCCGCGGCGAGCGCGTCCAGCCCCGGCACGATCCTGGACGTCTCGAACAACACCGCCGAGACCAGCACCGCGGCCGTACGGTCGCAGGCGGCCTCCGCCAGCCGCACGGCCAGCGTGCCCGCGGGTTCCGGCGGGACCACGACCACCTCCACGCCCTCCTCGGCCACGCGGGCGAGCTGCCGCCGCAGCGTGTGGAACTCGCCGCCGGAGGTGACCAGCCGGGGCCGGCCGCGCAGGTCCAGCGCCGACAGGAAACGCAGCACCAGCTCGTGCGTGCTGGACCCGAGGGCCAGCTCGGCGTACGGGTCGCCGAGGAAGAGCCGGAACCCCTCCCTGACCCGGTCGGCCTGCTTGAAGGCAGCGGCCCACTTGTCGTCCACGTCCCTGGCGGCATCGGCGAAGGCCTCGATCTGCCCGTCCAGCGCCGCGTCCGGCCAGGCCTGGTGGGAGTGACCGGTGAGCAGCAGCCGGTCCGCCGCCCGGAAGGCCGCGTAGTGGGGCGCCAGCCGCGCCGAGAGGTCGTTCACGCCCGGCTCCTGACCGCCCACAGGTCGGGGAAGGACGGCGCCAGCGAGGCGCGCAGGTACTCCCCGCCGCTGGAGCCGCCGGTGCCCGGACGGGCGCCGATGGTGCGTTCGACCATCTTCAGGTGCCGGTAGCGCCACTCCTGCATACACTCGTCCAGGTCCACCAGCCGCTCGCAGAGCTGCGCCGCGCCGGTGTCGTCGGTGTAGACGCGCAGCAGCAGGTCCTGAAGGGCCTCCGACGGCTCCAGCGGCAGCCGTACGTCGCGGTGCAGCCGGTCCTGCGGGACCTCGTAGCCGCGCAGGTAGAGGTAGGTGAGCAGCGAGTCGTACAGGGTGGGCCTGGACATCGCGGCCTCGATCCGGCCGCGCGCCGGGGTGCCCTCCTGCTGGCCGAGCAGCATGCGCTCGTCCCGCCGGCCCATGACGGCCTCGATCTCGCGGAACTGCGCCGACTGGAAGCCGCTGCTGGTGCCCAGCTTGCCGCGGAAGGTGGCGAACTGGAACGGCGTCATGGTCTCCATGACGTCCATCTGGGACACCGCGAGTCTCATCAGCTTCAACGACCGGTGCAAAGTCCGCATGGCGTGCGCGGTGAATCCGCCGGCGAGTTCGAGTTGCAGCTCGGCGAATTCGTGCAGCAGTTGTTTGAACCACAGTTCGTACACCTGGTGGACGATGATGAACAGGGTCTCGTCATGGCTCTCGGAAACCGGCCGCTGCGCCTGAAGAATCTCCTCCAGCGCCAGGTACGACGAATACGTAAGAACGGTGTCTTCTCTCATGGCCTCAACGATGCGCGCCCGCCGGAACGCGGACCAGGCCATTCCCGGGCAGCTACCTGCCCCGCCGGGACCGCTTCCTGCAATTCCGGAGAAAGGCATTCCGGAAGATGTGGAAACGCCCGTCCATCGGCCCGCGCGATTCAGCACGACACGAGATGCGGCCGCCCGCGACCGCGCGTGACGATGGCGCCGAGGGGGCGCCGAGCCCCATCAGCGAGCGAACTGCGAGGAAACATGCCATGACCTCACCGGAGATCATCAAGAGGGGCGGCGACGGTAAAAGGGCCCCTCGGCTCGACGGGCTGCGCGGATATCTGGCGCTGGGCGTGATCGTCGTGCACGTGGCCTTCGCCGCCGGCGTCATCGGCTTCTACGACAAACCGGCCGTCGGCATCTGGCCCGTGCTCATCCAGGGTCTCAACGTGCTGCTGCCGCCCTTTTTCGTGATGTCCGGCCTGCTGCTGTACCGGCCGTTCGCCAGGGCCACGATCGTCGGCACGCCGCGCCCGGAGATCAAGGGCTACCTGATCAAGCGCATGCTGCGGATCCTGCCCGCGTACTGGCTGGTGGCCGTGGCGGCGCTGCTGCTGCTCAACCTCAAGAGCGTGGACGGCCCCTGGTACGTCCTCAGCCCCCTGCTGCTCACGCACTACTACGTGCCGGGCCCGGAGGCGGGCTACGCCGGCCTCGAGCCCACCTGGACCGTCCCCGCCGAGGTCACCTTCTACCTGGCGCTGCCGATCCTGGCCTGGATCTTCGACCGGTACGCCAGGAAGGGCGCCGACCCCGGCGCGAAGGCCCGCCGCCTGCTGGTCCCGCTGGGCGTCTTCGTGCTCGTCGGCCTGGCCTGGACCGCGTACACGCACCTGGAGTCGATGGGCCCGTTCCCGTACGAGTACTTCTGGGTGATCGGCTTCACCGGCTTCCTGGCCATCGGCATGGGCCTGGCGATCCTGTCGGCGTACGCGGAGGCCAAGGACACCACGCCGGCCTTCTACCGCCTGGTGGCCCGACGGCCGCTGCTGTTCTGGCTCGGCGCGGCCGTCGTGTACGTGATCAACTGCATCCGGCCGTTCGGCAAGCCCGGCATGGCCGACTACGCCACGGTGCCCGAGGCCATGGCCGAGATGGTGTTGTTCCTGATCTTCGCGCTGCTGGTCATCGCGCCGGTGGTGGTGCCCGGGGTGCACTCGAAGGTCATCGACGCGGTGCTCACCAACCGCCCGATGCGCTTCTTCGGCCGCATCTCCTACGGCGTCTACCTGTGGCACTTCATCCTGCAGTACCTGTGGCTGCAGAACGGCAGCATCTTCGGCGCGGCGCCGGTGCCGATGCCGGTGGTGATGGGCAAGTCCGGCTTCTGGGAGCTGCTGGCGGTCGTGCTCGTGGGCACGGTGGCCGTGGCGACGGTCAGCTACTACCTGGTCGAGCTGCCCGCGATGCGGCTGCGTGAGCGCCTGGTCGCCCGCCGTCCCGCCGTCCCGCACGAGCAGACCCCCGAAACCCCCCGCGTCCCGGTCTGACCCCGCCCCGCCGTCGTCCGCACGACCTGCGGCGGGCGGGGGGAGCGAGGCCCCGGAAGGCCGACAGCCGGCGCGTCCCGTGGACGCGCCGGCTGTCCCCGTCGGCTGGTACGCGGTCAGCCCGCGCGGGTCATGGTGGCCTCGTAGCCGCCCCCCGGCCACTCCCAGCGGCCGCTGATGGTCCGGCCGTCCTCGCTGAGGGCGCCGCTGAACCCGGCCGGCGACCCCTCCGCGCCGAACCAGATGTTGAGGTCGCGCCCGTCGAGCTTCCACACGTACGTGAAGGAGTTGCCGGTGCTGTCGAAGTAGTGCGACCGCAGCGTCCCGCTCTCGGGGTCGTGGCCGATGTACTCCACGCCGTTCATCGTGGCGCCGCCGTGGTCCATCTCGACGCGCTGGACGAGGAAGAAGCCGCCGTCCATCCACTCGAAGGCGAGCCGTCCGCCGGTCGCCTCGCCGGTGCCGAAGTCCTTGCCCGTCATCTCCCAGGTCCCGACCAGCGGTTGCAGGGTCTGGAGCGAGGGGTCGGGGGTGGGGAGCAGGTTCTGCGGGTTGGCGGTCTCTGTCATGTTCCCTCCACGGATGTGAGACAGGTCGATGCCCGGTACGCGGGTCGCGTACCGGGCGAAGGGGAGATCACTTGGCGCCGAAGAACGCCTTGACGCGGGACCAGCGGCCCCAGACGACCAGGGCCAGGACCACCAGCAGGACGGCCTCGATCACGGGCACGCCGCCCAGGGCGATCGCGTTGGTCCCGGCCGCGCCGATCAGCAGGCCGATCAGCGCGAGCGCGGCCACACCGCTCAGGCGCGGGATCAGTAACCCGATCGCGCCGGCGACCTCCAGGACGCCGACCGCGAACCGGAACCACTGGCCGGCGCCGATGGTCTCGAACATCTCGACCATGGTGGGGTCTCCGGCGAGCTTGAGCACGCCGCCCAGGCCGATCTGGAACGCCAGAAGGACCTGGGCGACCCAGAGTGCGATGTTGACGCCGCGACCGGTGGACCGGCCGACGGCGGTGGTGCTGTTCGTGGTGCTCATGCAGTCCCTCCTTGGGAGCTAGCTGACGATCTCCATCTGGCCCATCATCCCGATGGCCGAGTGCTCCAACATGTGACAGTGATAGACGTATCGCCCCAGGTAGTCGGCGAAGTTGGCCTGGAAGCGCACGGTCTCGCCCGGCTGGATGAGCACCGTGTCCTTCCAGCCCGCCTCACCGGGCAGCGGGGCCTTGCCGTCCCGGTCCAGGATCCTGAACTGGGCCAGGTGGGTGTGGAAGTTGTGCGGGACGCCGAAGCCCGACCCGCCGACGTTCGTGTCGGAGTTGGTGACCTCCCAGATCTCGCTGGATCCGCGCCTGACCTGCATGTCGACCCGGTTGGGGTCGAACGCCTGGTTGTTGATCAGGGCCTGGATGTTGACCGGGTCCAGGCTGAGGGTGAGCTGCCTGGTCTGCGTGGCCGCGGCCAGCGGGACCTTGGCGCGCAGCCGGTCGGGCACGCGGCTGCGGTCGAGGGCCCGGCGCTCGACGTCGAACCGGAGCACGGGCCCGCTCACGTCCTCCAGCGTCACCTGCGTGCCCAGCGGGTACGCGCCGAAGTCGATCACGACCTCGGCCCGCTCGCCCGAGGAGAGCACCAGCTTGCTCGTCGGCACCGGCGCCGGCAGCAGCCCGCAGTCGGTGGCGATCTGCGTCATCTGGGCGCCGTTGCCCAGGGACAGCTCGAAGATCCGGTGCGCGGAGCCGTTGAGCAGGCGCAGCCGGTACTTGCGGGCCGCGACCTTGAAGTAGGGCTGGGACTTGCCGTTGGCCATGAGCGTCGGCCGGTTGTAGGGGTCGGCCGGGTCGAAGACGAGCCCGCCCTGGTCGTCGAAGAGCACGTCGCGCAGCAGGATCGGCACGTCGTAGGCCCCGGACGGCAGGCCGAGCTGCTGCTCGTCGGTGCCCTCGACCAGGTAGAAGCCGTGCATGCCGCGGTAGACGTGCTCGGCCTCCATGTGGTGGGTGTGGTCGTGGTACCACAGGGTCGCGCCGGCCTGGTTGTTCGGGTAGTCGTAGGTCTTCGACTTGCCGTTGGCGATCAGGTCCATCGGGTAGCCGTCGCTGGCGGCCGGCACGCGGCCGCCGTGCAGGTGCACGTTCGCCTCGTGGCCGAGCTTGTTGTCGAAGGTGACCAGTGCCCGGCGGCCCTGGCGGACGCGGATGGTGGGGGCGGTGAACTGGCCGCCGTACGTCAGCACGGGGGTGCTCACCCCCGGCAGGATCTCGGTGGTCGACGGCTGGATGGACAGCCGGTAGAAGTCGATGCCGGGCAGCGTGGCCACGGGGGCCAGCACCGGCGGCAGCGGCATCGCGACGCTGAACGGCGCCACGCCGGCGCCGGTACGGACCGCGGGGACGCGGCCGCCGTGGTCGTGCATGCGCATCATGTTCTGCGCCTGCGCCTGCTGCTCCGGCTCGCCCAACAGCCCCCGGGTCACCGGGGCCAGCGCGGCGCCTCCTGCCAGGCCACCGAGAACGATCAAACGCCGTCGGCTCAACATAGGGGGAACTCCCATCGGATTTCGGAGTCGCCATGTCCGAGCGTGGCATCGCCCGCCGGCACGGTCTTCTTCTGAATTGCTCACTTCACGGCCGGATGCCGTGGGAGCCGCCGCCGGGAGGCGGCGGTCGTTCAGCCCACGGACAGGCGCTGTGGGGTGCGCCCGCCCAGGCAGTCGGCGTTGTAGGCGTCGAGCAGGCCCTGCGCCCGCCGCGACGCCTCGGCGAAGCAGTCGTCGGGGTCGGCGCCGTCCAGCACCCGGGCCATGGCCCCGGTCATCAGGTCCTGGATCCCGGCGAAGTCCCCGAGTATCGCGCCCAGCGCCGCCGGGGAGCCGTCGGCCGCGCGGAGCTGGGCGGTCGCGGCCCGGTGCACCGGGTGCCGGTCGAACCAGCCCTCGCCCTCCAGCAGCCCGGCCGCGGCCCGGGTGACCGGCAGGAAGCCGGCGGCCCGGTGCCACTGCGCCGCGTTGCCCGCGCTGAGCAGGTGCTGGACGAACGCCAGCGCGCCGTCCCGCCGCTCCGCGGGCAGCCCGTCGGTCAGCCAGAGCGCCTGGCCGGAGACCAGGTGCCCGGCGCGGGGCAGGCTCTCGTTGTGCGGCAGCGGGCTCGCCGTCACCTCGAACCCGGCCGCCCGCCCGTGCTCGGCGATCATGCCGGCCACGACGGACGACACGATCGTGAACGCCACCCGCTGCTCGCCGAAGGCCCCCAGCGAGGGACCCCAGTCGCCGGGCTCGCCCGCGCGCAGGTAGTGGCCCTCGGCGTGCAGGCGGCGCCACCAGGTGACGTAGGCCAGCAGCTCCTTGGAGGCGAGGTCGACCCGTCCGGCCCGCCCGGAGCGGCCGTTGTCGTGGTCGGCCAGCAGCCCGCCCTGCCCGGCGACGGCCTGCTGGAACAGCCAGCCGTGGTTGGCCCAGGAGACGCCGTGCGGCGGGCCGCCGGGCAGCGCCCGTACGGCGGCGCAGGCGCGCTCCAGCTCCTCCCAGGTGGCCGGCGGCGCGTCGATCCCGGCCGCGCGGAGCAGGGTGGCGTTGCTGAGCAACACCGCCGTGGTCGCCGTCGCGGGCGCGGCGACCAGTTCGCCCCGGTAGGTGTAGTGGCCGCGTACGGCCGGTTCGAGGTCGGCGAGCACGACCGGCTCACCGAGGATCTCCGCGCGGCCCCCGACGGCGCGCTCGATCGGGACGAACAGCGGCGCGCCGGAGCGCGACCGGGTGTCGAGCGCCAGCCGGGTGGCGGTGGCGTAGTACTCCGCCAGGTCCGGCGGCTCGCCGCGGCCGGCCGCGCGGGGCAGGTCGGCGGGCAGCTCGCGGAAACCGTGTCCGGTGAGCTCGATGCGGAGGCCGGGGTGCGCGGCCTCGAAGTCGTCGGCCATCCTCCTGATCGGGCCCAGGTAGTCCGGCAGGGGATGCTCGGCGATCCAGACGCTGATGACCGTTCTCATTCGCCTCATGATGAACGCGGCCACCCCGCCGCACATCTTGTGAAATGCGGTGTTTCGTGAGCTCAGACAGCAATTCAAAGGATGTGGGCGCCGCGACGTGAATGTGACCCTGACTCCGAGTCGCAGAGCGGCGAAACGGAGGAACACGGTGATCAACACTCATGACGAGTTCGACGTTGTCGTGATCGGCGGAGGCCCTGGCGGCTCGGGTACGGCGGGACTGCTGGCCCAGCGCGGACACCGGGTGCTGGTGCTGGAACGGGAGAAGTTCCCGCGCTACCACATCGGCGAGTCGCTGATCACAGGATCGATGCCCACGCTGGAGGAACTGGGGCTGAAGGACAGGCTCGACCAGATGGGGTTCGTCAAGAAGTACGGCGGCACCCTGCTGTGGGGCAAGAACCAGGGCACCTGGGACTTCCGCTTCGCCGAGGCGTCCAACTACGAGTACGCCTACCAGGTCCGCCGGGCCGACTTCGACTCCCTCCTGCTGGCCAGGGCCAGGGAGCTGGGCGCGACGGTGTTCGAGGAGGCCACGGTCAAGGACCTGGAGTTCGAGGGCGAGCGCGTCACCGGCGTCACGTACACGGTGAAGGGCGACGCCGAGCCGCGCACCGCCCGCTGCCGCCTGCTGATCGACGCCACCGGGCAGCAGCACCTGCTGGCCCGCCGCTTCGACCTCATCGAGTACCACGACGACCTGCGCAACATCGCGGTCTGGTCGTACTGGCAGGGCTGCAAGCGCTACGGCGGCACCCGCTTCGGCGACACCGTCACCGAGAACCGCCCCGCGGGCTGGTTCTGGTTCATCCCCCTGCACGACGGCACGGTGAGCGTCGGCTACGTGACCCCCATCGACGAGTACAAGAAGTCCGGCAAGAGCCTGGAGGACCTGTACGCCTCCGAGCTGGCCGCCGCCGAGGAGGTCAGGGCCCTGACCGAGGGCGCGACCCGGGTCAGCGGCTTCCGCAGCATCCGCGACTGGTCCTACACCTGCACCAAGTTCCACGGCCCCGGCTGGGCCCTGGTGGGCGACGCGGCGGCCTTCATCGACCCGCTGCTGTCCACCGGCGTCGGCCTGGCGCTGCGCGGCGCGCACGGGCTGGCCGGCGCGGCGGACGAGATCCTGAACGACCCGGCCTCCGAGGAGGCGGTGCTGGCGCGCTACGAGAAGGACTACCGCGAGTTCCTGGACTCCCTGCTGGACTTCGTGCGCTTCTTCTACGACCGCACCAAGCACAAGGAGGAGTACTGGGACCGGGCCCAGAAGACGCTCGACCCGACCAAGCTCCGCCCCCGGAAGATCGACTTCGCGACGATGCTCTCCGGGGTCTCCGGCATCCACGCCATCTTCCACGACGACTGAGGAACCTGCTGATGTCGCCTACAACTGTGCACGGACACGTCGCCGAGCAGGCCAGGCGCACGCCCGACGCGGTCGCGGTGTCGGCGGGCCCGGTGCGGCTGACCTACCGCGAGCTCGACGAGCGGGCCAACCGCCTCGCCCACCGCCTGCGCGGGCTCGGCGTCGGCCCCGAGACCCCGGTCGCGGTCCTGATGGAACGCTCGGCCGAGCTGGTCGTCGCGCTCCTCGCGATCCTCAAGGCGGGCGGCTGTTACCTGCCCGTCCACAGCGCCTACCCGGCCGACCGCCGGCAGTGGATCGTCGACTCCTCCGGGACGCCCGTCCTGGTCGCCGACCGTACCAAGGCCGGCGAGGGCCTGCCGTCGGCCCCGGCGGTCGTGCTCGCCGACGACCCGGCCGACGCCCTGGCCGCCGAGCCCGCCACCGCCCCCGAGGACACCACCGGGCCCGGCGACCTGGCCTACGTCATCTACACCTCGGGCTCGACCGGACACCCCAAGGGCGTGGCGGTCACCCACTGGGACGTGCTCGGCCTGGCCCTCGACCCCTGCTGGGACACCGGCGCCCACGAGCGCGTGCTCATGGTCGCGCCGTACGCGTTCAACGTCTCGACGTACGAGCTGTGGGTGCCGCTGCTGCACGGCGGCCGGATCGTCGTGGCGCCGCCCGGCGAGCCGGACCTCGACACCCTGCGCCGGCTGATCCGCGAGGAGGAGATCACCGGCCTGCACCTGACCGCCGGGCTCTTCCGCGTCGTGGCCGAGGAGGGGGCCGACTGCCTCGCCGGGGTCCGCGAGGTGCTCACCGGCGGCGACGTGATCGTCCCGGCCGCGGTCCGCCAGGTGCTGGCCGCCTGCCCGGACACGACCGTGCGGGCCATGTACGGCGCCACCGAGGTGACCCTGTTCTCCACCCACTCGCCCATGACCGCCGGGCACGAGCTGGGGACGGTCGTCCCGGTCGGCCGGGCCATGCGGGACGTGCGGCTCTACGTGCTCGACGACCGCCTGAGCCCCGTCCCCGGCGACCTGGAGGGCGAGCTGTACATCGCGGGCAGGGGAGTGGCCCGGGGCTACTTCGGCCGCCCCGACCTGACCGCCGAGCGGTTCGTCGCCGACCCGTTCGGGGAGCCCGGCGAGCGCATGTACCGGACCGGCGACCTGGTCCGGCGCAACGACGACGGGCAGATCGAGTTCATCGGGCGGGCCGGCGACCAGGTCAAGATCCTGGGCTTCCGGGTGGAGCTCGGCGAGGTGGAGGCCGTCCTGGGCGCCTATCCCGGGCTGGCGCACGTCGCCGTCGTGGCCGGGCAGTCGGCGCAGGGCGACAGACGCCTGGTCGCCTACGTCGTGCCCGCCGGGGACGCCCCCGACCCGGCCGCGCTGCGCGCCCACGTCAAGACGTCGGTGCCGGACTACATGGTGCCCACCGCGTTCGTCGTGCTGGACGCGCTGCCGCTGACCGCCAACGGCAAGGTGGACCGCGCGGCCCTGCCCGACCCCGACACCGAGCCGGGCTCGGCCTACCGCGCGCCGCTCAACCCGCGCCAGGAGGTCCTGTGCACGGTGTTCGCCGAGGTGTTCGGCGTCGAGCGGGTCGGCATCGACGACAGCATCTTCGACCTGGACGTCCAGTCGCTGCTGGCGATGCGGCTGGTCAGCCGCATCCGCGCGGCGCTCGGCGTGAACCTGACCATCCGCGACCTGTTCGACGCGGCGAGCGTGGCCGGCCTGGACGAGTGGCTAGAGGCCGGCGCGCGCACCCAGTGAGAGGGACCAGATGAGCAACCCATTCGACGACCGGGAGGCGGCCTTCCGCGTGCTGGTCAACCAGGAGAACCAGCACTGCCTGTGGCCCGCCTTCGCCGACGTGCCCGCCGGGTGGGCGGTCGCCCACGGCCCCACCGTACGCGACGCCTGCGTCGAGTACGTCAACGCCAACTGGACGGACCTGCGCCCGCGCGCGCACGCCGCCCGTACGGACGCCGGATAGCCATGGCCACCACGACGATCTTCAACGACCTGCGCCTGGACCATCTCGGCTTCTACGTCGGCGACCTGGAGGCCGAGTCCGCCCGGCTGGGCGCCACCCTGGGCCTGGCCCCGTACGCCGCGGCCGGGGACGCCCTGTCCCGCTCGGTCGCGCTGGGCGTGAACCGGATCAGGCTCGTGCTCACCCAGCCGCTCGCCGCCGCCCACCCCGGCGCCGGGTACCTCGACCGGCACGGCGACGGCGTGGCCGACGTCGCGCTGGGTGTGCCCGACGCCGCGGCCGCCTACCACGAGGCGGTACGGCGCGGCGCCCGCCCGTTCGCCGCCCCGGCCGAGCGCGACGGCATCGTCACGGCCGCGATATACGGCTTCGGCGACGTGCTGCACACGTTCGTGCAACGCCCCGCCGGAGCCGGCGAGCGCACGCTGCCCGGCTTCCTCGGCGACACGCGACAACAGGCCGGGGCCGACCTCGGGCTGCTGGAGGTGGACCACCTGGCCGTGTGCGTCCCGGCCGGGGAGCTCGACGCCACCGTCGCGTTCTACCGGCGGGTGCTCGGCTTCGAGCTCACCTTCGCCGAACGCATCGCCGTCGGCTCGCAGGCCATGACCACCAAGGTCGTCCGCAGCCACGGCGGCGAGGTGACGTTCACGCTGATCGAGCCGGACGTCACCAGGACGCCCGGCCACATCGACGAGTTCCTGCGCGACCACGGCGGCGCGGGCGTGCAGCACCTGGCGCTGGCCGCCGCCGACATCGTGGCCGCCGTGGAGGCGACCGCCGCCCGCGGGGTGGAGTTCCTGACCGCCCCCGACGTCTACTACAGCCTGCTCGCCGAACGGGTACGGCCGGTGAAGTACCGGCTGGAGGACCTCGGACGGCTCAACATCCTCGTCGACGAGGACCACGACGGGCAGCTCTACCAGATCTTCGCCCGCTCGACCCACCCCCGCGACACCTTCTTCTTCGAACTCATCGAACGACTGGGCGCCCGCTCCTTCGGCGGCGGCAACATCAGCGCCCTCTACCGGGCCGTGGAGCTCCAGCGCAGCGGCCGACGCGATGCCCGCACGGAGGCGGCAGCATGACCATTTCCCCGCCGGCGATCCGGTACCCCCTGTCCTACACGCAGCACTTCCTTCGCCTGTTCGACCAGGGCGACGCTCAGGGGCCCTTCAGCGCCCGCTACAACATCGTCGTCGGCTGGCGCCTGCGCGGCCGCATCGACGTCGACACCCTCCAGCTCGCCATGGACGACGTGGCCGACCGGCACGACGCCCTGAACATGACGATCACCCGAGGGGAGGGGGAGGCGTACCAGGTGCGGCAGCCGTCCGAGCCGGCCCGGCTGCTCGTGGTCGACCTGCCGGCCGCCGCCCCCGAGGAGCGCGCGCTGCGGGCCGAGGAACTGCTCACCGAGGTCGAGGCCGGCTCCTACAGCCTTCAGGAGCTGCCGCACCTGCGCGCCATCCTCGGCCGTTTCGACGACGAGGACGCCGTGCTCGCGCTCATCGTGCACCACACCGCGGGCGACGGCTGGTCCATGCAGCTGCTCATCCGCGACATCGTCACCCGCTACGCCGAGCGCCGCGGGCACACCGTCCCGCCGCTGCCGCAGCCGCGCCCCTACCACGAGTACGCCTCCTGGCAGCAGGAGGCCGCGAGCAGCACGGAGACCGAGGCCGCCCGCGACTTCTGGCGCGACCGGCTGGGCGGCGCGCGCATGCTGGCCGTGCCCACCGACCACGCCAGGTCGGCCGGGCTGGCCAAGGTCTGCCCGGTCCACCGGTTCTCCCTGCCCAAGGACGTCTCCACACGGGTGATCAGCTACGCCAGGACGATGCGCAGCTCGCCGTTCATGGTGCTGCTGGCCGCCTACAACGTGTTGCTGGGCCGGATCACCGGCGCCACCGACCTGGTCATCCCGGTGATCAGCTCGGGCCGCGGGCAGCCGGAGTTCCAGGAGACCGTGGGGCCGTTCTTCAACTTCCTGCCGCTGCGTACCGACCTGGCCGGCTGCGCCACCTTCCGTGAGGCGGTCGAGCGGTCCAGGAAGACCTGCATGGACTCCTACGCCGCCGAGATCCCGTTCCTGCAGATCGTGGCCGAGGCACCCGAGCTGATGGCCGACGCCGCGCTGGAGAGCAAGGCGCTGTGCGCCCTCCAGGTCTGGCAGTTCGCCACCGGCCTGGACGGCGAGCGCGTCGGCGACCTGGAGATCGCCGAGGTGCGCGAACGCCTGCTGGACCAGCCGAACGGCACCGACATCCCCGACGGCGCGCTGCTCACCTTCGACATCGCGCCCTCCGGCGAGATCTTCGGCAACTTCGCCTACAACAGCAACCTGTTCCTGGAGAGCTCGATCGCGACGATGGTGGCCGACTTCAGCGAGATCCTGCGCGCCGGCCTCGCCGCCCCCGACTCCCCCCTGGAGTGATCGCCATGCGCGTGATGTTCACCGTCTTCCCCGCGACGGCGCACTTCCTGCCGATCGTGCCCTACGCCTGGGCGTTGCAGGCGGCCGGGCACCAGGTGGTGGTGGCGGCCCCGCCGGGCGTCGACACCGGGGTCTCGGTGCCCGACTTCCACCGGTCGGTGAACGCGGCCGGGCTCACCGCGGTCTCCTGCGGCGCGCCCGAGCCGCTGTCGGTGCACGACCGCGGCTACCCCGGGTTCGCCGGCCTGATCCCCACGATCGAGGAGTCGGAGCGCCTGGTCACCGCGCTCGGCATCACCGAGGCGGAACGTCCGCCATGGGATGTCTTCTACCACTTCGCGCTGCTGACCATGCGCAACTACCACCCGCCGGTGCCGCGCCAGGACGTCCGGGCCGTCGTCGAGTTCGCCCGCGAGTGGCGGCCCGACCTCGTGCTGTGGGACCCCTGGTTCCCGTGCGGCGCGGTCGCGGCCCGGGTCAGCGGCGCCGCCCACGCCCGTACGCTGCTGGCCCCCGACTACACCGCCTGGGCTACGGAGAAGTTCGCCGGCAGCGGCGAGGAGAACCCCATGACCGGCGTCATCGGCCCGCTGGCCGACAGGTACGGCGTCACGGTCGACGACAACCTGCTGCTCGGCGACTGGACGGTGGACCCGTTCCCGCCCGGGATGAGCCTGCCCACCGGCGTCCGCCGCCTGCCCGTCCGGTACGTGCCCTACACCGGGGCGAGCGTCGTGCCCGAGTGGCTGCGGAAACCGCCGGGCCGGCCGCGGGTGGCGATCTCGCTCGGCGTGTCGATGCGCTCGTTCTTCAAGGGCGACTGGGGGCGTACCGCCAAGCTGATGGAGGCCGTGGCCGGCCTGGACATCGAGGTCGTCGCCACCCTGGACGCCAACCAGCTCCTCGACCTGGACGGCCCGCTGCCCGACAACGTGCGCGTGTTCGACTACGTGCCGCTCGACCAGCTCCTGCCGACCTGCTCGGCGATCATCCACCACGGCTCGATCGGCACCTTCGTGGCCGCCTCGGCCATGAACGTCCCGCAGCTCGTCTGCGACACCGACGAGCACAACCGGCTCGTCGGCACCCCCGTCGAGGACGGCATCGACTGGCAGCTCCAGTGCCAGAAGCAGCTCACCTCGACCCGCACCTCCCGGTACGTCACCACGCGCGGCGCCGGCGTGCGGATCAACCACCAGACGCAGTCCGCGGCCGAGATCCGCGACGAGCTGCTGCGCGTGCTGAAGGACCCCTCGTACACCAAGGGCGCGGCCTCCATCCACGAGGAATGGCTGGCCACGCCGAGCCCGACCGACATCGTCGCGGAGCTGGAGCGGCTGACCGCCGCCGCCCGGTAGCCGTCGACCCCTCAGACAGGAGGCGGACAAGTTGCGGATCCTGGTCACCGGCGGCGCCGGTTTCATCGGCTCGGAGTTCGTCAGAGCCACGCTGCGGGACTCGCCGGGCACGCGGGTCACCGTCCTGGACAAGCTCACCTATTCCGGCAACCTGGAGAACCTCGACCCGGTGGCCGGCCACCCGGGGCTGCGCTTCGTGCAGGGCGACACCGCCGACCCGCTCGTGGCCGACGAGGTGGTGGCAGGGCAGGACGTGATCGTGCACTTCGCCGCCGAGACGCACGTCGACCGGTCGATCGTCAGCGCCACCGGCTTCGTGCGCTCCAACGTCCTCGGCACCCAGACCCTGCTGGAGGCGGCCCTGCGGGACGTGGTCGGCCGGTTCGTGCACGTCTCCACCGACGAGGTGTACGGCTCCATCAGCGAGGGCTCGTGGACCGAGGAGACGCCGCTCGCGCCGAACGTGCCGTACGCGGCCTCCAAGGCCGGCTCGGACCTGCTCGCGCTGGCCTTCCACCGCACGCTCGGCCTGGACGTCGTGATCACCCGGTGCACCAACAACTACGGCCACTACCAGTTCCCCGAGAAGGTCATCCCGCTGTTCGTGACCAACCTGCTCGAAGGCCGCCGCGTCCCCCTGTACGGCGACGGCGGCAACCGGCGCGACTGGCTGCACGTCTCCGACCACTGCCGGGCCATCCGCATGGTCCTCGACCGCGGGCGGGCCGGCGAGGTCTACCACATCGGCGGCGGCAGCGAGCTGAGCAACCTGGAGCTGACCGCCCGCCTCCTGGAGGCGTGCGGGGCGGGCTGGGACCAGGTCGAGCACGTCCCCGACCGGCCCGGGCACGACCTGCGCTACTCCCTCGACATCTCCAAGATCGAGCGGGAGCTGGGCTACGCGCCGTCCGTCGACTTCGAGACCGGCCTGGCCGCGACCGTCGCCTGGTACCGGGACAACCGGTCGTGGTGGGAACCGCTCAAGCACCGCGAGCTCGCCGTGGCCGCCCACTGAAGATCATGAGGAGAGACCATGCAGGACATTGTCCGACGTCTTGACACGTGCCGGGTCTGCGGGCGCGACGACTGGCTGGAGGTCACCTCCTTCGGGTCGGTGCCGCTCGCCAACGGCTTCCTCGACCCCGCCGACCTGCCGGCCGAGGAGCCCGCCTACCCCGTGGACGTGATCGTGTGCCGCGGCTGCCGGCTGATGGCCGTCCGGCACGTGATCCGGCCCGACGTGCTGTTCCGCCACTATGTGTACGTCACCTCCGAGTCCGACCAGATGACCGGCCACATGCGGCGCATCGTCGGCTGGTGCACCCGCCGGGCCGCGCTGGCGCCCGGCGAGCTGGTCGTCGAGCTGGGCAGCAACATCGGCCTGCAGCTCGGGCTCTTCCAGGAGCAGGGGCAGCGCGTCGTCGGCGTGGACCCGGCCGAGAACCTGGCCGCGATCGCCAACGCCCGCGGCGTGCGCACCCTGCCCGAGTTCTTCGGCGGCGACCAGGGCCGCCGCATCCACGCCGAGCAGGGCGAGGCCAAGCTGGTGCTCGGCCGCCAGTGCTTCGCCCACATCGACGACGTGCACAACGTGCTCGACGGCGCCACCGCCGTACTGGCTCCCGACGGGCTGGTCGCGATCGAGGTCCCGTACCTGCTGGACCTGCTGGAGGAGAACCAGTTCGACACGATCTACCACGAGCACCTGTCGTACTACTCGGTCACCACGCTCGGCCACCTGTTCCAGCGGCACGGCCTGCGCATCGTGGACGTCGAGCGGGCGGCCGTGCACGGCGGCTCGATCGTCGTCTTCGCCGCCAGGGAAGGATCGGACCACCCCACCCGCCCCTCCGTGGGCCAGCTCCTGTCGCTGGAGCGGCAGCGCGGCCTCGACACCGACGCCGCCTACCTGGAGTTCGCCGAACGCGCCCACCAGGTGATCACCGAGATCGGCGACCTCGTGCGCGACCTGGCCGCCCGCGGCCTGACCGTCGCCGGGTACGGCGCGCCCTCCAAGGGCACCACCCTGCTGCAGTTCTGCGGGCTCGGCCCCGCCGAGGTGCGCTTCTGCAGCGACACCACCAGCCTCAAGCACGGCAGGCTGCTGCCCGGCACACGCATCCCGTGCTGCTCGCCGGAGCAGGCCCGTGCCCAGGAGCCCGACTACTACCTGCTGCTCGCCTGGAACTACGCCGAGGAGATCATCGGCAAGGAACGGGACTTCCTGAGCCGCGGCGGCCGATTCATCATCCCCATCCCCCAGCCGAGGGTCGTGACGGCCGAGCCCGTCCCGGCGGTGGCCTGAAGGAGATCTGCATGGAATACGGATCCGACCACGCCGAGTACTACGACCGCGTCTTCCGCAGCCGCGGCAAGAGCTTCGAGGGCGAGGCCCGGGAGCTGGCGAACATCGTCAAGGACCGGGCGCCCGAGGCGGCCTCGCTCCTGGACGTGGCCTGCGGCACCGGCGCCCACCTGGAGACGTTCGCCCAGATCTTCGAGCACGTCGAAGGGGTCGAGCTGTCGCCGGACATGCGTGAGGTGGCCGCCCGGCGGCTGCCGGGCGTGCCGCTGCACCCCGGTGACATGCGCGACTTCGACCTCGGACGCACCTTCGACGCCGTGACCTGCATGGGCAACGCCGTCGGCGAGCTGGGCTCCTACGACGAGCTGGTCGAGGCCGTCGGCAGCATGGCGGCCCACCTGGCGCCCGACGGCGTCCTCGTCGTCGAGCCCTGGTACTTCCCCGAGAACTTCCTCGACGGGCACGTCGGCGGCCACACGCTGGCCGAGGACGGGCTCGTCATCTCCCGCATGACGCACTCGCGCAGGGAGGGCGACAAGAGCCGGCTGGAGGTGCGGTTCAGGGTCGCCGACTCCGCCGGGTTCAAGGAGTTCTCCGAGGTGCTCTACTCCAGCCTGTTCACCTGTGACCAGTACCTGGAGGCGTTCGCGAAGGCCGGCTGCCGGGCCGAGTTCAGGCCCGCGTTCAAGCTGGCCGACGGCCGGCCCAACAGCCCCGGGCTGTTCGTCGGCGTACGTGAGGAGGGACCCGGCGATGGCCTTCGCTGAGCCGCTCGTCGTCGGGCGGCCGAACGCCGGGGAACGGGCCCGCCTGCTGGACCGGCTGGGCGGGGTGCTCGACCGGCTCTGGCTGACCAACAACGGCCCGCTGGTGCGCGAGTTCGAGGCGCGCCTGGCCGACCTGACCGGCGCCCGGCACGCCGTGGCCACCTGCAACGCCACCACCGGCATCCAGATCGCGGCCAGGGCCGCCGGGCTGCCGGACGGCGACGAGGTGATCGTCCCCTCCTTCACGTGGGTGGCGACCGCCCACGCGCTGGAGTGGATCGGCATCGTCCCGGTCTTCTGCGACTCCGACGAGATCACCGGCAACGCCGACCCCGAGCACGTCGAACGACTGATCGGCCCCAGGACCCGGGGCATACTCGGCGTGCACGTCTTCGGCTACCCGTGCGACATCGACGCGCTGACCGGCCTGGCCCGCGAGCACGGGCTCGTCCTGATGTTCGACGCCGCGCACGCGCTCGGCTGCACCTACCGGGGCAGGCCGATCGGCGCGTTCGGCGACGCCGAGATCTTCAGCTTCCACGCCACCAAGTTCGTCAACAGCGTCGAGGGCGGCGCGATCGTCACCGACGACGACGCCCTGGCCGCGCGGGTCAGGGAGCTGCGCAACCAGGGCATCGACGCGGCCGGGCAGATCTCCGGGGCCGGGACGGTGGCCCGGATGAGCGAGTTCCACGCGGCTATGGGGCTGACCTCGCTGGAGGCCATCGACACGATCGTCGAGGCCAACCGGCGCAACCAGCGGGTCTACGAGGAACTGCTCGACGGGCTGCCGGGCGTCGTCGTACGCGGCCAGGCGCCCGGCGAGCAGGCCAACTTCCAGTACCTCGTCATCGAGGTGGACGCGGACGTGGCCGGGGCGTCCCGGGACGACGTGCTGGAGGCGCTGCTGGCCGAGAACGTGCACGCGCGCCGGTACTTCTCGCCCATCTGCCACCAGGTGGAGCCGTACCGGTCCGACCCGGCCCGGCACTTCCCGCTGCCCCTGCCACGGGCGGAGGGGCTGGCCGCCCGCGTCCTGTCCCTGCCGACCGGGCCCACGGTGGACGCGGCCCAGATCGCCGGCATCTGCCGCACCGTCCGCGCGACCGTACGGCCGGCCGACCGCAGGCTCGTCGCCTGACACCCGACAGAACAAGGGGCGCCTCCGACCCCGGAGGCGCCCCGCCGTACGCTCAGCGCCCGGCCGGCTGGTCCGTGGTGGAGGCGGCGTCCGGGGAGGGGGTGACGCGGTTGCGTACGACCAGGCCGAAGAGGGCGACCAGCAGGCCGCACGCCCCCGCCAGCGCGAACGGCGCCGCCGGGCGCCACAGGTCGTAGAGCCAGCCGCCGACCCCGGAGACGACGAAGATGCCGATCGCGCCGCAGAGCGTCTGGACGCCGAAACTGGCCCCCCGGAAGCGGGCCGGCACCTGCTGGGCCAGCAGCGGGCCCGCCGTGGTGATGACGCCGACCTCGCCCAGCCCGACGGCCGCCGCCACCAGCATCATGCCCGGCCCGAGCGGATCGCTGACCAGCAGCGTCGACAGGTACGCGGCGGCGGCCAGCGCCTGGGCCAGGATCACCACGTCCTGCCGCCGCATGCGGTCGCCGAGCCAGCCGAACAGCGGCGCGCCCACCACGATCACCATGTACGCGATGCCCACGATGGCGCCGCTCTTGGCCAGCGCCTCCGTGGCGGACATGCCGCGCACGGCCTTGGCGTAGTCGACGATCCACAACGACAGGAAGCTCGCCACGAGCGCCAGGTCGGCCCTGGCCACGAAGGACGCCGCGTACGACAGCGCCACGCCCGGGTCCCGGGCCAGCCGCACGCCCTCGCCGACCAGCCGGGTCAGCCCGACCCGCTGCTCGACGGGCGCCGCGAGGCCGGGCGCGAGCGTGCCACGCAGGGCCAGCGCGCCCAGCAGCACGAGCCCGGCGACCACCAGGAAACCCACCTTGGCGGCCGTGGCCGGGGCCATGCCGCCGTTCTCCAGCATGTTCGGCAGGCGTACCAGCACCAGGACGGCGATCACCGCGCCGATGCCGCTGAACAGCCCGAGCCAGCCGTACGCCTTGCCGCGCGCGTGGTCGCGCACGTAGTCGGCGGTGATCGCGGACATGGTGACGTTCAGGGCGGCGATGCCGAGGGCGAACACGACCCGCAACACGACCAGGACGGCGACGTTCCCCGCGAACGGGTAGAGCGCGGCGCCGACCGCGCACAGCAGCAGGCCCGCGACGGCGACGGGCCGCCGCCCGACGCGGTCGGCCAGCGCGCCGTACCAGACCAGGCTCAGGATGAGCGCGACCTCCGCCGCGACCTGGAGGTATCCCGTCGTACGGCCCAGCTCGTCGCCGGACAGCCCCAGCGCGTCGGTGAGCAGGTACGGCTGGGCGGCCGGCAGGAAGGTGATGGCCGCCGTGCCCAGGAGCCCCAGACCCATGCACGCCCACAGGTTGGTCCGGCTGATGCCCGTCGAGGCGTCGAGACCTAACATGGCAGAGATCATCCCAACGTTCGCCCTAGATCGTCTAGGTTTGGGGCATGATGAGTGACCGAGTCCCACCGGGCGTCAGCGCAGCGGTGCCCAACGTGGCGCGGATGTACGACTATTACCTCGGCGGGAAGGACAACTTCGCGTCCGACCGGGAAGCCGCCGAGAAGGTGTTGTCGATCATCCCGGAGATCAGGGGCGACGCGCGCAACAGCCGGGCCTTCCTCCAGCGAGCGGTGCGCCACCTCCGGCAGGAGGGCGTCGACCAGTACCTCGACATCGGGTCGGGCCTGCCGACCGCCGGGCACGTCCACGAGGTGATCGAGGGCGCGAAGGTGGTCTACGTGGACAACGACTCCGTCGTCCTGACCCACTCCCGCGCCCTGCTCGGCCACTCGCCCGACGTCACCGTCCAGGAGGGCGACCTGCGCCGGCCGGAGGCCGTCGTGGAACGCGCGGCGCAGGTGCTCGACTTCTCCCGGCCGGTCGCGCTGCTCGTGGTGTCGCTGCTGCACTTCGTCACCGACGAGGAGGACCCGGTCGGCATCGTCCACCGCTACCGCGACCTGCTCCCGGCGGGCAGCCACCTCGTGCTGACGCACGTGGCCCCCGACACCATGCCGAGCAAGGCCGACGACGTCAGCGCCGTCTACCGCAACGCGACCTCGCCGTTCACGGCCCGCAGGCGGTCGGTGTTCGAGGCCCTCATGGAGGGGTTCGACCTGCTGGAGCCGGGCATCGTCAACACCCGCGAGTGGCGTCCCGACCGGGACACCGACCCCTCCCCGATCCAGGGCGACTACCACCTGTGCGCGGTGGGCCGCAAGCCGGCCTGACCGGGCGCCCGCCTAGGACTCGGCGAACGTCCACAGGGCGGTCAGGCCGTCCCGGGCCCCGACGGCCAGCAGGGTTCCGGAGGGGTGGAAGCTCAGGGTGGTGATCGGCCGGTGGTGGACGGGCGTCACCGAGACCAGGCGCGGGCGGCGGACCTCGGACACCTCCCACAACGAGACCGCCCCCTGCGCGTCCCCGCAGGCGAGGACCGGCAGCCGGGGATGGAAGGCGACCGCGCGGGCCAGGCCGGTGGGCACGCCGGGCCCGCGGGCCAGGTTCGCGGCGGGCCGGGCCGACAGCTCGCCGGTGTCCCACAGGGCGACGGAGAAGGGGGTGTTGGCGGCCAGCATCCCTCCGTCGGGACTGAAGCTCAGGTACGAGGCCCGTCCCCCGGTCAGGGTCATGACGGGCACGGGCGCGGACGCTGACCTGGCGGAGACGTCCCACAGGTCCACGTTCCCGGCGTGGTCGGCGACGGCGAGCGTGGACCCGCCGGGTGAGAACGTGAGCGCGTCGACGTACGCGGCCCTGACCTTCAGGCTCCCCAGCCGGTACGGCCGCCCCGGCTCGCGCACGTCCCACAGCCGTACGGCGCCCTGGATGTGACCGGTCGCCAGGGTCGCCGTGCCCGGCCGGAACGCGAGGCCGAACGCGGCGCCCACCTGCCCGGCGGCCATCGCCGCCCGCTTGTCGCTCCACGGGTGCACGAAGACGGGCGTGAGCCCCGGGCCGTCCTCCCACGACCAGAACGAGGCGACGCTGTCCCGCCCGCCGTTCGTGGCCAGCACCGGGGACAGCGGGTGGAACCCGGCCGTCGTGACCGAACGCGGCCCGCGGCCGGGCCGGGCGGAGCCGCGCGGCGCGGGCGGCCCCTCGCCGGTGACGGTCCACATGGTCATCGCCTTGGACGCGCCGGCGACCAGGAGCCCTCCCGCCGGGTCGAACAGGACGATGCTGGTCCGGCCGTTGCGCGTCCGCAGGTCGTGCAGCAGGTCGATGATCATGTCGTGCTCCCTGTGGGAATGCCGGGTGCGACGTGGTCCAGGGTCCAGAGGGCGAGCGAGCCGTCGAGCCCGCCGCCGATGACGGCCCGCCGCGCCGGGTGGAAGGCGACGGCGGTGACCGGGAAGGCGCCGGGCAGGTGGGTGACCAGCTCCGGAACGCCGGCCGGACGCCACAGGCCGACACCCCGGCGGTGACCGGCGGCCAGCAGTGAGCCGTCGGCGTCGAAGGCCGCCGTGTAGCCGTAGAGCGGGACGCGGGCCCGCCGTACGGGGGGCCCGGCGTCCGGCAGGTCCCAGAGGGTGAGGCGGGCCCACCGGCCGGCGATCGCCAGACGGCCGCCGCCGGGGTCGAGCGCGGTCACGAAGATCCAGCCCACGTCGCCGGGGAGGCGGTGGCGGAGCCGTGGTTCGCCCGGTTCGCGCAGGTCCCAGAGGTGCGCGACGCCGTCGCGGCCGCCTGTCAGCAACCACGAGCCGTCCGGGCTGAAACGTACGCTGCGCACCGGGCGGCCGTGCGAGCGCAGCGTGGTGACCAGGCGGGCGGCGGCGGGGTCGGTGACGTCCCACAGTGTGACGGCGTGGTCGCCGCCGGCCGCGGCCAGCAGGGGCTCGCTGGGATGGAAGTCGAGTCCCGCGACGTCCTCGCGGTGGGCGCGCAACGCGGCGATCGGACGGGGGTCGGCGGGCGTGCCGAAGGCGTGCAGCCCGATCGTGCCGTCGATGCCGCCGGTGGCCAGCAGGTCGCCGCCCGCCTGGATCGCGAAGGAGCGCAGGGGCGGGGGCGAGGTGTTCCAGCGGGAGTGGGTGACCGCGACGACGGCGGGGCCGTTCAGGTCGTCGAGGTCCCAGACCAGGACGGCGACGCCGGTCCCGCCGGTGACCAGGAAACGCCGGTCCGGCGTGGTCGCCAGCTTGGTGATGCCGCCCCGCAACTGCGCCAGCGGCCGGTGTGCGGGTCGTCCCGCCGGCGGTTCGGTTGCCACGGTGGGCGCGGGCGCGGGCGCGGGCGCGGGCGGTGCGGGTGCGGGGGTACGGGCGCCGGCCAGGTGGTGCTGGATGGCCGCGTGCCGGAACCGGTAGACCGCGCCCGAGCGGACCAGCACCTGGTTGCGCTCGGCACGTTCCAGGAAGGCCAGCATCCGCAGCGGGGTCGCCTGACGGAACCGCCACCACAACCGGGCCATCACGAACCGGCCCCACGCCCCCCGCAACAGCGCGACGGCCCCGATGCAGACGCCGAGCGGGATCCCGTGGCCCGGCACGACCTGCATGGCGTAGCCGACCAGCGCCCCGGTGACCGTGGCCTCGGACGTCTGCGCCAGCGTGAGCCACCGGTCCTGGGCCACGGCCCGGCGCGGCGTGACCGCGCGGACGTCGGCGGCGTCGTCGAAGCCGAGGACGGCCCGCAACGGCCCGACCCACCAGTTGGCGAACCCCATCGCCGCGCCGGCGACCAGCCCCGTCTCCCATCCCCTGAAGAGGGCCACTCCCACGCCGACCAGCACGCCGCTGGAGATGGCCAGCCACACGTTGCGGAGGAAGGAGGCCCGGTCGGGCGGGCGCAGCGCGAGCCTCCTGGGCCGTCCGTCGAGCAGCGTGTCCGGCAGGGCGCGGGAGGACAGCGCGAAGCTGACGAACCCGATGACGCCCACGAGCAACGCCGTCCCCGGCGGCTCGAACGGCAGGACGGCCAGCGTGGTGAGCACGCCGACGATCCACCGGTCGTACTTGCGCGGGTTGCCGACCGCCAGCCGCAGCTCCCACCAGGCCAGGTCGAGGCTGCCGCGCCGGTCCAGCTCGCGGGCCAGGGCGACGAGCGCCCGGTTGTCCCGCGCGATCCGCTCCTTGTCCGTCTCTCCCGCCGACCGGTAGGCCGCCGGTACGTACGCCTCCAGCAGATGGCTCTCGACGGCGGCACGGTCGGGGAACCGCCCGGCGTCGAGCAGTTCCTCCGGGTGGGGGAGCGCGGCGTCGTACGGGGTGCCGGGGGGAGGGTTGTAGCGGGTGCGCGCGAGGGACAGCGTGAAGGGGCTCGTCAACGCGGTGGCCGCCGGGCCGTCCGGGGCGGCGGCCAGCCGTTCGAACACGGGACGCCAGCGGCGCTGGGAGTTGGCGTTGCCCGCGGACGATCTCAGGTGCTCGGTGACCTCGCCGAGGCCGAGGGGCTGGAGGTGGAGGACGGTCGCGTCGTCCGGCGGGTCCCATGGGGGCGGGTGGTCGCCGGTGCGGCAGGTGAGCACCAGGCGGGTCCGTTCCGGCAGGGCGGCGGTGAGTGCGGCGAGGTCGGGCGTGCCGGACGCGAACCCGTCCAGGATCGGCAGTACGAACCCCTCGCCGACCAGGGACCGGGCGGTCCCGAGCAGGCCGTCGGCGGCTCCGTCGGCGAACCCCGCGAACCGGGTGGCGAGCTGGAGGGCGATCCAGTCCGGCAGGGGCTGGGCCGCCGGGTCCCAGGAGCCCGCCTCGATCAGGACGGGCACCGGGCCGCCCGGCGCGACGGCCGCCGCGAGGTGACGGCACAGCCGGGCCGCCGCGAACGTCTTGCCCGACCCCGGCGGGCCGAGGAGGACCAGGGGGCCGGGCGCCGACTCCGCGAAGATCACGCCAAGGTCGGCGACGGTACGCCCCGCCGCGCTGTCCAGGGGCCGCACGCCGAGCCGTACCGGCAACGACGGGACCCCCGGCAACGGCGCAGTGCTTGGCAGCGGCGGGGCGCCCGGTCGTGCCGGGGACGGGCGGGAGGTATCGGGTTCGGCGGCGGTCAGGAGGGCCAGCCGGTCGGCGACCGCGGCCAGGGGGACGTGCGGGCCGCCACGCCGCCGCGCCAGGATCAGCGCCCCGGCCGTCACGCCGGTGAGAAGGGCGGACAGCGCGGTGATCAGGGCCAGCGGTACGGCGCCCCGCAGCGCCAGTGCGAGGCCGCCCGCGGCGGCGGCGACGGACAGCGCTCCGGCGGCGACCGGTGGGAGCCATCGGGAGGTGGACGTCATCGGGGATCCTCTCGTCCTCGGGTCCGGCGGGACGTCAGGGGCTGAACAGGACGATCACCACGGAGACCACGAGCGCGCCCAGGGCGGCGAGCCCGTGCAACGACGGCGCAGGCGGCCACCGCCGCCCCCGCCCCAGCTCGTCACCCGCCCCCGCCTCCCCGCCGCCCGCGCCCGCCTTCCCATCGGCCCCGTCGGCCCCGTCGGGCGCGTCGGTGGCGGGGCTCGCCTGTACGGCGGGTGGGACGTTGCGGTACCACCACAACGCCAGCGACGTGTAGGCGTCCCGCTGGCGGCGGGCGTCCCGCAGGTCGTCGTCGGGCGTGTCCAGATGGCGCAGCAGCGCCAGGCGGTGGAGGTCGACGGCCACCTTCACGTGCCCGCCGTACCGCCGGGCCGCACTGAGCGCTCCCCGGTAGGCGGCGTAGGCGAGCCCGCCGGAGACCCACAGGCAGGACAGCGTCGCCGCCGCGGGCGCCCCGGTCGCGGCCAGTACGCCGGTGCCCGCGCAGGAGTACGCCGCCGCCAGCGCCGAGACCACCAGCAGGAACTCCAGATCGGCCTTGGCGGCGGCGCTCGCGGCCGACACGGACTCCGGCAGCAGGGGATGCAGCCGCGGCCAGATGACGGCGGTCTCGATCCCGTACCGGTCGGCCGGGTAGCTCTCGGCGTTGCGCAGGATGTTGCCGAGGCGGGTCGCCTGCACCTCCTCGGGACGGCTGGGCAGCGGGTAGTCGTGGTAGATCCGGTCGTAGTCGGCCGGGTCGCCGGGGCGCAGCCGGGCCAGCCGCCGCAGGTGACAGCGCCGGCCCAGTGCCGTGGCGAGGCGGCCGGCCGGGCCGCTCCAGCCGCCCTCGTACCAGCGGATGATCGCGCCGGTCTGCGCGCTGACGAACGCGGCGGCGAAGAAGGCGGCGACGAGCGCCGCGACCAGTACGGCCGCGGTGAGCCCGGCGGCGACGACCCGCTGCCACACGACCGCGGAGTACGGCAGCGTGCGCAGCACCACGAGCCCGGCCAGCGCCAGGATGAACGCCGCGCACGGCAGGAACGCGTTGACCAGGAACCGCCGGTCGGCCAGCTTCATGACCTCGTCGAACACGCCTCACGCCTCCGTCCGGAGCCGGTGGCGGTCATCGGGGTTGCGGCAGTACGGCGGCCGGGCGGGATCGAAGTACGCCAGGGAGTTGACCAGCCCGCAACCGGCCTCCCGGCACAGCACCCGGGCCAGGGGCAGCCCGGGAAGACCGTGGACGAGATGATCGTCGGACGACCCGTGGGGCCCCATCTCGCTGGGCTCCGGCACGTGCGCGCCCGACCCCAGATACCGCTGGACCGCCTCCACCGGCAGCACGCCGCTGATCCGCCGCCCGTCGTCGAGGAGGACGACGGCCTCGGCGCCCAGGTCGAGCAGCGTGACCGACAACCCGTCGCAGAACTCGGCGAAGGTCGTCCGCTCCGCGGCCACGACGCACGGCGGCGCGTGCACCCGGACGACGGCGTCCGGCCCGCCCTCGGCGGCGGCGACCACGGCCCCGGCCGTAAGACACGACACCACGTCGTCACCTGCGCCGTCACCCTTCAGGACGACGACATACCGATGCCGGTCGAGAGCGGCGGCGACGCGGCCGGGCGGGGCGTCGCCGGGCGCGGTGAGGAAGGAGCCGGTGGCGTGCGACAGCAGGGTGCTGTCCGGCTGGATCGTCATCTCCAGTCTCCGACGAGGACGAAGGGCGCCCAGTAGTACGGGTGGGCGAAGGCGAGAACGTCGTAGTCGGCCGGGGCGCGGCCGGGATGGCGCAGGGCCGCGCGGGCGCGGGCCAGCGCGGTCAGCAGCCGGGGGTCCGGCGCGGCGCCGCCGCCGGCGAGCTCCTCGTAGCCGTCGAGGGCGGCGGCGAAGTCGCCGGCCGCGTAGTGGGCGTCGGCCAGGCTGCGCAGCAGCACCCGCCGCTGGACGGCCCGGTCCTCGCCGGTCGTGGCCAGGGACTGGCGGCAGTGGTCCACGACGTCCCCGCGGGTGGTGCCGCGCAGCAGGATCTGGGCGGTCCGCAGCGCCTGCGCCCGCGGCGTGCCGGCCGCCAGCGCGCCGTAGAAGTAGTTCATGAACATGCTCGTGGACAGGTCGTCGACGGCCCAAAGGCTGACCACGACGCTGGCCGCGCCCGCGTAGATCAGCGCGCGGGTCAGCCCGATCAGCTCGTCGCCCGCGTGCCGCTCGCTGATCCCGCTCTCGCAGGCGCTCAGCGTGATCAGCTCGGCGGGCATCCGCATGCCCATGATGCGTTCGACGGTCAGCAGGCCGTCGTCCTCCGGGCCGGGGGCCAGGAGCAGGCCGGAGCGCAGCGGGTCGTCGCCGGTGAAGTAGCCGTGGCAGGCCAGGTGGAGCACGCCGACGCCGCCGGCGTGCGCGTCCAGGTCGCCGGCGAGTGTGCCGATGGTCGCGGCGGCCTGCACGCGGGCGGTCGCGTGCTCGGCGTACAGCCGGGTCAGTACGCCGACCTGCCCGTACGCGTGGACCAGCGGCGCCTCAGGCCGGGAGTCGGCGTAGACGAGGACCTGCCGCCGGCCGGGACGGGACTTGGCACGGCAGTAGCGCATCACCGACGCGCTGGGCGAGTAGCACACCGGGTTGCGGTCGATCAGCGGGCCCGCGCCGGTGTCGAGCGCGTGCATGGGTACGTGGTGCAGCACGTCGTGCGGCACCAGCCAGACCACGTCGCCGGGCGCGCAATGCCGGGTCACCGGCTCGATCAGCATGCTCAGCGGCTCGGTCCACGTGCTCGGGTCGCGGGAACGGAACCGGGAGGTGGGCCCGGCCACGGCCAGGGTGTCGCGGACCAGCCGCCGCAGTTCCTCCCGGCCCAGGGGGATCGTCTCGACGGCCGGCTGGTCGAGGTCGGCCCGGACGATCTGCAGGATGGTGGCCCGCTCGGTGACCAGGAACTCGGCGAGGACGGTCGGCGGCTCAGGCACGGGAGGCTCAGGCATGGGCGGGTCCCGGCGGGGTCGCTGCCTCGCCGCCCGGGGCGGCCAGCAGGCGGCGGATGTCGTCGTAGCCGGCGGGCTCGCCGCGGCGAAGCTGCGCGTACTCGGCCCCCTCGGGGCCGGCCTCGGCCAGCCGCCGCCAGACGTCGCCCAGCCGGTCGCGTACGGACCGCATCCGCGCCGTGTCGCCGGACTCCTCGACCCGCGACCACTCGGCCAGCAGCTCCCCCTCGGCCGCCGTGAGCCGGGCGTAGGAGGGCCCGGCAGGCGGGTCGAGCGCCGTGCCCAGCAACTCCAGCATCGAACGGGCGCGGGCCTGCTCGACGAGCTCGAACGCGGTCCGGGCGGGATGCGGGGGCCATGACCCGCCGGGGAAGAACTCCGCCTCGTTGAGCAGGCGTACCAGCTCGACGTAGAGGTCCTCCGACCCGCCCCCGAACAACATCCGCAGGTCGGCGCCGAGCATGCCGCCGCGCAGCGCCTCCCTGATCTCCATCGCCCGCCGCAGGTTCCGGTACGCCCGGGACGGATCGACGGCCCGCTGCGCGATGCCGAGCTGGAGCAGCACCTGGGCGGCCATCGCGGGCAGCCGGTCCGCCTCCAGGGCGTCGGCCGCCTGCTCCAGCCTGGTGCCCGCCGTGTCGTGGTCGCCGCGTACCCACAGCTCGGCGGCGGCGCGGATCAGGCCGCGCGAGCCGTCGTGGCTCCAGGAGGACAGGTTGGTGACGGGCAGGGGCTCGTCGGCGGCGGCGATGGTCTGCGCGAAGCGCAGCAGGCCGCTCGCCGAGTGCCAGGAGGCGGCCATCACGGCGTCCCAGCGCCGGTCGGCCGAGCGGGAGGAGACGATCACCCCGGCCGCCCGTCGTTCGGCGGTCAGCCGGCGCCGGCCGCGCCGCGCGGAGCCGAGCGCGCGGGCCTTCTCGTGCAGGACGACGGCCTCGTCGTGCTGCCGCAGCATCAGGTGGCAGACCGCGGCGCCCAGCAGCACCCAGCGCCTGGTCAGCGGGACCAGCGCCGGCTCCTCGATCAGCGGCAGCAGCCGCGGCAGGATCTTCTCCGGCGGCATCGGCGTCGTGGCCAGTGGCGACGGCACGGCGCCCAGCGCGAGGGCGGCGAGGAACTCGGCGCGCACGTTGTGCAGCCCGCTCGCCCGCCACCGGGTCGTGGCCTCCTCATAGCCTTCCAGAGCCTCGTCGACGAACCCGCGGGTCATGCCGATGTCGCCGCGCGCGCTCGCGCAGCGGGCGCGGGCCAGGTTCAGGCTCCGCCGCTGCCGTTCGCCGGGCGAGGGGATCTCGGCCTCGGCCAGCTCCACCAGGCGCAGCGCCCGGTCGTGCCAGGCCATCGGATCGTTGCCGAGCCGCGGCGGCGTCAGGTGGACGGCGGCGACGGCGGCGTCCTGGCGTGCCGCGGTCGCCGGGGCCACCTCGGAGCACAGGCTGTAGACGAACGCCAGGTCCGGGGCCTTCCCCCGGCGGGCGGGGCGGCGCACCGCGTCGTCCAGCCACTGGTCGACGATGCGCTGCCGCATCACGGGCGGGGCGTCGAAGAAGCGGTGCGCGTCGAGCCCGCGCGGCGTCCAGTCGTTGTCGGGGCGGAGCAGGAGCAGCTCGTGCAGTAGGTTGTAGCCGACGATCCAGGCGGCGAACCCGGCCAGGTCCCCGCTTCCGGTCAGCATCGCCAGGTAGAAGGCGAAGGTGCCGCGGTCGACCAGGTAGCGCAGGAAACCCGTGGGGACCAGGCGGAGCGGCACGACGTCGACGGAGACCGCGGTGATGACCAGCGGCGCCGCGACGCACAACCCCGCCACCCACCAGGCGTTGGCCGCCGCCCAACCGGCGAGCGGGTCCAGGCCGGGCAGCAGCCGGGCGGTCAGGACGGCCAGGACGATCCCCCACAGGCCGCCCCGCCATTCGAGCAGCAGCGTGCGCCGCCGCTGCAACGGCGAGAGCACCTTCGCCGTCGCGTACGCCCGCCACCAGAGAATCGCCATCCCCGCCGCCGAGCCGAAGACCACGGGGGCCGGAATGGCGGGCGCCGGGAACACGGTGCCGCGCGATATCGCCACGGCCGTCGGAGTCAGGGCCATCAGGGCGAGAATCACTTGTGTCGTACGTAATCCAGGCAGCCGCTCAAAAGGATGGCGCACTCCTGCATAATCCCGAAATCCACGAAGAGGCGCCAGCTTTTCGCCGGGACCCGTGGCGGCCCGCGCGGCCCGCTCTATACCGTGGAACGAAACCCGCGTGGTGTGGAGGGGCCGTGTCCACCATCTCGCACGCTCCGTACCTGCTCGTCGTCGTCGCCGCCGTGTTCTGCGCTCTCGTCCACCGTCGCGTGGCGGCGCGCAACGGGCCGCGCGCCAAGATCGTGGTGGCCATGAACGCGCCCCGTCCGCTGCTCGGCGACCTGCTCGCGCTGGCGAAGCCGGCCGTGTTCTGGCTGGCCGCGCTGTGGGCGGCCCACGCCCTGCTGCCGTTCCCGGCGGCCGGCGAGCCGCCGGTGACCGCCGTCCTCCTCACCGTCGGCCTGGTGGTCGGGGTGGCCGGCGTGGCGCCGCTGATCGCCGCGAGCTCGCTGCTGTTCGGCCCGATCCTGGCCGACACCGGATACACGCTGGCCCTGGTCGTACCGATGATCGCCGGCAGTCTCCTCCTCTTCGCCCTGGTACGGCCGGAGCGCTGGCGCGGCGACGTCGCCCAGCTGAGGGTGCTGGCCACCTACGGGAGCATCCACCCGCGCGGCCCCTCCCAGTACGTGCTGGCCGGGCTCGGCGTGGCCGCCGCCGCCGTGCCGCTCGTCGCCACCGCCCTCGTCCCGGCCGACCTCGGCCCGACCGGTACGGCGCTGCGCTGGCTCTGCTCGGCGCTGGTCGCGGTCCAACTGCTGAGCTGGCAGCGGAGCCTGCGCCGCGAGCACCGGTGGTCGCGCTCGTACGCCAACCTCTACCTGGCCGTGAGCGTGGCCGCCGGGTTCGCGGCGGCCACCGTCCTCGGCGCGGAGGTCGTCCGCGCCTGGGTCCGGCACGACTGGCTGACCGGCTGGATCGGGGGGCTCGTCCTCACCGTCGCGGCCCTGCTCACCTGGGTCCTCACCAAGGGGGAGCCGGCCACCTTCCTGGTCGAGGCCCCGCTCCGGGTGGTACGGGCGGCGCTCACCTCCGCCGTCTTCCCGTGCTTCGCCGGGGTGTGCCTCTTCCCCTCCACCGGCACCGTCGTGGCGACCACGATCCTGGCCGCTGCGGAGACGGTCACCCTGGTCGCCGGCCGGCGGCGGCTGCTCGTCCGGGCGATGTCCCGGCGCACGCTCGCGCACGTCGCGCGCTTCGCCCCCGGCAACCGGGTCTACTTCCTGGGCCCCTGGCTGCACGACTCGATCTGGATCCGGCCGGCCCGTCCCGACCTGACGCTCGTCCGCGCCTACACCGGCATGGCGGCCCGCGCGGCCGGGGGCGAGATGATCCCGGGGCAGGCCGTCCTGGCCACGAACACCGACCTGCGCCGGCCGCTCGCCGGGGTCAAGGCGCTGCTCTGGACGACGCTGGCCACCGAGGCGCTGGACCAGGTGGACCGGGAGGTCGCGCCGCGTGTCCCGGCGGACGCCGTGCCCGGGTTGCGCGCCGCGCTGGAAGCCGCGCGGGCCGACGTCGACCTCGCCCGCGCGGTCGTGCACTCTACGGAGGACCAGTGGCCCCAGGTGCCGGCCGCGCTGCGCGGCGCGGCCGAGCGCTACCAGCGCGTGGGGGCGCCTCACCGGGCCGCCCTGGCGGTGGCCCTGGCCGCGGTGGTGTCCGCCGTGCACCTGGCCCAGCCGCAGGCGGCGGAGCGGAGCCTGGACGCCGTGCCCGGTCCCGTCGCCGACATCCCCCCGATCCGGGGGCTCGGACTGATCCTGCGGGCGCAGCTCGCCCCCGCCGACAGCGAGGAACGGGCGGCCCTGCTCGCCCAGGCCGACGCCGTCCCGTTCGAGTGGGCGAGCCTGACCGGCGGGGCGGCGCGGGACGCGGGCCTGGCCGCGTGGGACGACGACCTCACGGAGGGCGTGCTGGGCCTGTGCCGCCGGTTGCGCGGGGCCCTGACCGTCGCGCCGCGTTTCACGATGGTGGAGGGCGGGGGAGCAATTCATGACGAAACTCTCATCCGCGTGGTGTGACGAATAAGAACGCCAATCTACGCAAATGCGGATAATGGGTTTCCGGCGCCCCGGAGATTTCCTGAATTGGGCCAATATTTCGAAACTCCTTCGGGTTATTCGGGTGGTGGGCGCGTCCCGGGGGAGCCGGCGTCGGTCGTCTCGTTTCGAACATGTGATCTAAAAGGTGTGGGGTTCCGGGGCCGGGCGTGGTTACGATCTTGGTGCTTGCCGGCCGTGCCGATCGGCCGGCCCTTCCGGACGGGAGAGATGTCCTTGAGACGTGCCTTGATCGCGCTGGGCGCCGGGCTGAGCCTGCTCGGCTCCGCCCTCGTCGCCGGTCCCGCTCAGGCGGCCACCGTGGTGACGGTCCCCCTGGCCACCGTTGTGGAGAAGGCCCGGTCGGTGGCCGGGTTCTGGCTCGCCGACGACGCCGCCAACCTGCGGAACGCCACGCCGTACACGCTGTGGGCGGTGGCCGGCGGCGAACGCCTCACCACGGGAGCCGTCCCCGACGGGCCCGCGTACCGCGTCCCGCCGATCGGGCCGGAGAACCCGCCGGCGGGCGACCTGATCACGACGTCGGGCAAGGTGTTCTTCGTCGGCAGCGACGGCCTGCCCCACTGGTGCACCGGCACCTCCGTGCAGTCGAACTACCGCAACCTGGTCGCCACCGCCGGACACTGCCTGCTCGACACCGAGGCCCCGATGGGCAGCCTCGGCAACTGGGTCTTCGTCCCGGCCTACTCCGACGGCGCCATGCCGTTCGGCCTGTACGTCGGCAAGCACGGCGTCGTCCACAACGACTTCGAGAACGTCCTCGACTACGACCGGGACTACGCCTTCGCCACCGTCTACAACGGGGTCGTCCCGTCCTCCCCGGACGGGCTGGCCAGCGTCGGCAGGCTGGGCGACAACGTCGGCGGCCTGGGCCTGGCGGCCAACCAGCCGCTCCCGCCCGCCGCCGACGTCTTCGGCTACCCCGCCGGGCTCCACCCCGACGGCACCGGCTCCTACACCGGCCGGACCCTCGAACGCTCCACCGGGCCGACGTTCGCGCTGCGGCCGACCGGCCTGCCCGCGGACCGGGCCGTCGGCGTGGACTCGCCGTTCACGGGTGAGGGCTCGCTCGGGTCGGCGTGGGTGACCGGTTATGCGAGCGACACCCGTACCGGCTATCTGAACGGCCTCACGATCAGCGTGGCCGACACCGACGGCGACAACCGGTACGACACCGGCATCTCCCCGTACTTCGACACCGGGCTGATCCAGGTCTACCGGGACGCCGCCAACCGCTGGACCGGCTCCATCACGTACGTGTCCGGCTGATCCGCCACCCGGGCGGCCGTGCGGCGGTGGCGGTGACGTACGTCACAGTCGTTTCCGTCACGCGGCGCCCGGGCCGTCCGGTCAACCGGGTGTCCCGCCGAGCCGGACCCGTCGCGCCGCGACCTGAAGGAGGAGTCCCATGTACCAGCCCTCGCCGTTCGTCATCGATCCCACCGGTGCCGACCGACACGCCGAGTACCGGGCCCTGCGGGCTCGCGGCCCCGCCACCCCCGTGGACGTGCTCGGCCTGCGGGTCTGGGCCGTCACCGACCCCGCCCTGCTCAAGACCATGCTGACCGGCCCCGACGTCTCCAAGGACGGTCGCGCCCACTACCCGGACTTCGACCGGACCACCCGCACATGGCCGCTCGCCCTGTGGATCGAGGTCAGGAGCATGCTCACCGCGTACGGCGCCGACCATCGCAGGTTGCGGCGCATGGTGGCCCCGGCCTTCGGCGCCCGCCGTATCGCGCGGCTGAAGCCGATCATCCGGTCGATGGTCGAAGAGCTGATCGACGAGCTCGCCGAGGTGCCCGCCGGCGAGGTGGCGGACCTGCGCGAACGGCTGGCCTACCCGCTGCCCATCGCCGTCGTCGGCCACCTCATGGGCGTGCCCCAGGACCAGCGGGACGACTTCCGGCAGATCGTCGACCGCGTCTTCGACAGCACGCTCACGCCCGAGGAGGCCCAGGCCAACGCCGTACGCCTGTTCGAGACCACCGACCGCCTGATCGCCACCAAGCGCGCCGACCCCGGCGACGACCTGACCTCCTTCCTGATCGCGGCCCGCGACGAGGAGTCGGACGGCGCGGGCTTCACCGACGACGAGCTGCGCGACACGCTGATCCTGATGATCAACGCCGGGTACGAGACCACCGTCAACGTCATCGACCAGGCCGTCTTCGCACTGCTGACCTCCCCCGACCAGCTCAAGCTGGTACGGGCCGGCCAGGCCACCTGGGAGGACGTCGTGGAGGAGACCCTCCGCCACGAGCCCGCCATCAAGTACCTGCCGCTGCGCTTCGCCGTCACCGACATCGAGCTCCCCGACGGGCGGACCATCGCCGCCGGGGAACCCGTCCTCGCCGCCTACGGCGCCGCCAACCGCCACCCGGACTGGCACGGCCCGGACGCCGACACCTTCGACGTCACCCGCCGGGTCAAGGACCACCTGGCGTTCGGGTACGGCGTGCACTACTGCCTCGGAGCACCCCTGGCCCGCCTGGAGGTCGCCGAGGCCCTGCGCGCGCTCTTCGCACGTTTCCCGGCGATGGCCCTCGCGGTCCCCGGCGACGACCTGCGCCCGGTCCCCACCCTCATCAGCAACGGCCACCGGGAACTCCCCGTGATCCTGCGCCCGGCCGTGATCAAGGGATGGGCCGGGGGCTGAGCTTGCAGCCGCGGGGCCGGGCGGGCCTGTCGTCGGTCCAGCCGGCCTCGGAGGTCCAGGCCGTGTAGTTCAGGTAGGTGCCCTTGGTGAGCCCTTCGGCGTTCTCGGCCGCGATCGCGGCGTCGGACACCAGGACGGCGCCGGTCCTGGGGGCGAGGATGGTCGTGTACCGCTCGGCCACCTCGTCGTCCGCCCCGAACTCGGCGGAGAAGCCCTCGCTCTTGACGAAGGCGACCGCGAGGCCCGGACGTCCCAGCGGATCGACGACCGTGCCGCCCGTCGTGGTGGTCGGCAGCCCGGCCAGGAGGCGGAGGGCCGCCGCCCGTACCGCGGGGCTGATCGGCATCTCCAGGAGCGCCGCCGAGCCGGCCAGGAACTGCTCGAAGCTCTCATCCTGCGGGTTCGTACGCCAGATGCCGCGCAGCCTCTCCCGCAGTGCGTCGACGTCGGTGGGCAGCGCCGCGAGGGCTGCGAGCGTGAGGTCGCCCAGCCGCCGGTCGCCGAACACGCCATCCGGTTCGACGGCCCGCGTGTACACGCAGCCGGAGGGCCCGTCGCCCACCCGGACCTTCCCGCAGTCCTTGGCGGGCGTGCCCGGGGTGCAGACCCGCTGGGCCGACGACGGCGAGCCGGCCGCCTTCCAGAGGCGTTCGTCGGCGGGCGTGGCCGGACGCACGCTCTCCAGCCGCGCCCACACCTGGACGGGATCGCGCGGATCGCGGGGCTGCCACAGATCGACTCGGGAGACGTGCAACACGTTGAACGTCGCCTTCCCCGCCGTCACCCGCATCAGGCTGCTGTTGAGCAGCGGCCTGCGCCAGTACGCCCCCGTCTGGCCGGGAAGCCGGGCGACGTCGTCGGCGAGCCGGAGCAGGGCGTCGTTGCCGCGGGGCGGCGCGATCACCGGTACGGAAGCCGGCGTCAGGCCCGCCACCAGGGCGATGACGGCGGTGACGACGGCGACGGTCGCCGCGGCGGTCCACCCCCAATGGGCGCGGCGGCGCGCGGTCCGGCCCCGGACCGCCGACGGCTGGGCCTGGGCCGCCGACAGCCGGGCGCGGGCCCGGTCGACCACCTCGGACGACGGCGGCGGCGCGTCCGGCAGAGACTTCGCCAGCAGGCCGAACTCATCCACGATTGTCCTCCAGAGGGTTGACGTCGCCGAGCGCCTTGCGGAGTTGCCCGCGGGCGCGGTTGAGGCGGGAGGCGACCGTGCCGGCCGGGATGTCCAGCGCGGCGGCGACCTCGGCGTGGCTGAGGCCGCCCAGCGCGTGGAGCAGGACGACGTCGCGGTCCCGGCGCTTGAGTCCGGCAAGCGCCCCCGCGAGCCTGCCGGTCAGCCCGCTCGCCGCCACCCGTGCCAGGGTCGCGTCCTCGTGGCTGTGCTCCTCCCGCTCGGCCATCCGGCCGAGCGCCTTCCATTTGCGCAGCTCACTGCGGTGGTGCCGTGCGATGAGATGCGTGGCGATCCCGTACAACCAGGGCCGTACGGCGCCACGGGACGGGTCGTAGCCACCCCGGTACGCGGCCAGGAACACCTCGGCGGCCGTGTCGTCGGCGACGTCCGCGGACAGCCGTCTGGCGATGTAGCGGTGGATCTCCGCGAAGTGCGCGGTGAAGATCTCCTCCCAGTCGGCCCGGAGATCGGGCGGGCCGGTGAGGCCGGGCGGTGTGGCCATGCAGGCAACTCCGAAGGGTCGAGTGAACGCCGGACACCTCTTGTTGCCCAGAGCGTCGCAGTGCTTTCACGCGGCGGCTTCGCCCGGTCAGTGACGCGGGGGGCGGTGGGTGAGGTCGGCGGCGAGGACGGACTCCAGACCGGCGAGGTCGCCGGTGCGCGCGGCGGCCAGGAACGCGCCCACGAGGCGTCGGTGCGCGGCGGCCTCCACCGGGCGGCGCCGGTCGGAGGCCAGCCGCGCGTGGGCACGTCGTACGAGCTGCCGCGTGTGGTCCGTGCCCAGGCCGAGAACCTCGGAGATCCGCCGGTAGGGATAGTCGAACGCCTTGCGCAGCAGGTACGAGGCGCGTTCGGCGGGCGTCAGCCGCTCCAGCAGCAGCCTGATCGCCAGGTCGGCCTCCTCGTGCCGTTCGGCCGCCGTCTCGGGGCCGGGGGCGCGGTCCACGGTCTCGGGCAGCCACGGCCCGGCGCACGTCTCGCGGCGCCGGCGCGCGGACTGGGCGACGTTGAGCGCCAGCCTGGTGGTGGTCGTCGCGAGGAACGCGGGCGGGCTGATGACGACCGAGCGGTCGGCGCGCCGCCACCGCAACCACGCCTCCTGGACCACGTCCTCGGCCTCGCCCACGTCCTCAAGGACGCGCAGGGCGATCCCGTACAACCTGGGGCGCGAGGTGTCGAACACCGAGGCGGCCGCGTCCAGCTCGCCGGCCGGCGGGCGGCCGCCTGTCGCGTCGTCCCTGCCCAGCTCCAGCATGTTCATCGTCACGGTCTCGGCTCCGTTCGCGTCCGTTCGTACGACGGCATCCGGCGAATGCCACTGCCTTCACGGTCGTGTCCGGGCCTCCTCCGCCGCGCCCTTGGAAGTCCCTGGTCGACCCCCTGGCCCAGGGGCCCGGCCCCCCAGGGGGTCCCCGCGGGTACACCGGCAGTGCGAGGGGCGGAACCACAAGCGCCCGGCCCCCCTGACAGGGGCCGGGCGCTTCGCGGGGTCAGTCCTTCACGTGGGCGGCGACGCGGACGGCGACGTGGACGGCGGGTAGCGGACCGGCCGCGCCGGCGGGTCTCCGGGCCGGGCGGCCTCCTCCAGCACCTCGACCGCGTCGAGCAGTCCGCGCAGGCCGATCTCCTCGCGTTCGGCGTCCGCCGGGTCGAACAGCCAGTCGGTGACCGGCAGGTCCATCTCCGTCTCGGGGTGGCTCCGCCGGACCTCGGTCAGTTCGATGCCGACCTCGATCCGGAGCTCGTACAGCGGGTCGTCCGCGTTGTCGGGGGTGCTCATGCCGGATTACCCCGCGTCCCGGTCGAGCCAGTCGCGGTAGGTGATCCGGCCGAGGACGGCGCCCTCGCCGGGCACCAGCGTACGTTCGCCCGGCACGCTGCCGAAGTAGCGCGCCTCCGGGTCGGTGACCACCTCGCGCGGGTCGCCCCAGGCGGCCAGCGCCCGGCGGAAGAACTCGTCCATCCGGTACCGCGTCGGTCCGGCCACCTCCAGGCGGCCGTTCAGCGGCGCGCCCACCGCGGTCCGGCCGACGGCCCGGGCGACCTCGTCGCCGGCGACCGGCTGGAAGAGCACGGGTGCGATGTGCACCTTGCCGTCGGCGGTCGCCTCGTCGGCGATGCCGCGTACGAACTCGAAGAACTGCGTCGCGTGCACCAGCGAGTACGGGATCGGCGATTTCTCGATCAGCCGTTCCTGGGCGATCTTCGCGGCGAAATAGTCGTTGTCGGGCATGCGTTCGGTGCCCACCACCGACAGCGCGACGTGATGGCCCACGCCCGCCGCCGCCTCGGCCGCCAGCAGGTTGCCGGTGGACGTCTCGAAGAACTCCAGTACGGCGGCCCGTTCGAACGACGGCGAGTTCGACACGTCGATCACCACGGACGCGCCCGCCAGCACCTCGGCCAGCCCCTCGCCGGTCAGCGTGTCGACCCCGGTGCCGGGCGCTGCCGCGACGGCCTCGTGCCCGTGCTCGGTCAGCCTGGTCACCAGCTTGGACCCGATCAGACCGGTTCCGCCGACCACTACGATCTTCATCGAGAAACCTCCCTCTTGCCGCCGGGGCACCCGTGTGCCGTCCGGTCACAACCAAGACCGGGCGGCCTTCCGGCCTGTGACAACCGCCGCCGATTTCCTCCCGGAACCGGGCCGACCGTGGGCTTGGCCGCTCGATAGGGTGTCTGGCGACAAAGGTGCCATGTAACAACAAACCCCAGCAAAGGGCGACATCGTGACCGAGACCGGGCCACTGCGGGGACGGCATCGCGAGCTGGCGGAACTGGACGGGCTGGTGGAGCGCGCCCGCGCCGGGCGCAGCGGCGCGCTCGTCGTCTCCGGCGAGGCCGGCGTCGGCAAGACCGCGCTCCTCGACCGGATGGTGGCGGCACGGCCCGGGACCGGCGTCCGGGTGGAGCGCGTGGTCGCCTGGGAGTCGGAGATGGAGCTGGCCTACGCGGGGCTCCAGCAACTGTGCGGGCCCATGATGGGCTCGGCCGTACGCCTGCCGGGCCCGCAGCGGGAGGCGATCGAGGCGGCGTTCGGCCTGCGCGCGGCCGGCGCGCCCAGCCCGTTCCTCGTCGGGCTCGCGCTGCTCGGGCTGCTCACCGAGGCCGCGGACGGCCGGGCGCTGCTCTGCGTGGTCGACGACGCCCAATGGCTGGACGAGGCGTCGGCGCGGGCGGTCGCGTTCGCCGCCCGGCGGCTCGACGCCGAGGGGATCGCCGTCGTCCTCGCCATGCGCACGGTCGGCACGGTGTTCACCGGGCTCCCGCGGCTCGCCGTCGAAGGACTGGGCCACGACGACTCGCACGAGCTCCTGCGCCTGGCGGTCCCCGGCGGCCTCGACCGGCGCGTACGCGACCAGCTCGTCGCCGAGGCACGCGGCAACCCGCTCGCGCTGCGCGAGCTGCCCCGGGCGCTGAGCCCGGCCGAGATCGCCGGCGGCTTCTCCCTCACCGGCTCGATGCCGCTGGAGAGCCGCATCGAGCAGAGCCTCGTCGCGCAGCTCGCGCCGCTGCCCGGATCGGCGCGCCTCCTGCTGCTGCTGGCCGCCGCGGACCCGACCGGCGATCCCGGCCTGCTGTGGCGCGCGAGCGCGGCGCTGGGGCTCGGCCAGGCGGACTTCGACGCCGCCAAGGAGGCCGACGCGCTCACCGTCGGCGCGCGCGTCAGCTTCCGGCACCCGCTCGTCCGGTCGGCGGTCTACCGTACGGCGTCCCAGGAGTGGCGGCGGCGCGTGCACGCCGCCCTGGCCGACGCCACCGGCGCCGGCCGCGACCCCGACCGCCGGGCCTGGCACCGGGCGAGCGCGACGCTGCGCCCGGACGAGGAGGTCGCCGCCGACCTCGAACGTTCCGCCGCCCGGGCGCGCGCCCGTGGCGGAGCCGCCGCCGCGGCCGCGTTCCTGGAACGGGCGGCGGAGCTGACGCCCGACCCGGTCCTGCGCGGGCAGCGGCTGATCGCGGCGGCCGAGGCCAAGCACGACGCGGGCGCGCCCGCAGCCGCCCTGCGCCTGCTCGACACCGTCGGCGGCCATCCGCTGACCACGTTGCAACAGGCCCTCGTCGTACGGCTGCGCGCCCGCGCCGGGTACGCACTCCGCCGCGACGCCAGCGGGCCGGGGCTCCTCCTCGCCGCGGCCCAGGGACTCGAAGGGCTCGACCCGGTGCTGGCCCGCGACACCTACATCGAGGCGCTGGCGGCGGCGATCTACGGCGGCCGGCTCGGCGACGCCGCCCAGGTGACCGCCGTGGCCACCGCCATCCTGCGCGCCACCCCCGCCCCCGAACCTCCCGCCCCCGAACCTGCCGCCGCCGATGCTCCCGCCGCCGATGCTCCTGACGGCGGGACGGCCGGGGGCGGGCGGGCGCGGGACCTGATCCTGCGCGGTCAGGCGCTGCTGGCCGCCCACGGTCAGGAGGCCGCGATCGGGACCCTGCGCCAGGCGCAGCGCGCGTTCCTGGAACAGGCCCCGGACTCCCTGGAACTGCACTGGATGTGGTTCGCCTCCCGAGCCGCCCAGGACCTCTGGGACGCCCGCGCGCTGCGCGCCCTCGCCGACCGGCAGGTCGAGCTGGCCCGCGCCGAAGGCGTCGTCACGGTGTTGCCGATCGCGCTGAGCCTGCTGATGCTGGCCCAGACCGTCGACGGCGACCTGGACGCGGCCGAGGCGTCCTGCGACGAGATCGACGCCATCAAGGACGTCACCGGCCACCCGCTGCCGCAGTACGGACGGCTCTTCCTGGCCGCGTACCGGGGGCAGGCCGGCGAGACGGAACGGCTGGCGGCGCGGATCCGGGCCGACTCGTACACGCGCGGCGAGGGCTACGGGCTGAGCGCGGTCAACTTCTCGCAGGCCATCCTCTACAACGGGCTGGGCCGGTTCGCCGAGGCGGTCGAGGCGGGGCGGCGCGAGCTGCCGTACACGCACGAGCTGAGCCACGCCATGCGTACCCTGCTCGAACTCGTGGAGGCGGCCGCCCACACCGGCGAGCAGGCGCTCGCCGAGCAGGCGTTCGAGCAACTGGCGGGCGTCACCCGGCCGGTGGGCACGAACTGGGCCCGCGCCGTGCTGACGATGGCGCGGGCGCAGCTCGGCCCGCCCGGCACGGCCGAGCCCCTGTACCGGGAGGCGATCGAACGCTTCGAACGGGAACGCATCCCGATCATGGTCGGGCGCTGCCGCCTGCTCCTCGGCGAGGAACTGAGCCGCCTGGACCGGCGCGCCGAGGCCGCCGAGCAGCTCCGGGCCGCGTACGAGTCGCTGTCCGGCTGCGGCCTGAACGGCTTCGCCGAACGCGCCGCCCGCGAGCTGCGCGCGCTCGGCCAGGCGCCGCGCGCACGCCCGTACGAACCGGCGGCCCGCCTCACCGACCAGGAGCTCAACGTCGCCCGCCTGGCCCGCGAAGGGCTCACCAACCGCGACATCGGCGCCCGCCTGTTCATCAGCGACCGCACCGCCGAATACCACCTGCGCAAGGTCTTCATGAAACTCGGCATCAAGGCCCGCACCGACCTCCGCACCGCCCTGTCCGACCCCGACCGCCCACCCGCCCCGGCTCAGTAGCCGTACCGGGCGGCCTATCCTGCTCGGGTGACGCATGGAGATCACCGGCCGGCCGGGCCGCCCGACGTGACGGTGCGCTGCTCGCAGGACCCCGAGCTGGTCGTCCGCCTCTCCGGCAGGCGGTCCGCCGACCAGTACGAGACGGTTTTCGGCGTCGAAGCCCTGGCCGGCGGCCTGCGGGCGGAGATCCCCGACGTGACCGTCACGACCTGGGACGCCGCCGGCGACCTGCCCGCCTTCCTCCAGACCCTCGCAGACGACTTCCGAGGCTGGACGGGCGAGCGCACCTGGCACACCGATCAGCTCACGCTCGGCGCGATCTTCCGCTCCGGCGGCCGGGTCGAGCTGACCTGGACGCTGCGACCGTGGTCGTCGCACCCACCGGGATGGGAGACGTCCGTCACGACCTGGATCGAAGGCGGTCAGCAGATGACCCGTCTGGCCGCCGGGATCCGTGCCTTCCTCGCCCGCCCCTGAAGCGGTGTTGCCGCGCGTCGGTGGTACGGCGGGGGAGTCAGGCGGAGGTGCTGGTGCCGGTGGTGGTCCAGGCGCGGTGGGCGGTTTCGCGGATCTCCTCGTCGGCGGTCTGCTCCACCCGGGACATCGCGGCGCGCAGGATGGGCGGGGTCATCAGGGAGGTGACGATGGCGACCAGGACCACCAGCGTGTACGCCTCGACGCTGAGGATGCCCAGCCGCAGCCCGACCATGGCGACCACGACCTCGATGACGCCGCGGGCGTTGAGTCCGGCGCCGAGGGCCAGGGCCTCCCAGCGGTTGAGCTTGCTGAGGCGGGCGCCGGCGTAGGCGCCGAGGAACTTGCCGACGATCGCCACGGCCAGTACGGCGAGGTCCGCCAGCAGGACCGGTGGGCGGGCGAGGGCGGTCAGGTCCATGCGCAGGCCGGCGGTGGCGAAGAAGACGGGGGCGAGGCCGTACAGGGTCACGGTGCGCAGGGGGGCGAGCCGGGCCGGGTCGACGCGGCCCGCGCTGCCGATGAGCATGCCCATCACGAAGGCGCCGAAGACCGATTCCAGGCCGAGCGCGTGCGTCCCGGCCGAGGCGAGCACGATGAGGACGACCGCCGTCCCGACCGTCGGACCCGCCTCGGGGGACCTGGCGGCCAGCCGCATCGCGCCGCGCACCAGCGGACGCCCGACGGTGAGGGCCAGGACGACGATGACCATCAGGTAGGCCAGCGAGGTGAGCACGGTGCCCGTGGTGACCGCGTTGACGGCCATGGCGCTGACGATCGACAACATGAACCAGCCGAACGCGTCGTCGATCATCCCGGCGGTGAGGGTGAGCTGGCCGATGTTGCGGTGCAGCAGTTTCATGTCGATGAGGGTCTTGGCCAGCACGGGGATCGCGCTCACGCACATCGCCACGCCCATGAACAGCGCGAACACCGTCATGTCGGTGCCCTCGGGGACGATGGCCTTGGGCAGCAGGAACCCGGTCGCGATGCCGAGCCCGAGCGGGATGAGCAGCCCGCCCGCGCTGACCCCGGCCGCGGTCGCCGCCCGCTTCCGTACGAGCCCCAGGTCCATGTGGATGCCGGTCAGCCCGACCAGCAGCAGCACGCCGATCTGCCCGACGGCGTCCAGGAGGTGGAACTGGCCGGGATCGGCGGGGAAGAGCCAGCGCTGGAAGTCCGGCGCGACGTGCGCCAGGATCGACGGCCCGAGTACGACCCCGGCGAACAGCTCGCCCACCACGGCGGGCAGCCGGAACCGGGCCGCGAGCGCCCCGAGTGCCAGCGCGAGCGCGAGCATCAGTCCGACTTGCAGCAGGAAGACGAGCAGGTTGTGCGCGCCTATGGGGGCGATGGGCGTGTGCATGAATGAACCCCTGGAGGTCGGTCCGGTTCCCGAGCGCGGATGCTCATTCATCTAAAAACGCCTGGCACAGGCGTCGCAACGGACGGATGGGGATGCGGCACTTTCTGAGAAACCACCCCCGGACAATCCGCACATTCGGAGAAACCGGACGTCACCGGCCTGTCGCGGGCCTCAGCGGGAGGCGGGCGGGCCGAGCAGCACCGGCAGGCCGCGTATGCCGTTGTCCAGCAGAGAGGTGAGCCGGGGCAGGTCGTCGGCGGGCCCGGCCGCGCGCAGCTCCGGGAACGCCGCGAACAGTGCCGGCAGCGCGACCTCGGCCTGCAGCCGGGCCAGCGGCGCGCCGAGGCAGAAGTGCGGCCCGTGCCCGAACGCCAGGTGCGGCACGGACGGCCTGGTCACGTCGAAGTCGGCGGCGTTGTCGCCGTACCGCTCGGGGTCGCGGCCGGCGGCGGAGAAGCAGGCGAGCACCGCCTCGCCCGCCCGCAGCCGCACACCCTCGATCTCCAGGTCCTCCATGGCGTAGCGCATCGGGAAGTAGGCGTTGGGCGACTCCCAGCGCAGGGCCTCCTCCACGGCCGCGCTCCACGGCACGGCCCCCGAGAGCAGCAGCTCAAGCTGACCGGGCCGGTCCAGCAGGGCGCGTACGGCGTGCGCGATGAGGTTGATCGTCGTCACGTGCCCGGCGATCAGCAGCACCTGGACGGTGTCGCGCAGCTCGGCGTCGTCGAGCTGTCCCTGCTCGTGCAGCGCGATCAGCTCGCTCGTCAGGTCCTCGCCGGGCGTGGCGCGGCGCAGCTCGATGATCTCGCCGACCATCTCGAACAGCGCCCTGCGTCCCTCGGAGGAGTCCGGCGGGCTCTGGGCGAGCTGCACCACCTGGTCGGTGAGCGCGCGCAGGGGCTCCCGGTGGGAGTCGGGGATGCCGAGCATCTCGACGATGACGCGCAGCGGCAGCGGGTAGGCGTACTCGGCCCGCAGGTCGATCGGCTCGTCCGGTGGCAGGGCCGCCAGTTCCTCCAGCAGGTCGCCGACGATGGAGGTGATCCAGGGCTCCATCCGCTGCACCTGGCGCGCGCTGAACAGCTTGACCAGCGGGCCGCGCAGCCGCCGGTGCTCCTCGCCGTCGGCGTTGAGCATGGACGCGTCGGTGACCAGCCGCATCAGGGACGTGCCCTGCGGCGCCGCGGCGCGGGCCTCGGCGTCCCAGTACCGGATGTCGCGCGTCATGGCCGGATGGGACAGCACCGCCTCCAGCGTCGAGTGGCTGGTGGCGGCCCAGGCCCGCACCCCCTCGACCAGTACGGGGACGAGCGAACCGGCCCGGCGCAGCAGCTCGTCGCTCGCGTGCAGGTCGAGGGTGGCCGGGTCGAGAACGAACTCGGGATCCATGGTCATCCTGTCTGTCGGTACGGTCTGACGGTCATCGGCTCGACGTCGCCCCGGTGTAGCGGCGGGGGAGGACCATGACCGGGTTGTCGTCGAGGATCACGTCCGGCGGGCCGAACCTCTCGGCCACGCGGCGGATCTCGGGGTCGTCGAGCAGCAGGAGCCGGCCGTTGTCGATCAGCGGCTCGTCGTCGGCGTACAGGGTGGGCCGGTCGACCTGGCAGTCGCAGTGGGCGAAGCCGGGCGCGTCGGTGACGGGCACGCCGCCGGTGAGCGCGTCGAGGCCGCAGTAGAACGCGCCGGCGTGCTTCTCCCGCTCGAACTGGGTGCCGCCCGCCACACGCACCTTCGGGTTGAGCCCGATCAGGGCGTGGCGCAGGTAGAAGCCGCCGGGGGAGAAACGCCGCAGCCGGTCGGCCGCCGTCCCGCCCGCGATCTCCTGGACCACGTTGCCGGACAGGATGACGCGCAGCGGCTCCTCGGGCACGCCGGTCACCGTGCAGTCCTCGACGACGAGCACGCCCTCGGCCTCGGAGGGCCAGAAGTTGACGCCCCCGTACGGGAAGGGCCGCCACTGGCCGGGGCCGGGCGGCTCCTCGTCCGGCATGAGGGTCAGCCCGGACAGCGTGAGATCGGTGCCGGCCGCCGAGGTGATCCGGATCTTCCCGGTCGTGGACAGCTTCTGCAGCATGAGGTGTACCAGGGCGTAGAAGACCTCGTTGGGGAAGCGCGCGCCGGTGAGCAGCGCGCCGGCCGTGGCGCTCATGTGCAGGGACGCGAACCGCACCGGCAGGGCCCTGATCTCGTCGAAGAACAGCGGCGCGGTGTGCACCTCGCCCCACCAGGTGCAGGCGACGACGACGTCGGACGCCCCGACGGCGGCCCGCTCGACGTGGTGCCCGGCCCCGCTGTCCCAGCCGCCGGGGCTGAACGGCGCCACCGACAGGATGTGCACGTCGGCGTCGCGGTAGGCGGCCGCGGCCGCGATGGCCTGGACGACGACCGGATCGACGGTGTGCTCGGCCAGCACCAGCACCCGCTCGCCCGGCGCCACCCGCAGGTAGTGCATCAGGTTGCGGGCGCCGGGCATCAACTCGACGATCGAGTACGGCGCCGCCGTCGGCTCGGTCGCGTAGCTGAAGGGCGAAGTGGCGTACGGATTCGTGGTCATGCGATGTCCCCCCGGATCCGGTCGTACCCGCAGGCGTGTCAACCCGCGGCAACGTCACGCATTGAACGCGGAAAGGATGAGCCGCCCCCCGCCGCCGCCCTCCCGCCGCACCCGCCGGCGCGGTGGGCACGGCGGGTGCGGCGGGCGCTGCGGGTACGGCCGGCGTTGCGGGCGGGCTCTCAGCGGGAGCGTCGCCGCGCGGTCGCCGACAGCTCGGCCGCGTCGAAGCCGAACACGTCCGAGGGGTCGTTGCCCAGGTACAGGTCGCGGACCAGTTCCCCGGCGGCCGGGGCGTTGCACAGCCCGTGGCCGGAGAACCCGGTGGCGTACAGGAACGCGGGCGGTCCGGGCAGCCGGCCGATGAAGGCCGACCGGTCGGGGCTGGCGTCCCTGGGGCCGCGCACCGCCGTCTCCAGCCCGGACAGGTCCAGACCCGGGTACGTGGTGGCGAGCTGCGTCCTGGCCTTGGCGAACCAGGCGTCCCGGTCGGTGCCGGGGTTGCCCATGCCGATCAGGATCCGGTCGTCGCGCCGGCGGATCAGCAGCCCGCTGGCGGCGTGCAGAGTGACCGGCATGTCGGGAATCTCGGACAGCGGGCCGGTGGTCAGCAGTTCCTGCACCGCCACCCCGGTCAGCGGCAGGTCCAGGCCCGCCGCCGACGCGATCCAGCCCGACCAGGCCCCGGCCGCGCACACGATCGCCTCCGCCGTGAGCGTGCCGTCCGCCGTCTCGATCCGCCCGGTGGCCGGGTCCACGGCGGTGACCGGGCAGCCGGTGCGCAGCGACGCCCCCGCCCGCGCGGCCCCCTCCGCGTACGCCTCCACGATCGCGGCCGTGTCGCTCACGAACGCCTGCGGCGACCACGCGGCCGCCAGCAGCGACGGCTCCTCGACCAGCGGGTTGAGCCGCCGGGCCTCCTCGGGCCCGATCAGCGACACGTCCACGCCCACGGCCCGCTGCGCGGGCAGCTCGGCCTCGAACCTGTTCACCTGCTCCCGTTCGGTGAACAGCACGAGGTAGCCCACCTGCCGCAGCGGCAGCTCGGCGCCGGGCCAGCGCGGGAACGACTGGTACGCGGACAGGCTGCGCACCGCCATCGCCGAGCTGACCGGATCGCCCGAGAAGTAGGCCCGCAGCACGTCCGCGGTGGCCTTGGAGGCGCCGGAGGCCAGGTCGTCACGTTCCAGGACGACGGTCTCGATCCCCGCCTCGGCCAGGTGGGCCGCGATCGACAGGCCGATCACGCCGCCGCCGATGACCACGCGCTCGGCCCGGTCGGGCCGGCTCATGCCGGGGCCACCGTCCCGTCCGGTACGGGAGGCAGCAGCGAGCCCGACACCCGGCCCGGCACCGGACGTGCCACCGGGGACACCGTGCCGTCCGAGCGCAGGTGTTCGTCCACCTGCCACGGGAAGAGCTGGAGGTTCCAGGCACCCAGGCAGTTGACGTACAGGGCCATGTGGGCCATCAGCGCGACGAAGTCCTCGCGGTCCTGGAGCTGGTCGGCGACCTCCAGCGCGCGCTCGGTGAACTCGTGCAGCTTGTTCAGGCCGCAGTAACCGAGGAACTCGGCCGGTGTGGCGGCCATGATGCGCGCCATCTGCTGCAGGAACTCCAGCGGGAGCTGCTGCTGCTGGGCTGCCCGGACCAGGCCGGAGTAGCAGCAGTAGCCCAGCGGGCGGGTCTCGCCGTTGACGAACAGCATCGTGGTCAGCGTGGTGCCGAAGCTGCCCGCGCCGGAGGCGATCCTGCCCTCGTGCAGGTCGACCAGCTCCTGCGGCGGGTCGAGCCAGATGCGCTCGATCTCGTCGTGCAGCTCGGCGAGCAGGCGGTCCGCCTCGGCGTCCTGGGCCGTCGGCCGCCGGAGCTGGTGGCCGCCGCCGTCGCCGGCCCTGCGTACTTCGACGATCACCGGCTGGCCGCCGGAGTACACCGACTGCCACACCGCCTGGCCGGCCTCGGCCAGCGCGTCGAGGTCCTCCTCGCGGACGGTGCCGATGGGCGTGGCGGGCATCGGCTCGCTCAGCGGGCCGTACTTGATGCCGAGGTGCTGCAGGCGGGAGCAGAACACCGAGCCGTCGGGCGCGATGCGCCGGTCGATCTTGTGCACGGCCGGCACGTGCAGCAGCTCGGGCAGCGGGGCCAGGTGGTAGAGGTGGTGGCCCGCCACGAGGGCGTGGCCTTGCAGGCTTCGGTACGGCAGGGTCTGCCACAACGCGTCGGCTAGGTCGCTGTTGCGGCCGTCGAGGTCTGCTGTGACCGATACGCCGATGGTGGGCCAGAGAATTTCTATCTGCCGCTCAGTGGCCGATTTGTTCATAACGCGGACAGTAACACAGCCGTTACGAGGCGTAATCGAGGGGGTCGAGCTCGTCCGGAGGAGGCGTTTTCCGGGCGAGGGGGCGCCGGGGGCGGTCGTCGCCCGCGCCGGCGGAGAAGATTTGGCGCCCCAGTCGTTGCCGACCGGGGCGATGCCAACATTATGGTGTTTTGTCTGTTTTGTATAGGTTTCTTGAAGCAAAGGTGCGGGCCGCGTGCGCACGCGGCCCGCACGGTGGAGCGGGTGATCAGAAGACGCTCACCCCGTAGGCGCTCAGCGCCTCGGTGACCGGCTGGAAGAACGTCGTGCCGCCGCTGGTGCAGTTGCCGCTGCCGCCGGAGGTCAGGCCGAGCGCGATGCCGCCGGAGAACAGCGCGCCGCCGCTGTCGCCGCCCTCGGCGCAGACGTTCGTCTTGATCATCTGACGTACGGTGCCCTCGGCGTAGTTGACGGTGGCGTTGAGCGCCGTCACCGAGCCGCTGTGCACGTGGGTCGTGCTGCCGCTGCGCTGCACCGACTGGCCGACGTAGGCGTTGCCCGCGCTGGTGATGTCACGGGAGCCGCTGTAGAGGTCCACGCCGCCCGGGTGGGCGATGCTGGTGTTGGTGTAGCGGACGATGGCGTAGTCGTTGCCGGGGAAGCTGGAGCCCGAGGTGTTGCCCAGGGTCGTGGTCTTCCCGGAGTTGGAATACCAGGTGGAGGCGATGTTGCCGCAGTGGCCGGCGGTCAGGAAGTAGTAGGTCGAACCGCTGACCACGTTGAAGCCGAGCGAGCACCGGTACTGGCCGCCGTAGATCGCGTCGCCGCCCTGGATGAACAGGCTGAACTTGCCGGGCTCGTTCTCGACGCGTACGGCGGGCGTGGCCGCCGCGCCCTGACCCTGGGCCGCCGCGGCCTGGGTGTTGGCCTGCTGCACCGCGATCTGGACCTTGGTGCGCGCGGTGGTGGCGACGGTGCTGTCCACCCAGACGACGACCTGGTTGGCGGCCGTGTCGACGGCCCAGGCGGTGCCGGGGACGGCGGCCGTGCGGTCCAGGAAGGACATGATGGCCTCAAGAGAGGGGCCGCTGCGGGAGACGACGCGCGGTACGGCGCCGGAAGCGGTGATGGCCTCGGCGTCGGCGGCGTCGGTGGTGGTGACGACCATCTTGCCCTGCGCCTGGTCGAAGTAGGAGCCGGCGGTGCGGGCGCCGAGCTGCCCCTCCAACGCGGTCGCGGCGGCGGCCGGGTCGGCGGCGGTCGTGCAGGTCGCGGGCGAAGCCTGGGCGGGTACGCCCGTGAACGCGCCGGTGAGGAGTCCGGCGGTGGCGACGATCAGTGCGCCGCGCCGGATCCGTAAGCCATGGATGCTCACTGGAGCCTCCTGAGGGTGGGGTGACTTGCCCGCAAATATGAACAAAATCCCCAAGGAGGGCAAGAGGCTCTCATACTTATTTTTTGACCAGGAGTAATAGGCATAGGCAGGATCGTGGCCATCCCTGGTGGGTTGCTGACCTGGGCTGATGCTCCTGAGGAAAAAGATCGTAAACAGCCCGAGCGGGACTCGTGAAAAGTTCGGTCCGGCCTTTTCGGCGCTGTCAGGAAACATATTTACGCCCTGTAAAGAACCAGGCGGGCGGCGCGCCCCACCCCGCCGCCCCGGACGCGCCCAAGGCCGGACCCGTGATCGCGCGCATCCGGCGTCCGGCCGCCCGGCGATCACTACGATTAATCATTAATTATGAAAATATCTTGACGTATCGGACAGTCCGATGCAACTGTTCCGGCATACCTTGAACCACCCTGGCCACGCATCCTCGTCACTCCATGTGCCGAGGTAGGAAGGACCTGCCGTGCCACCGTCCCCCCTCTCCCGACGCCAGTTGCTGGCGCGCGCAGGCCTGGCCGGCGCCGCGACGTTCCTGGGCGGCTGCGCCACCACCGCCGGCTCGGGGAGCCCGGCCGCCACCGGCGCGAGCGGCGCGGCCGGCCGGACGCTCACCCTCCAGTCCAGCCTGTCGGCGCCGCCGGTCAAGGCGGCCATGGAGAAGGTCGTCGCGCAGTTCAACAACCGCGGCAAGGGCTCGGTCACGCTCAACACGGTGGCGCTGGAGACCTTCCGCGTGCAGCTCCCGACGTACCTGACCTCGGCCGACCCGCCGGACGTCCTCAGCTGGTACGCCGGATCGGTCGCCCAGGACTACGCCGCCAAGGGCCTGCTGCTCGACGTGTCCGAGGTGTGGAAGGACCTCGGCGACTACCCCGAGTCGCTGCGCACGCTGTCCACGGACGCCTCCGGCAAGCAGATCTTCGTGCCCACCAACTACTACTGGTGGGGCTTCTTCTACCGCCGCTCCAACTTCGCCAAGTGGGGTGTGCAGCCGCCGCGGACCTGGCCGGAGTTCCTGGCGCTGTGCGAGACGCTCAAGGGCAAGGGCGTGGACCCCATCGGCATCGGGCTAGGCGACAGCCCGTGGGTGGCCTCGATCTGGTTCGACTACCTCAACATCAGGATCAACGGCGCGGCCTTCCACCGCGAGCTGCTGGCAGGCAAGCAGAGCTTCGCGAGCCCCAAGCTGAAGGCGGTCTTCGACGCCTGGAAGCAGGCGCTGCCGTACTTCGACCCGAAGGGCAAGGCGTACCCGTTCCAGGAGGCCACGTCCAAGCTGCTGGCCGGGAAGACGGGCATGTTCCTCATCGGCACCTTCTTCGCCGACACCGCCCCCAAGGACGTCCTGGACGACCTCGACTTCTTCCAGTTCCCGATCCTGGACGAGTCCGTCCCGGTCGCCGAGGAGGCCCCGACCGACGGCTTCTTCGCCAGCGCCAAGGCCGCCGACCCGGCCGGCGCCAAGCAGCTGCTGTCCTACCTGGCGAGCCCGGAGGCGCAGGCGCTGTTCATCACCTCCGGCACCGGCATCCTGCTGCCGGCCAGTCCCAAGGCCAAGATCCCCGAGACGCCGCTGCTGGCCAAGGGCCGTGCGATGTTGTCGGCGGCCAAGGACCTGACGCAGTTCTTCAACCGCGACTCCAGCGACGCCCTCCAGCCCACCGCCGACACCGCGCTGACCCGTTTCATCGACAAGCCGGGCGACATCGAGGCGATCCTGCGCGAGTGGCAGGCGTCCGCCGAGAAGGTCTTCAAGGGCTGACGTGATCGCCGTACTTCACCGTCAGGGCGGCCAGAGGCTGTCCCCGCTGCTGGCCGCGTTCGTCCTGGTGCCGTTCGCGGTCGAGGCCGTGTGGGTGTTCTGGCCCGCCCTCCAGGGTTTCTGGTTGTCGCTGCTGCGCTGGGACGGCACCGGCGCGCCCGAGTTCATCGGCCTGGCCAACTACGCCGAGCTGGGCGGCGACCCGGTCTTCGGCCGCGCGCTGCTCAACACCGTCATCTGGCTGGCCGCCTTCGGCGGGCTGTCGGTGCTCGGCGGCTTCGGCATGGCCCTGGTGCTGCAGCGCGACCGGCGCGGCGTCGGCTTCTACCGCGCCGCCCTGTTCACCCCCGTGGTCTTCTCGCTGGTCGTCACCGCGCTGGTGTGGCGGGTCTTCTACCAGCCCGACGGCCTGCTGGACCAGGTGCTGGCCGCCGTCGGGCTCGGCGGCCTGATCAAGCCGTGGCTGGCCGACCCGGACACCGCCCTGTACGCCCTGATCCTGCCGGCCCTGTGGCGGCAGATCGGCTACGTGATGGTCCTGTACGTCGCGGGCCTGAAGACCATCGACCCCGCCCTGTACGAGGCCGCCCGCGTGGACGGCGCCGGCGCCTGGCAGCGGCTCCGCCACGTCACGATCCCGCAGCTCAAGGGCGTCAACGCGGTCGTGTTGTCGGTGGTCGTCATCGACTCGCTGCGCTCGTTCGACATCGTCTGGTCGCTGACCCGCGGCGGGCCGTACCACTCCTCGGAGCTGCTGAGCACCTACATGTACGCGACCGCCTTCCAGGGGCTGCGGCTCGGCTACGCCTCGGCGATCGCCGTGGCGATCTTCGTGGCCGCGCTGTCGGTGATCCTCGTCTACCTGGTCCGGGCGTTCAGGGAGGACTCATGAGGCTGCGAACCGGGGCCTTCCACGTGTCGATGGTCCTGTTGTCGGCGTTGTGGCTGGCGCCCATCGGCTGGGCGGTGGTGACGTCGCTGCGCACCTTCGACGACCTGGCCGCCAACGGCGTCGGCAGCCTGCCGCGCTCGTTCAGCCTCGCCGCGTACGCCCAGGCGTGGTCGGCGGGCGGGCAGTTGCAGGCGCTGGTCAACAGCATGGCCGTGACCGTGCCGGCGGTGCTGCTGAGCCTCGGTCTGGCCGCGACCGCGGCCTTCGCCCTGGCCAGGTACCGCATCCCGTTCCGGCGCACGCTGCTGCTGGCGATGCTGGCGGGCAACCTGCTGCCGCCGCAGATCCTGCTGGTCCCGGTCGCCAAGTTCACCGAGCTGACCGGGCTCTACGACACGCTGGCCGCGCTGATCGCCGTGCACGTCGGCTTCGGGCTCGGCTTCTACACGTTCGTGCTGCACGGGTTCCTGCGTGAGCTGCCCGGCGAGATCCAGGAGGCGGCCACGCTCGACGGCGCGGGCGTGGGCCAGGTGTTCTGGCGGATCATGTTGCCGCTGACCAGGCCCGCGCTGGCCGCGCTCGGCGCGCTGTCGTTCACGTGGATCTTCAACGACCTGCTGTGGGCCATCACGGTCCTGCGTACCGACACCAAGATGCCGATCACCCCGGCCCTGCTCTCCCTCCAGGGCCAGTACGTCTCCTCGTGGAGCGTCATCGCCGCGGGCACGGTGATCGCCGCGGTGCCCACGCTGGCGGTGTTCCTGCGTTTCCAGCGGCACTTCGTCGGAGGTCTGGCGCTCGGCGCCGTCAAGTAGACGCACGACCGGCGGCGTGGCCGCGGCTTTCGGGCCGCGGCCACGCCGCTTTTTCGTGTTCACGGCTCTGACCTGCGGTGACATCACCGATCTCGCTCCTCATGCGGCCCTCGGGACGGTCGCCGCCGGTCCCGGACAGCGCGCTTGACAGACGGGAACTTTACCTTCAAATTAGGCAAGGCTTACCTAACTAAAACATTCGGGGAGGGCTTGCCGCAATGGACGGGATAGACGGCGGCGTCGCCTTGGTGACCGGCGCGGCCCAAGGCATCGGGGCGGCCGTCTGCGCCGCCCTGGCCGAGGCCGGGGCCAAGGTCGCCGCGGCCGACCTGCGACCGGCGAACGGCGGCGACGGGCTGCCGTACCGCATGGACGTACGCGACGCCGGCGACGTCGAACGGGTCGTCGCCGCGGTCGAACGGGACCTCGGCCCGATCGCGATCCTGGTCAACGTCGCCGGCGTGCTGCTGCCCGGCGAGGTGGACGGGACCGGCGACGACCACTGGCGGCAGAGCTTCGCCGTCAACGCCGACGGCGTCTTCCACACCTCCCGGGCCGTTGCCCGCCGGATGACGCCACGGCGGCGCGGCGCGATCGTCACCGTCGGCTCCAACGCCGCCGGCGTGCCACGGGCCGGCATGGCCGCCTACGCGGCCTCCAAGGCGGCGGCCCGCATGTTCACCCGCTGCCTCGGCCTGGAGGTCGCCCGGCACGGCATCAGGTGCAACGTCGTCTCACCCGGCTCGACCGACACCGCCATGCTGCGCGCGCTGTGGGCCGGCGCCGACCCCGACGAGGCCCTGTCGGCCACCCTGCACGGCGACCCGGCCGCCTTCCGCGTCGGCATCCCGCTCGGCCGGGTGGCCGACCCGGCCGACGTCGCCGACGCCGTGGTGTTCCTCTGCTCGGAGCGGGCCAGGCACATCACCATGCACGACCTCCTCGTGGACGGCGGCGCGACCCTTCGCGCCTGACGAGATTGGACCTACATTGCATCTGCTGACAACCGCGGCGGATCCGCTGGCGGGCTACGACCGCGCGGAGTCGGTGTTGTTCGCCTCCGCCCGCGGCACGCTGCTCACGCGCGGGGTGCGCGGCGTCGCCGCCGGCGACCTGGCCGACCTGGCCGGGCGGGTGGACGGGCCGGCCGCCGGGGCCATCGGCTTCGACGGCACGGCCCACCTGATCCTGCCCGAGTCCGAGACCTGGTCGCCGCCGCTCCCGCCGGGCGCCGCCCCCCTGGTCAGCGGCGGCTGGTGGAGCAGGCGGGTGCCCGAGCCGGCCGCCTACGCCGCCGCGGTGCGCGCGGCGCTGGCCGAGCTGGAACGCGGCGACCTGGCCAAGGTGGTGCTCGCCAGGACGGTGGAGCTGCGTTCCGACGAGCCGATCGACCTGCCGGGGCTGCTGCGGCCGCTGCTCGGCCACGGCTACTCCTTCGCCGCGCCGCTGCCCGGCGGCCGTACGCTCACCGGCGCCAGCCCCGAGCTGCTGGTCTCCCGCCACGGCCGCGCGGTGGTCAGCAACCCGCTGGCCGGTTCGGCGGCCCGCTCCGCCGACCCCGCCGAGGACCGGCGCAGGGCCGCCGCGCTGGCCGCCTCCGCCAAGGACCTGCGCGAGCACCGGCTGGTCGTGGAGGCCGTCGCCGACGCGCTCGCGCCGTACTGCTCGGGCCTTCAGGTGCCCGGCACGCCCGAGCTGACCTCCACCGAGAGCATGTGGCACCTGTCCACCCGCGTCACCGGCACGCTGCGTGACCCCGGCACCCGCGTGCTCACGCTGGCCGCCGCCCTGCACCCGACCCCCGCCGTCTGCGGCACGCCCGAGAGCGGGGCACGCCGGATGATCGAGGAGCTGGAGCCGTTCGACCGCGGCTTCTACGCCGGGCTCGCCGGCTGGACCGACGCCGCCGGCGACGGCGAGTGGGCGGTGGCCATCCGCTGCGCCGAAGTGGCCGAGCACACCCTGCGCCTGTACGCCGGCGCCGGCATCGTCACCGGCTCCGACCCCGAGGCGGAACTGGCCGAGACCTCCGCCAAGTTCCGCACCATGCTGCGCGCCCTGGGGGTCTCCGATGCGCTGGTGTGAGCACCCGCGACGGGCCGCGGAGGTGCGGCGTGCACTGGTCTGAGGAGGAGGCCGCGCGCTACCGGGCGGCCGGCTACTGGCGTGGCGAGACGTTCGGCGGCCTGCTGCGCGACCTGGCCGCCGCGTACGGCCCCCGCACCGCCCTGATCTCGCCCGGCGACCGCTGGACCTTCCACGACCTGGACGAACGCGCCGACCGCCTGGCCGCCGGCCTGCGGGCGAGCGGCATCGGCCCAGGCGACCGCGTCGTGGTCCAGCTCCCCAACGTGCCCGAGTTCCACCAGGTGTGCTTCGCGCTGTTCAGGATCGGCGCCTGGCCGGTGTTCGCGCTGCCCGCGCACCGCTCGGCCGAGATCTCCTACTTCTGCTCCTTCACCGAGGCCGCCGCCTACATCTGCCCCGACGACGAGCACCGGGCCTTCGCCCCCGGCACAGCCGCGCACGTCCTCGGCGGCCTGCCCGAAGCCGACCCGGCCGACCCGGCCGAGCTGCCCGGCCCGCGCCCCGGCGACGTGGCCTTCCTCCAGCTCTCGGGCGGCAGCACCGGGCTGCCCAAGCTCATCCCGCGCACCCACGACGACTACATCTACAGCTTCCGCGCCAGCGCGGAGATCTGCGCGCTGCGGCCGGACAGCGTCTACCTGTGCGCGCTGCCCGCCGCGCACAACTTCCCGATGAGCTCGCCCGGCGTGTTCGGCGCGCTGAGCGCCGGGGCCGCGTCCGTGCTGGCCCCCGACCCCAGCCCCGGCACCTGCTTCCCGCTCGTCGAGCGCGAGCGCGTCACGATCGCCGCCCTCGTCCCGCCGCTCGCCCTGGTCTGGCTGGAGGCCGCCGCCACCACCGGGCACGACCTGTCCAGCCTGGAGGTGCTCCAGGTCGGCGGCGCCAAGTTCGGCCGGGAGGCGGCCAAACGGGTGCGGCCCGAGCTGGGCTGCACGCTCCAGCAGGTGTTCGGCATGGCCGAGGGCCTGGTCAACTACACCCGCCTGGACGACGACGAGGAGACGATCGTCGCCACGCAGGGACGTCCCATCTCGCCGGACGACGAGATCCGCGTCCTGGACGACGACGGCCGCGAGAGCGACCAGGGCCACCTGCTGACCCGCGGCCCGTACACCATCCGCGGCTACTGGCGGGCCGATGAGCACAACCGGACGGCCTTCACCGCCGACGGCTTCTACCGCACCGGCGACATCGTCCGGCGCACCCCGACCGGCCACCTGATCGTCGAGGGACGCGCCAAGGACCAGATCAACCGGGGCGGCGAGAAGATCGCGGGCGAGGAGGTCGAGAACCACCTGCTGGCCCACCCCGCGGTCCACGACGCCAGCGTGGTCGCCGTGCCCGACCCCTACCTGGGCGAACGCGCCTGCGCCTACCTCATCTGCCGCGGCGACCCGCCCAGCCGGGCCGAGCTGCGCGCCTTCCTGCGCGAACGCGGCATCGCCGCCTTCAAGATCCCTGACCGGTTCGAGTTCGTCGACGCCTTCCCGCAGACCGCGGTCGGCAAGGTCAGCAAGCGCCAACTCCGCGAAAGGACATGACATGCCGATCCCCAGGATCGAACCGTACGCCATGCCGTCCGAGCTCCCGGCCAACCGGGTGGAGTGGCGGCCCGACCCGCGCCGGGCCGTGCTGCTCGTGCACGACATGCAGAACTACTTCCTGCGCGCCTTCACCCCCGGCCGCTCGCCGATGGTCGAGCTGATGGCCAACGTGCTGGCGCTGCGCGAACGCTGCGCCGAGCTCGGCGTGCCCGTCGTCTACTCCGCCCAGCCCGGCGCCCAGAGCGCCGAGCAGCGCGGCCTGCTGCTCGACTTCTGGGGCTCCGGCATCGGCGCCGACCCGCGCGAGGCCGCGATCGCCGACGAGCTGACCCCGGGGGAGGGCGAGGTGCTGCTCACCAAATGGCGCTACAGCGCCTACCAGCGCACCGGGCTCGCCGAGCTGATGGCCGCCCAGGGCCGCGACCAGCTCGTCGTCTGCGGCGTGTACGCCCACATCGGCGTGCTGATGACCGCCTGCGAGGCGTTCATGCGGGACGTCCAGGCGTTCGTGGTCGCCGACGCCGTCGCCGACTTCTCCCGGCGGCACCACGAGATGGCCCTCACCTACGCCGCCGAGCGGTGCGCCGTCACCACCACGACCACGCGCATCAGCCGCGACCTGGCGCGGGCGGTGGCCGGTGTCTGACACCGCGGAACGCCTGCGCGCCCAGATCGCCGAACTCCTGTACGTCGAGCCCGCCGAGCTGGGCCTGCACGACGACCTGCTGGACGCCGGGCTCGACTCCATCAGGGTGATGACGCTCATCGAGGGGTGGAAGCGGGAGGGCCGCGAGATCGGCTTCCCCGACCTGGTGGACCGGCCCACCATCGCGGCCTGGGCGGAACTGCTGACATGACCCCCGCCCGTACCCTCACCCCCGCCCCCGACCGCGTCCACGAGGAGCGGCCCGCGTGACCCTCCAGACCATGCCGCTCACCGGAGCCCAGGCCGGGATCTGGCTCGCCCAGCGCCTGGACCCCGCCAACCCCATCTACAACGCCGCGGACCGCATCGACCTGCGCGGCCCGCTCGACGTCGCCATGTTCGGCCGGGCGCTGGAACGCTGCCTGGCCGAGGCCGAGCCGCTGCGCCTGCGCTTCACCGCCGAACCCGCCCAGTACCTGCCCGACTACGACTCCCTGCGCGGCTGCCTGACCGTGCTCGACCTGCGCGCCGAGCCCGACCCCGAGGCCGCGGCGGACGCCTGGATGCGGGCCGACCTGGCCACCCCCGTGGACGTCGTCACCGACCCCCTGTCGCGGCACGCGCTGCTGCGCCTGGCCGACGACCACCACGTCTGGTACCTGCGGGCCCACCACATCCTCATCGACGCCTACGCCCTGTCGATGCTGGTCGGCCGGACCGCCGACATCTACACGGCGCTGGCCGACGGGCTGGCGCCGGGCGCGGGGCCGTTCGGGTCGATGGCGCCGGTGCTGGCCGAGGAGGAGGCGTACCTGGCCTCGGAACGGCGGGAGCGCGACCGGGCGTACTGGCTGGAGCGGCTGGCCGGTGCCCCCGAGCCCCCCGGACTGGCCGGGCCGCCCGCGTTGTCGGCCCGCGAGGTCGTCCGGCGGCGTGCCCCGCTGCCACCCCTTCCCCGATGGGACGACCTGGCCCGCCAGGCCCGCGCCACCTGGGCCGACGTCGCCGCCGCCGGGCTGGCCTGCTACCTGGGACGGCTCACCGGCGACACCGACGTGCTGATCGGCCTGCCGCTGATGAACCGTACGGGGGCCGCCGCGCGGGTGCCGTGCCTGACGGTCAACGTGCTGCCGGTCAGGCTCGACGTACGGCCGGGCCGCACGGTCGGCGACCTCGTCGGCCAGGCCGCGCGCCGGATCGCCGAGGCCCGCCGCCACGGCCGCTACCGCGTCGAGGACCTGCGCCGCGACCTGGGCCTCGGCGGGACGTCGCGGGCCCTGTTCGGGCCGCTGCTCAACATCAAGCCGTTCCCGGCGGAGACGAAGTTCGGCCGGGCCACCGGCACCGTCACCAACCTGGCCGCCGGTCCGGTGGACGACCTGGCCGCGGCCCTGCTGCCCGACGGCGACCGCCTCACCCTCGAACTCGACGGCAACGCCGCCCTCTACGACCCGGCCACCCTGGCCGCCCACACCCGCCGCCTGGCCCGCTTCCTCACCACCCTGACCACCTCCGCCCCCGGCACGCCCCTCGGCCGCCTGCCCCTGCTCACCCCCGAGGACCGCATGTCCCTCCGCCCGGCCACCGCCGGGGCCGTACGGCGGGCCCGTACGAGCGGGCGGACCGTGGTGGACGCCTTCCTGGACCAGGTACGGCGCACCCCCGGCGAGACGGCCCTGGTCTGCGACGGCGAACCGGTCACGTTCGGCCGGCTGGGCGAACGGGTGGACCGGCTGGCCCGGCGGCTGGCCGCCAACGGCGCGGGCCCGGAACGGGTCGTGGCCGTCGACCTGCCGCGCTCGGCCGGCCTCGTGGTGGCCCTGCTGGCGGTGTTGCGCAGCGGCGCCGCCTTCCTGCCGATCGACCCCGCCTACCCGGCGGACCGCCGCGCCTTCATGCTGGCCGACGCGGCCCCGTCCGTCGTGCTGACCCCCGGCTGGACCGGGGACGCGCCCGGGACGGAGACGGCGCCGCCGCTCCCGGAGCCGGGCGACGCCGCGTACGTCATCTACACCTCCGGCTCCACCGGCCGCCCCAAGGGCGTGGTCGGCACCCACGGCGGCCTGGCCGCTCTCCTGGACTCCCACCGCGAACGCCTGTTCCCGGACGGGGGCAGGCTGCGTGTCGCGCACACGGCCTCGTTCTCCTTCGACGCCGCCCTCGACCCGCTGCTGTGGATGATCGGCGGCCACGAGCTGCACCTGCTCGGCGACGACCTCTACCGCGACCCCGAGGCCCTGACCGCCTACGTCCGCGAGCACGGCGTCGACTACCTCGACCTGACCCCGTCCCACCTGAAGGAGCTGCCCGGACTGCTGGCCGAGCCGCCCGGCGTCGTCGTGGTCGGCGGCGAGGCCGTGCCCGGCCCGCTGTGGCGGACCCTGCGCGAACGCACCCGCGACGTCAACCACTACGGCCCCACCGAGGCCACGGTCGACGCCTACACCTGGCTCGGCGACGGCTCTGAAGGACCGACCGCGGGCTCGTCCGCGCACGTGCTCGACGACGCCCTGCACCCGGCGCCGCCGGGCGCCACGGGGGAGTTGTACCTGGCGGGGGAGGGGCTGGCCCGCGGCTACCTGGGCCGTCCCGGGCTGACCGCCGAACGGTTCGTCGCCGGTCCCGGCGGCGCGCGCCTCTACCGTACGGGCGACCGCGCCCGCTGGGCCGCCCCCGGCCGGCTGGAGCTGCTCGGCCGGGCCGACGACCAGGTGAAGGTACGCGGCGTGCGGATCGAGCCCGCCGAGGTCGAGGCCGTGCTGGAGGAGCACCCGTCGGTGGCCGCCGCCGCGGTCGCCGTACGTGCCGACCGCCTGATCGCCTACGTCGTCCCCACCCATGGCGGCGAGCCCGGGCGGGAGGCCGCGGAGCTCGCGCGGTTCGCCGCCTCCCGGCTGCCCGCCGGGATGACGCCCGCGCGGATCGTCGGCCTGGAGTCGCTGCCCCGCACCCCCAACGGCAAGCTCGACCGCGCCGCGCTCCCCGCGCCCGAGGCCCCCGAGAGCGGGGGAAGGCTGCCCGACGGCCCGCGCGAGGAGGCGATGTGCGCCCTGTTCGCCGAGGTCCTGGGCGTCCCGGCGGCCGGCCCCGAGGACGGCTTCTTCGACCTCGGCGGCCACTCGCTGCTGGCCGCCCGCCTCACGGTCCGCATCAGGGAGACCTTCGGCGCCGCCCTCCCGATCAGGGCCGTGTTCGACGCCCCCACCCCCGCCGGGCTGGCCGCCGGACTCGGCGTCACCGCCGCCCCCCGCCCGCCCCTGCGCAGGCGTCCGCGGCCCGATCCCGTGCCGCTGTCGTCCGCGCAGGCCAGGCTCTGGTTCCTGTACCGGATCGAGGGGGCCAACCCGACGTACAACATCCCGCTGGCGGTCCGGCTGAACGGCCCGGTGGACCGCGCCGCGCTGCGGGCCGCGCTCGGCGACCTCGTGGCCCGGCACGAGATCCTGCGCACGGTCTTCCCCGAACGCGACGGCGTCCCCTGCCAGCGGATCCTGGACCGGCACGCCGTCGCGCTGCCCGTCTGGCAGCCCGACGAGCTCCGCCAGGCGATGCGCCGGATCGCCCGGCGCGGCTTCGACCTGGCCACCGAGCCGCCGTTCCGCGCCCACCTGCTGCGCGCCGGCCGGGACGAGCACGTGCTCATGCTCGTCCTGCACCACATCGCGGGCGACGGCTGGTCGGCCGGACCGCTGGTCCGGGACCTGACGACGGCGTACGAGGCCCGCGGGAAGGGCGAGGCCCCGGCGTTCGAGCCGCTGCCCGTCCAGTACGCCGACTACACCCTGTGGCAGCGCGACCTGCCCGCCACCGGCCTGGAGCACTGGCGGGCCGCGCTGGACGGCCTGCCCGACCGGCTGGAGCTGCCCTTCGACCGGCCGCGGCCCGCCGTGCTGGGCGGCGAGGGCGGCACGGTCCCCGTGGCGTTCCCGCCCGCGCTCATGGCGGAGATCGGGGCGCTGGCCCGCCGCGCCCGCGCCAGCGTCTTCATGGTGCTGCACGCCGCCCTCGCCGCCCTGCTCACCCGGCTCGGCGCGGGCACCGACATCCCGATCGGCACGCCGGTCGCCGGCCGCGGCGACAGCGCCCTGGACGGCAGCGTCGGCTTCTTCGTCAACACGCTCGTGCTGCGCGCCGACACCTCGGGCGACCCGTCGTTCGCCGAACTGCTGGACCGGGTCAGGGCCGCCGACCTGGCCGCGTTCGACCACGCCGAGCTGCCCTTCGACCGGCTCGTCGAGGCGCTGAACCCGCCCAGGTCGCGCGAACGGCACCCGCTGTTCCAGGTCATGCTCGTCCACCAGGACGCCCCCGAGCCGCCCGGCGTCGAGGTCGTGCACACCGGGACGGCGAAGTTCGACCTCACCCTGAACGTCGGCCCCGCCGGGACCGGCTTCCTGGAGTACAACCGCGACCTGTTCGACCGGGCCACCGCCGCCGCCCTCGTCCGCCGCCTGACCGGGCTGCTGGAACAGGTCGTCGCCGACCCCGGCAAGCCCGTCGGCGGCCACGACCTGCTCGACGCCGCCGAACGCCGCACCCTGATCGAGGAGTGGAACGGCGACCTGGTCAGCGAGCCCGGCGACACCCTGCCCGGCCTGTTCGAGGCCCAGGCCCGCCGCACCCCGGACGCCGTCGCCGTGGGCACGTGGACGTACGCCGAGCTGAACGCGCGCGCCAACCGGCTGGCGCACAAGCTCATCGCCCACGGCGCCCGCCCCGGCGCCCTCGTCGCCCTGTCGCTGGACCGCTCGCCGGACCTGGTCGCGGCGCTGCTCGCGGTGGTCAAGACGGGCGCGGCCTACCTGCCGCTCGACCCGTCCTACCCGGCCGGCCGGATCGACCACATGATCGCCGACGCCGGGCCGGTGTGCGTCGTGGACGCCGCCTGGCCGGCCGCCCTCGGCGACTGGCTGGACCACGATCCGGAGCGCGACCTGCGGCCCGGCGACGCCGCGTACGTCATCTACACCTCCGGCTCGACCGGGCGGCCCAAGGGCGTGGTGGTCACCCACCACAACGTGGTGCGGCTGCTGTCGGCCACCGACGCGTGGTTCGGGTTCGGGCCCGGCGACGTGTGGACGCTGTTCCACTCCTACGCCTTCGACTTCTCGGTGTGGGAGTTGTGGGGCGCGCTGCTGTACGGCGGCCGCCTGGTCGTGGTGCCGTACGAGACCAGCCGGTCCCCGTACGATCTGCTCGACCTGCTGGAACGCGAGCGCGTCACGGTGCTGAACCAGACGCCGTCGGCGTTCTACCAGCTCGCCGCCGCCGACGACGGCCGCGACCTGGCCCTCCGGTACGTGATCTTCGGCGGCGAGGCGCTGGAGCCCGCCCGGACGGCCGCCTGGCGCGCCCGCCGGCCGGACCTGCCGCGCCTGGTCAACATGTACGGCATCACCGAGACGACCGTGCACGTCACCCACCACGTGCTGCCGCCCGGCGACCAGTACGGCAGCCCGATCGGGCGCGGCATCCCCGACCTGCGCGTCTACGTCCTGGACGACGCCCTGCGGCCGGTGCCCCCGGGCGTCACGGGCGAGATGTACGTGGCCGGCGACGGGCTGGCGCGCGGCTACCTCGGCCGCCCCGGGCTGACCGCCGAGCGGTTCGTCGCCGACCCGTTCGGGCGGCCCGGGACCCGCATGTACCGCTCCGGCGACCTGGCCCGATGGCGTGCCGACGGGACGCTCGACCACATGGGACGGGCCGACCAGCAGGTCAAGGTGCGCGGCTTCCGCATCGAGCCGGGGGAGATCGAGGCGGCGCTGCTGCGGCACCCGTCCGTCGCCCAGGCCGCCGTGATCGTCCGCGAGGACCGGCCCGGCGACAGACGCCTCACGGCCTACGTCGTCCCCCCGCCCGCCGAACCGGCCCTCCCGCCAGGCCCCGCGCCGGACGTCGCGCCGGTCGGTGAGGGTGACGACGTGCGGGCGTTCGTGGCGCGGACGCTGCCCGGCTACATGGTGCCGGCCGCCGTCGTCCGGATGCCCGCGCTGCCGCTCACCGTCAACGGCAAGCTCGACCGCGCCGCCCTGCCCCCGCCCGAGGCCCCCGAGAGCGGGGGCAGGCTGCCGGACGGCCCGCGCGAGGAGGCGATGTGCGCGCTGTTCGCCGAGGTGCTCGGCCTGCCCCGGGTGGGCGTGGACGACGGCTTCTTCGACCTCGGCGGCCACTCGCTGCTCGCGGTCCGCCTGGTGGCCAGGGTCAAGGAGGTGTTCGGCGCGGAGGTGTCCATCGGGACGCTGTTCGAGGCGCCGACCGCCGCCGCGCTCACCGCCCTGGCCGAGGGCGGCGCGCGTACCGATCCGCTCCGGGTGTTGCTGCCGCTGCGCGAGACCGGCTCCGGCGCGCCGCTGTTCTGCGTGCACCCGGCGGGCGGGCTGAGCTGGTGCTACAGCGGCCTGATCCGGCACGTGCCGGACCGTCCGATCTACGGGCTCCAGGCCCGCCGCGACCGGCTGCCCACCTCGTTGCGCCGTTTGGCCGCCGACTACGTGGCCCAGCTCCGGCTGGTTCGGCCGCGCGGGCCCTACCATCTGCTGGGCTGGTCGACCGGCGGGATCATCGCCCAGGAGATGGCCGTTCAGCTGCGGCTGGCCGGGCAGGAGGTCGCGCTGCTGGCCGTCCTGGACGCCTACCCGGCCGAGGGCATGCGCGACCTGCCGCCCTCCGACGAGGCAGAGGCGCTGGAGGCGCTGCTCACGATGGGCGGCTTCGCCCCCGACGCCGCCCTCACCCTGGAGCGCGTGACGGAGATCCTGCGCCGCGAGTCCAGCCCGCTGGCCGGGCTGGCCGCCGCCACGCTCACCGAGCTGAAGGACCTCTACCTCAACACCAACCACCTGGTACGCGCCCTCGACACCCGCCGGTTCGACGGCGACGTGCTGTTCTTCCGCGCCACCGTCGACACGGTGGACGACACCCTGACCGCCGACACCTGGCGCCCGCACGTCGGCGGCACGATCGAGTCGTACGACGTCGCGTGCAGCCACAAGGACATGACGCGGCCCGGCCCGATCGCCGAGATCGGCGCGATCGTCGCCGCCCGCCTCGCCCGCCTCGACCCCACCCCCACACCCGACCTCGCGACCCAGGAGCAGACCCCGTGAACCCCTTCGACGACCCGGACGGCCGCTTCCTCGTCCTGGCCAACGACGAGGACCAGCACTCCCTGTGGCCCTCCTTCGCCGCCGTGCCCGACGGCTGGTCCGTCCGCTTCGGGCCGGACGGCCGGGCCGCCTGCCTGGCCTACGTCGAAGCCTCCTGGACCGACCTGCGCCCCCGCGGCCTGCGCAGGTGAGGGGACGCGTACTCGCCGTCTACGTCACGGCGATGTGCATGAGCGGCCTGGACGCCACGATCGTCAACCCGGCGCTGTTCGCCGTCGCCGCCGACCTGGGCGTGCCGCCCGCCGCGGCCAACGCCGTGGAGTCGGCGTTCCTGGCCAGCCTCGCGGTCGCCATGCCGGTCGCCGGCTGGCTGTGCGACCGGTACGGCGCGCCCCGCGTGTTCCTGGCCGCGCTCGCCGCGTTCACGGCGGCCTCCGGGTTGTGCGCGCTGTCGTGGGACCTGGGCTCGCTGGTGTGCTTCCGGATCCTCCAGGGCGCGGCGGGCGGACTGCTGACGCCCGCCGGGATGGCCATGCTGTTCGCCGCGTACGCCCCCGAGGAGCGTATGCGGCTGTCCCGGTACGTCGTCGTGCCGACCGCGCTCGCGCCCGCGCTCGGCCCGGTGCTCGGCGGCCTGCTGGCCGACACGCTGTCGTGGCGCTGGGCGTTCCTGGTCAACCTGCCGCTCGGCGGCGCGGCCCTGCTCGCCGGGGCCGCCGCGCTGCGGCGCGCCCCCGTGCCGGGCGGCGGCGGCCGGCTGGACGTGCGCGGCCTGCTGCTGGCCGGCGCCGCCTCCGGCCTGCTGATGTACGGGCTGAACGAGGCCGCCTCCGGCGGGTCGCCGCTCACCTGGGCGGCGCTGCCCGCCGGAATCGCCCTCGTATGGGCGCTGGCCAGGTCGGCGCGCACCGCCGAGCTGCCGCTGCTGGACCTGGCGCTGCTGGCCGACCGCGGCTTCCTGCGCGGGGCCGCCACCGCCACGCTGTCGGCCGCGGGCCTGCTCGGCATGTTGTTCGCCTTCCCCGTGATGTACCAGGACGTGCTGGAGGCCACGGCCACCGAGGCCGGTCTCGTGGTCTTCCCTGAGGCGCTGGGGCTCATGGCCGCCGGGTTCCTGGTGGACCGCGCCTGCGCCCGCTGGGGCGAGCGGCGGGTGGTGGCGGCGGGGCTGCTCGGCGGCGCGGCGCTGTTCGCGTTCCTCGCCCTGGCCGGGCCGGGGCCGTGGACGCTGCGGGCGGTCATGTTCGCCGTCGGGCTGGTGCTCGGGCAGGCCGTGACGGCGGTGCAGGTGTCGGCGTTCATGACGGTCGGGCCGGAGGTGATGGGCCGGGCCATGACCGTGTTCCAGTCGCTGCGCATGCTCGGCGGCGGGCTCGGGGTGGGCGTGTGCGCGGCGGCGGCGGCCCTGGCCGGGTACCGCGCCGCGCTGCTGGCCGCGGCGGCGTTCCTGCTGGCCGCGTACGGGACCGCGGTGCTGCTGCGGCCCGCCGCGGCCGGCGGGGCGGCCGGCGGGAACGCCGGGACCGCCGTGCGGGAGGCCGGGACTACCGGCTGAGCGCCAGGTCGGCGGCCGTCCGCGCGAGCAGCACGGCCGCCTCCAGGAGGGCTCGGTCGGCCGCCGGGGCCGCCGCCGCGGCCGCGAACTCGGCGTCGTGCGGCACGGCCCCGCCCGACCCGATGTCCAGCATGGGGTGGATGGCCGGGATGACGTGGGAGACGTTCGCCATGTCGGTCATCGCGAACGGCTCCCGCTCCACCGGCGCCGGACGGCCGAGCGCGGCGGCGTTGGCCGCGTACAGACCGGCCAGGACGGCGTCGTCGCGGAAGTCCAGGTAGTCGGGCTCCGGCCGGGTCAGCCGCAGCTCGCACCCGGTCGCCACCGCCGCGCCGCGGAAGCAGGACTCCACCCGCGCCCGCAGCTCGGCCAGGTCCCGCGCGGCGGCGGCCCTGATCTCGTAGGAGGCCGTGGACCTGGCGGGGATCACGTTGGGCGCCTCGCCCGCCGAGGTGACCACGCCGTGCACGTGCCGGTCGCGCGGGAGTTGCTGGCGCAGCAGGCCGATCGCCACCTGGGCCAGCGTCATGGCGTCGGCCGCGTTGCGCCCCTCGTGCGGGGCGAGCGTGGCGTGCGCGGCGCGCCCGGTGAACTCGGCCTCCAGCGTGCCGAGCGCGAACGAGCGGAACCGGACCGTCTCGAACGGCCCCGGATGCACCATCATGGCCGCGTGCGCGCCGTCGAACACGCCGGCCTCCAGCAGCAGCGCCTTGCCGCCGCCGCGTTCCTCGGCCGGGGTGCCGACGACCCGTACGGTCAGGCCCAGCTCGTCGGCGAGCGGCGCCAGCGCCAGGCCGGCGCCGGTCGCCGCGGCGGCGATGACGTTGTGGCCGCAGGCGTGGCCGAGACCGGGCAGCGCGTCATACTCGGCGCAGAAGGCCACGGTCAGCGGGCCCGTGCCGAGGGTGGCGGAGAAGGCCGTCGGCAGGCCGCCCGCGCCCGCCGTCACCGTGAAGCCGCCCGCCTGGAGGCTCTCGGCGGTCCAGGCGGCCGCCCGGTGCTCCTCGAAGGCGGTCTCGGGATGGGCGTGGATCCGGTGGCTGAGCGCGACCAGCGCGGGGGCGTGGGCGCGTACGTGCCCGGCGATCAGGTCCTTGACGTTCACAGCCAGCCCGCCGCCAGGTCGGTGAGGCCGTCGGCCAGGCCGCCGAGCCAGCAGGCCGGGTCGTGGCCGCCGTTGTACTCGGTGAAGCTCACCTCGTAGCCCTGGGCGGCGAGCGCCTGGGCGAAGCGGCGGTTCTCCTCCAGCAACATCCACTCCAGCCGCCCGGCCTCCAGGTGGAAGCGTACGGGCAACCTCGGGGCGGCGGCGTACCGGCGGGTCAGGCGTTCGGGGTCCTCGTCCGGCCACCAGTACGACCCCGACTGCGACAGGACGTTGCCGAACCGTTCCGGCGCGAGGAAGGCGGCGTAGGAGGCGGTCAGCCCGCCGAGGCTCTGGCCCGCGATCACGGTCAGCCCCGGGTCGCCGGTCGCCCGCCACGTACGCCCGGCCCACGGCAGCAGGTCGTCGGCCAGGTAGCGGACGAACGGCTCGTGGCAGGCCAGCTCCCGCAGCCGCGTGGGCCGGTCGACCGAGTCGGGCATCAGCACGACGGACGGCGGGATCCGGCCGTCGTGGACGAGGTTGTCCAGGGTGGCCGCGACCTGCCCGGCCCACACCTCGCCGTCCAGCAGCACCACGACCGGATGCGGCCCGGCCGCCGAGCCGGGCGGGGTGTAGACCCACACCCGCCGCCCGCCGGACCGCTCCTCGCTCACCCGCCCGCGCGGCACCCCCGGCCGGTGCTCCCGGTACGGCTGCGGCGGCGCCTGCGGCAGCTCCAGGAGCGAGGAAGGACGCCGGCCGGGCGGGCCGGGCACGGTCAGCGGGTTGCCGGGGTCGGGCACGGCCGTGCGCATGACCTGGAGCCAGGAGTCCCGGTCGGTGCCCGGCAGCCGGTCGCAGGGCAGGATCTGGTAGCCGGCGCGCAGGTCGGCGTCGAGCTCGTAGGTGAGGTGCAGCAGGTCGCCGCCGGGGCGGGGGGTCATGACGTGCCCGCTGATGTCGCCGGCGTGCCGGTCGCGGTCGGTCACCGTGTTGATCAGCACGACCGCCTGCTCGCCGCGTGTCCTGGGCCGCCAGAGGAACGTCACCTTGCACCGGCCGGGCGTGCCGGACGGCTCGATGATCGGGGTGGGTGCGGGCGTCATGTCATGACCTCCGGTCCGACAGCAGGGTCCACAGCAGGAAGGGGCCGCCCAGGATGCTGGTCACGACGCCCACCGGGATCTCCGCGCCGTCGGCGGCCACGCGCCCGGCGGTGTCGGCGATCACGACGAGCGCCGCGCCGGTGAGCGGCGCGCCGATGAGCGGGAGGCGGGCGGGCCCGGCCAGCCGGGCGGCGATGACGGGCGCGGCCAGGGCCACGAACGCCACCGGCCCGGCCACGCCCGCCGCCAGCCCGGCGAGCACGACGGCCGTGACCAGCAGGAACATCCTGGTCCGGCCGGGATCGACGCCGAGCCCGGCGCTGACGTCCTCGTCGAAGCGCAGGACGGCGAGGCGGCGGGCCAGCACGAGCGCGGCCGGGACCAGGACGGCCAGCCCGGCCGCCACGGGCAGGGCGACGCCGTAGTCGCGCCCGGCGAGGCTGCCCACGCTCCAGGAGTGCACGGCGGTGGCCGAGCCGAGCCCCTGCCAGGCCAGCAGCGACTGGGTGAGCGCGCCCGCCAGCGTGGTCAGCGCCAGGCCCGTGACGATGAACCGGTAGCCCTGCCTGCCGATGCCGCCCGAGACGGCGAACACGGCCACGGCGGCGGCCAGCGCCCCGACCGGGCCGATCCACCAATGGGCGAACAGCGTGCCCGAGGCGGACGACATCCCGGCGGCCATGATGGCCATGACCGCGCCCTGGTTGATGCCGAGCATGTCGGGGGTGGCCAGCCGGTTGCGCGCCAGCGCCTGGGTCAGGCAGCCGGACAGCCCGAGCGCCGCCCCGGCCACCAGCCCGGCCACCACGCGCGGCAACCTGATCTCCTGGACGAGCAGCACGTGCCCGCCCTCGCCCGTGCCCGCCAGCGCCCGCAGCGCCTGCTCGGCCGTCATGCCCGACTGCCCGGCCGCGACCGCCGCCACGACGGCCGCCGCGGTGACCGCCAGCAGCAGCGCCGCCGCCGCGGACGACCGTACGGGGACCAGCACCGACCACCGCCGCCCCCGTACGGCCCGCGTGTCCGAGGGCAGCACCCCGGCGCCCCGGCCCCGGCGGGCGGTCCGCCGCGGCGACCGGGCCGGGACGAGGTCGCCCGGCCCGGCGGCGACCGCCCGCGAACGGGCCACGACGATCAGCACCGGCGCCCCCAGCACGGCGACCAGCAGCGAGACCGGCGCCTCGTACGGCCGTACGAGCACCCGGGCCAGCACGTCGGCCCCGAGCAGGACCACCGCCCCGGCCAGCCCGGACAACACGATCCGCGGCCCGACCCGGCCCGCGAGCAGGGTCCTGGAGACGTAACCGGCCAGCAGGCCGAGGAAGCCGATCGGGCCCGCCACCGCGACCGCTGCGGCGCTGAGCAGCGTCACGGCCACCGACACCCACAGTCGAGTACGCCCCGGCCGGTGCCCGAGCGCCACGGCGAGGTCGTCGCCGAGCGCCAGCGCCGCCAGCGGCCGGGCCGCGAACGCCGCCATGACCAGCCCCGCCACGACCGCCGGCGTGATCGCCAGCACCCGGTCCATGGGGACCCCGGCCAGCGAGCCGAGGATCCAGTAGCGGTACTGGTCGAACGTCACCGGGTCGGCGACCAGCACGGCCGTGGTGATCCCGGTGAGCGTGGCCGACAGGGCGGCCCCGGCCAGCACCAGCTTCAGGGGCGAGAGCCGGGCCCCGACAGCGAGCACGAGCCCGGTGGCCAGGAGCGCGCCGCCGAGCGCCCACCCCAGGTACGCGCCGCCGCTCTGCGCGCCGACGGTGACGATCCCGGCCACGACGCCGAGCGCGGCGCCCGCGTTCACGCCGAGCAGCCCGGTCTCGGCCAGCGGGTTGCGGGTGACCGACTGCAGCAGCATGCCCGACACGCCGAGCGCGGCGCCGACGACGAGGGCGGCCAGCGTACGCGGCAGGCGCAGGGTGTCCACCACCATCCGCAGGTGGCCGTCCCCGCCGCCGCCGAGCAGGTAGCCGATCACCTGTCCGGGGGCGACCCGGCCCGCGCCGGTGAGCATGGACGCCGCGCACAGGGCCAGCAGGGCGGCGGCACCCAGTGCGAAGACCCGGGCTTGCGTAAACATAAGGTAAGGCTAACCTAAAAAAAGTAAGGCTTACCTTCTTTCTAGCTCGGGAGCTCGTATGGCCCCTCTCCGCAGGGCCGGCGGCCTGTTCGTCGCCGCCGCCGCCGTTCTGACCGTCGTGGCGTGCGGCGCGTCCTCAACGCCCGCCGTGCCCGCCACGTCCGCCGCGCCGGGCGCGTCCGCCGCCGCCGCGTCGGCCGTCCGGGAGGTCAAGGACGCCACCGGCACCCTGATCAAGGTGCCGGCCGAGCCCAAGCGCGTGGTCACCCTGACCCAGGAGGACCTGGACGCCGTTCTGGCCCTCGGCGTGACCCCGGTCGGCATCACCAACGGGCAGGGCATCGGCACGCCGCCCGCGTACCTGGCCGACCGGGTCAAGGGCGTCCCGATCGTGGGGAACCTGCTGCAACCGGTCATCGACAAGGTCGTCGAGGCCGCGCCGGACCTGATCCTCGCCGGCGACCTTCAGGACCAGCAGGTCCTCGACCAGCTCCGCAAGATCACCCCGGCCACCGTGGTGACGATGGCGCCCACCGACGACTGGAAGCTGTCGTTCATGGGCGTCGGCAACGCCCTCAACAAGCTGGACGTCGCCAAGAAGGTCATGGCCGACTACGACGCCCGCGTCGCCGAGGCCAAGACCAAGGTCAAGCCGGCCGAGGTGAGCATCGTGCGCTGGAACCCGCAGGGCCCGAGCTGGATGGAGAAGCGGCAGTTCGCCGGCTTCGTCGCCACCGACCTCGGCATGACCCGTCCCGCCGCCCAGGACAAGGACGGCACCGCCCACTCCATGCCGCTCAGCCTGGAGGCGCTGTCGGACATCGACGGCGAATGGCTGTTCGTCTCCACGCTGACCGCCGACGGCGAGAAGACGCTCGCCGAGATCCGGCAGACCCCGGCGTTCAAGGAGCTGAAGGCGGTCAAGGCGGGCCACGTGGTGTCGGTGAACGGCTCCGTCTGGAGCACCCGCGGCGCCCCGCTGGCCGCCGCCGTCGTCATCGACGACCTGGTCAAGGCCCTGACAGCAGGCTGACCGCGCCCAGGGGCGGCCCGCGTGAGGTACGGGCCGTCACGGCTGTGCCGCCTTCTCGGGTTTCCGGTCGTCGGTATCCGCCCGTGGGGCTCGGCGCCGGACGCTCAGGCTCACCAGCCCGGTCACCGCCAGGCCGATCAAACCCAGGGCCATGCCGATCCAGGCCGGTGCCGCGTACCCGTGCCCGGCCTCGACGGTGAGTCCGGCGAGCAGCGAGCCGAGGGTGTTGGCCAGGTTGAAGGCGCCGATGTTGGCCGCCGAGGCCAGGGCGGGCGCCTGCGAGGCGCTGTCCAGCACCCACGTCTGCAGCGGCGGGATCGTCGCGAAGGCGGCCACTCCGAACAGGACGATCGCGGCGATGAAGGCCGGCTGGTCGTCCGCTGCCACGGCGACGATCGCCGACAGGACGGTGAGGGCGCCGACGGAGACGTAGACCGCGGGCAGCACGGCCCGGTCGGCCAGCCGGCCGCCGAGGAGGTTGCCCGCGACCAGGCCGATCCCCAGCAGCCCCATGACCATGGGCACCGTACCCGGGGAGAAGCCGCCCACGTCGGTCATCATCGGCGCGATGAAGGTGATCACCGTGAACACGGGCGCGAATCCGAACACGGTCATGGCCAGCGCCAGCCACACGCCGCCCCGCCGGAAGACGCCCAGCTCACGCAGGAGGCTCTGTCCTCGGGGGAGAGGTCAGCGCGGGTAGGCGCCGCCGTCCAGGCTCAGCACCTGGTTGGTGAGATATCCGTTGCGCAGGACGGCCAGCGCCAGGTCGGCGACCTCCTCGGGCCGGCCGAACCGGCCGACGGGCAACGTACGGGGATCGGCGCCGCCGGGCAGCATGCGTGTCTCGGCGATCAGGGCGGGCGCCAGGGCGTTGACCGTCACGCCATGGGAGGCGACGCGGGCGGCCAGGAAGTGGGTCAGGCCGTGCAGGCCGGCCTTGGAGGCGGCGTAGTCCGCGCCGATGACGCCGCCGGTGAAGGCGGCGACCGAGGACATGAACAACACGCGCCCGTACCCGCGCGCGGCCATGCCCGGCAGGGCGTGCTGGGCCAGCAGGAAGGGGGCACGCAGGTTGATCGCGAGCGTGCGGTCCCACGCCTGGAGGTCGAGCGTGGCGTAGTCCTGTTGGAGCGCGTGTCCGGCGTTGGGGATCAGGATGTCGACGGGGCCGCCGAGCGCGTCGGCGGCCTCGTTCGGCAGCCTGGCCGGGACGTCCGGGTCGGCGAGGTCGCCGGCGAGCGCGACCGCGTCGACCCCCGCGTTCCGGGCCTGGGCGACCAGCTCGTGGGCCGGGCCGGAGTGCGAACCGTAGACGAAGGCGGTCCTCACCCCGGCGGCGATGAGGCGGCGGCCCAGTGCCCGGCCGATGCCGCCTGACGCCCCGGTGAGCAGGGCCACCCTGCCGGACAGCTCCTCCAGGTAGCGGGCGTTGGCCAGCGGACCGGCGTCCACGGCGTCGAAGCCGAGCTGCGCGCCCAGCTCCAGCACGGTCTTCTTGGCGGTCTCGTCGTCGGCGGCCACCGGCAGGAACAGGCCAGGTGTGTCCAGCGTGGCGGCGAACACGGTGTTGAAGGCCTTGACGACTCGGGCGCCGGGCAGTGCGGCGGCCACCTGCTCGCCCGCCGAGGTGGTGTGCCCGATGGTCAGCGACATGAAGTCGGCCGCCAGCGGGTTGGTGACGTCGATCACGACCTTGTCCCGCAGGGCGGTCCTGATCCCGGCGTCGAACTGGGCGACGGCGGAGAACGGCACGGCCGGCACGGTGACGTCGGCCGCGGCGGCGAGCCCGGCGACCTGGGCCGGAGCGGTGGACGAGTTCGCCGTGGTGACCGTGTGCCCGGCCGTGGCGAGACGGCGTGCCAGCGCGGAGCCGACGTTGCCCTTGCCGATGATGCTGATCTTCATGAGTGGCCTTTCCAGGATGTGGGGGCGCGTCGATGGCACGACGCGAGATGCGTCGAATTCGACCCCCCAGCGGCGGTGCATCACCGAGCTCGCCGACCTGATGATCACCTCGCGCAGCGGCCTGAGCTACCAGGTGGCCCAGCTGGAGAAGGCCGGACTGCTACGCCGCGAAACCGACGCCAGCGACGAACGCAGGGCCATGGTCGTCATCACCGAAGACGGCCGGCGACTCCTCGCGAAGACCGCGCCCGGACATGTGGCGGCGGTCCGCGACGGCCTGATCGATCTGTTGACCGGCGAGCAGGTCGCCCAGCTCGCCGACATCATGGACGATGTGCGCACCCGGCTGCGTCCCCGCGTGGTGCCGGCCGCCTCCCGCAGGAAGGCCACCTGACCGGCCCGCCGCCCCGCGGCTCCCTCGTCGCCGGTTCCCCCCTGCGGGCGGCCACCGCCCGCACCGGCTACGCCCGCCCCCTGGCCGCCCAATGGCATCCCGCGCGAGCGGGCGGCGTTCTACTGGTCGCGTGCGCCGCGGCCGGAGTAGCCCAGCCCTTCGGCCAGCAGCGTGGCAGCCTTGGCGATCACGCTGTTGTCCATGGTCGCGGTGGGGTCGTTGCGATTGGTGTAGACGGCGATGATCAGCGGCGCGCCGGACGGCGGCCAGGCGACGGCGATGTCGTTGCCCGGCGCGTACGGCCCGGAGCCACCCCCGGTCTTGTCGCCGACGGTCCAGTTCTTCGGCAGCCCGGCGCGGATGCGTTCGGTACCGGTGACGCTGGCCCGCAGCCAGTCGTTCAGCCGCTGCCGGTCCTCAGGGACGAGGGTGCTGCCCAGGGTGAGTTTCTGCAGGTTGCGAGCCATGAACGCGGGCTTGATGGTGTCGCGCTTCTCGTCCGGCTTCCAGTCGTTGAGCTCCGGCTCCCAGCGGTCGAGCCGCCCGATCGGATCCCCGAGGGAACGGTAGTAGCGGGTCAGCCCCGCGGGTCCGCCGATCTGCTTGAGCAGCAGGTTCGCCGCGGTGTTGTCGCTGGCGGTGACGGCCGCGTGGCACAGGCGGTCCACGGTCATGCCGTTCTTGAGGTTCTCCGGTAGCTCGGTGATCGGCGAGTTCGTGACCAGCTCCTTGGCGGTCCAGCGCAGCGTACGGTTCAGCAGGCCGGGATCGGTCGTCCGGGCCTTGGCCAAGATGGCGCCGCACAGGACGGCCTTGAAGGTGGAGGCGCTGGGGAACAGCTCGCCGCCCCGGTAGGAGATGGTCTTGCCGGTGCCTGTGTCGATCGCGTAGGCCCCGATGCGCCCCTGGTAGGAGTTCTCGAGCGCGCGCAGTCGCTTCTTGACGTCGGCCGTGCCGCTCGCGAACTGCGCGGCGGCGACGGCGGACGCCGAACGCGTGTCGGCCCCTGCCGTACCGGCCAGGCCGACGACGGCTGTCATCGCCGTGGTGGTCGCCAGTACGGCGGCTCCGAGCTTGCTCCGCAGTCCCCCGCGATGAACGTGTCTCATCTCGACTCCCCGCACTCGATCCGGATCCTCGTAAGAACGACCAGAAGATCAGAGACGGCAACGAGACGTCCAATAGCGGTGTGGGACCACGGCCGATAAGGATTCCGATATTCACCCAGGTAACCGGTTCCGAGCCCGGCACTCCTCAAGTCCGGGCGCGCGTTCCTTCGAGTACGCCGTAGCCGACGAAGGTGAACATGCGCTCACCCGGGACCAGCGGTTCCGGCCGGCCCGTGAAGCGGTGCACGCCGACGCCGAACCCCGCCTCCGGGTCCGACAACCAGCGCCGTTCGAAGCCGCGTTCCTCGAACCAGTCGCAGATCAGCGGCACCCGATCGGGTGCCTCGCGGTGCCGGGTCCAGATGATCGTGGCGCCCGTGTCGCACAACTGCGAGCAGTGGCCGACGGTGCGCCGGATGTCCTCGTCGGTGATGTTGCCGAACACCCCGCACGCCAGCACGAGGTCGGCGGGCGCCATGCCCCGGTAGCTGTCGGTGAGCGCGGCGTCGGCCGTCATCACCTCGACCCGGCCCAGGCCGCCGGCGGCGGCCGCCTGCCGGGCGATGGCGGTGTTGCGCGGGTCCAGTTCGACAAGACGGGCTCGTACGTCGTCGCGGCGTTCGTGGCCGGCCAGGACACCGAGAAGGTCCCGGCCCTGACCGGCGCAGATGCTGACCGTCTTCAGCGGACCGGGGGCGTAACCGTCCAGCGCCACCCGTATCTGCTCCTGGACGACGCGCAGCCGCCGCGCCAGCACGGAATCGGGGAGATCGTACTCGTCATGCCAGCTCCGCCAGTCCATGTCGCTCTCCCGTCGAACATCGGGGGTTGACGCCTCAGGCAGATCGGATGCCCAGACACCCATCTTGCCGCTGAGACGTCTCCATGAACGACGGCGCGCGCGACGGATCACCGGAGTCGGCTGCCGCGAACGATCATGCAAGGGGCGGGCAAAGAGCCGCAAAAGCCATGCTCTAGCGTGACCGTCATGAAGGCGGCTCGGTATTTGTTCTGGCTGGCCTGGGCGCAGAAGGGCCGGGTCGCGCTGGGCGCGATGCTGGGGACCCTTTGGATGGTGGGCCTGACGCTCCCGCCGTACCTGCTGTCCAGGGCGATCGACGACGGCCTGGCGTCCGGCTGGGTGCTGGCGCTGCTCGGCGCGGGCCTGGTCAACGCCTGGCTGGCGATGTTGCGGCACCGTACGATGACCAAGATCCGCATGGACGCCAACTTCCGCACCGTGCGCGCCCTGGTCGAGCAGATCAACAAGCTGGGCGCAGACCTGCCCAAACGCGCCTCGACGGGCGACGTGGTGACGATCGGCATCGGCGACGTCATCACCATCGCCGCCTCGCTGACGGTGACCGGCCCCGGCGTGGGCGCGGTGATCAGCTACGGCGTGGTGGCGGCGCTGCTGCTGCGGGTCTCCGTGGTGCTGGCCGTGGTGGTGCTGCTGGGCGTGCCGCTGCTGGCGCTCGTGCTCGGGCCGCTGCTCGGGCGGCTGATGAAGGTGCAGAACGGCTACCGCGAGAACCAGGGCAGGCTGACCACCCGCCTGGTCGACCTGATCGAGGGGCTGCGGGTGCTCAACGCCTTCGGCGGCAAGGACACCTACGCCGAGCGGTACCGCGCCGACTCGGCGAGCCTGCGCGAGCAGGGCTACCGGGTGGCGTCCCTGACGAGCTGGATCGGCGCGCTCGGCGCCGGGCTGCCCGCGCTGTTCCTGGCCGCCGTCACCTGGCTGGGCGCCCGCCTGGCCGCCGAGGGGACGATCACGGTGGGCGAGCTGGTCGGCGTGTACGGGTACATCGCCGTGCTGGTGGTGCCCGTCTCCTTCTTCATCGAGGGCAGTTTCCAGATCAGCCACGGCCTGGTCGCCGCCCGCCAGGTCACCCGCTTCCTCGCGCTGCGCCCCGGGGAACGATCCAGTCCCGCCGGGCCGGAGATCGCGCAGGGGAGCCTGGTCGGGCTGGCCGGCGCCCGGCCCGAGGAGAGCGTGGCGCTGCTCGAAGGGCTGGGCGGGTTCGACGGCACCTCCCTGATCGCCGACCACGACGCCGCCCTGTTCGCCGGCACGCTGCGCGAGGTCCTCCAGGGCCGGGGCGAGGCGGACGACGAGGCCGTCCACCGCGCCGTGCACGTCGCCGCGGCGCAGGACGTGGTCGCCGGGCTGCGCCACGGGCTCGACTCGGTGATCGAACCCGGCGGGCGCAACCTGTCGGGCGGCCAGCGGCAGCGCGTGCGCCTGGCCCGGGCCCTGCTGGCCGAGCCCGAGGTGCTGCTGGCCGTGGAGCCCACCTCCGCGCTCGACGCGCACACCGAGTCCCTCCTGGCAGGGCGCCTCCGTACGGCCCGCGCCGGCCGTACGACGGTCGTGGCCACCACCTCGCCGCTGCTGCTCGCCCAGGCCGACCAGGTGCTGTTCATCGAGGACGGGCAGGTGGCCGCCACCGGCACCCACCGCGAGCTGATGGAGTCCACCCCCGCCTACCGATCGCTGCTCGCATGAACCGCGACCTGCCCGTCGCCGACCCCCGGCAGGTACGGCGGGCCGCCCTGCGCCTGGTCGGGCGCGACATGCCGGGCTTCACCGCGACGCTGCTGCTCAACAGCCTCGCGGCGGCCGCGGCGCTGGTCAGCCCGTGGTTGCTGGGCGACATCGTCGACGTCATCAGCGCCGGAGGCACGGTCGACGTGCTCGCCGCGATCGCCGTGGGCGCGGCGCTGGCCCAGCTGATCCTGTCCAGGTACGCCGAGAAGATCGGCACCCGCTTCAGCGAGCGTGTCCAGGAACACATCCGCTCCGAACTCCTGGACCGCGTACTGGCCCTGCCCGCCGCCACCGTCGAGCACATCCGCACCGGCGACCTGACCGCCCGCGGAACCACCGACGTGGCCCTTGTCGGCCGCACCCTGCGTGACGCCGCACCCGCGATCCTCGTCTCGAGCCTCCAGGCGCTCTTCCTGATCGTCGCCGTCTTCCTGGTCGACCCGGCTCTGGCCGCGGCGGGCCTGCTCGCGCTGGCCGGCATCGTGGCCGCCTCCCGCTGGTACCTTCGCCGCGCCCGCACCGCCTACCTGGAGGAAGGCGCCGCCCGCTCGGAGCTGGCCGAGCACCTGGCCGCCAACGCCGCGGGCGCCCGTACCATCGAGGCCCTGGGCCTGCAGGTCAAGCGCACGCGGGCGGCGGAACAGGTGATCGAGCGCGGCCGGGTCGCTCAGCTGCGGACCCTGTTCCTGCGCAGTGTGCTGTGGCCCTCGGTGGAGGTCTCCTCGCTCCTGCCGCCCGTGCTGGTCCTGCTGCTCGGCGGGATGCTCCTGGACCGCGGCCAGGTCACGCTGGGTGCGGTCGTCACCTGCGTGCTCTACCTGCGCCAGCTCGGCCAGCCGATCGAGACGGTCCTGATCTGGCTGGAGCAGCTGCAGAGCAGCGGCGCCTCCTTCGCCAGGATCGAGGGTCTCGCGACCCCGGCGCGGGAGGAGGTCGCCGCCGCGGCGCCGCAGGGCGACCGCATCGAGGCGCGCGGCGTGCACTTCGCCTACGAAGGCGGCGACGACGTGGTGACCGGCGTCGATCTGACCGTACGGCCCGGCGAGCGCCTGGCCGTCGTCGGCCCCTCGGGGGCCGGGAAGTCCACCCTGGGCAAGCTGCTGGCCGGCATCGACCGGCCCCGCCTGGGCACGGTCACGGTCGGCTCGGTGCCCGTCGCCGACCTCTCTCCCACGCGGCTGCGCGAGCACGTCGTCCTGGTCACCCAGGAACAGCACCTGTTCCTCGGCACCGTACGCGACAACCTGCTGCTGGCGGATCCGGCGGCCGACGACGACCGCCTGGGCAAGGCGCTGGCGGCGGTCGGCGCCGACTGGGTCGCCTCGCTCGACGACGAGCTGGGGACCCAGTCGTCCGGCGCCGCCCTCGGCCCCGACCGGGCCCAGCAGCTCGCCCTGGCCAGGGTCATCCTGGCCGACCCGCACACCGTCATCCTCGACGAGGCCACCGCCATGCTCGACCCCCGTACGGCCAGGCGCGCCGAACGCTCGCTCGCCGCCGTCCTGGAAGGGCGGACCGTCATCGCGATCGCCCACCGCCTGCACACGGCCCGGGACGCCGACCGGGTGGCGGTCATGGACAACGGCCGGGTGGTGGAGGTCGGAGCCCACGACGAGCTGATCGCGGCGGGTGGCGTGTACGAGGCGCTGTGGAGATCGTGGCACGGCTCACGGGGCGTCGACGCCGACCACGACGTCCCGCAACCCTGACCGCCGAAGCCCCGGAGCCCCCTCGCCGGCCGGGATGCTACGGAATTTCCCGGCTCCGGCGCTGGTTGGCCGGGGTGATCGTCCGTTTTCGATGAGGAGAATCCCATGAACGACCACCCCGACGCCCCGGCCGTACGTCAGCTCCGGCTGGTCGTCGAGGCGGAGGACTACGAGGCGGCCCTGGCCTTCTACCGGGACGTGCTCGGCCTGACCGAGGAGGCCGCCTATTCCTCCGGCGACGGCGCCCGCGTGACGATCCTCGACGCGGGCCGGGCCACGCTGGAGATCGCGAACCCGGCGCAGAAGAAGATGATCGACGACGTCGAGGTGGGGCGGCAGGTCGCGCCGAAGATGCGGGTCGCGTTCGAGGTGGACGACTCCCGCGCGACCACCGACCGCCTGGTGTCGGCGGGCGCGACCGAGGTGGCCCCGCCCACCCTCACGCCCTGGCAGTCGCTCAACTCCCGCCTCGACGCGCCCGCCGGGCTGCACATCACCGTCTTCCAGGAGCTCGCCCCGCTGGAGGAACGCGAGAAGATGGAGGGCTTCGGCACCTCCTGACGAACTCAGGCAGCTCCCGGTCGGCGGCTCACCGGCCCGAGGGGCGGGCACGTACGTGCAGGCGCTCGCCCTGGGGGCCGAACAGCGCGAGCACCTCGGTCGGCTCCGAGGTGGGATTGGCGAAGGCGTGCGGCACCCGCGTGTCGAACTCGGCCACCTCGCCCGCCGTCAGCAGCACGTCGTGCTCGCCGAGCAGCAGGCGCAGCCGTCCCGACAACACGTACAGCCATTCGTAGCCCTCGTGGACCTGCTGCTCGTACTCGCCGTGGGGCCAGCCTGGCGGGTAGATCTGCTTGTACGCCTGCATCCCGCCCGGACGCCGGCTCAACGGGATGTACGTCATCCCGTGCCGCGACAACGGCCGCAGATGCACCCTCGGATCGCCGGTCGGCGGCGCGTCGATCAGCTCGTCCAGCGGCACCTGATGGGCTCGCGCCAGCGACAGCAGCAACTCCAGCGTGGGCCTGCGCCCGCCGGACTCCAGCCGCGACAGCGTGCTGACCGAGATCCCGGTGGCCTCGGCGAGCTGGGCCAGCGTCACCCCCCGCCGCTGCCGCAACGCCCGCAGCCGCGGCCCGACCGCCCGCAGGACCTCCTCCAGCTCCGGTGTGTCCTCCATGGGCCCAGCTTGCCATTTCGGCAACGACATTTGTCAAACCGTCCGCGCGGCCCGCACAGTGTGCCATCGGCGCATCTCTGGAGGAACTGATGGACGACACGTACGACGTGGTGGTGATCGGCGGCGGCGCGGCCGGGCTGAGCGGGGCCCTGACCCTGAGCCGGGCCCGCCGCCGGGTGCTGGTGATCGACGAGGGCCGGCCGCGCAACGCCCCGGCCGAGGGTGTGCACGTCTACCTGGGCCGCGAGGGCACCCCGCCCCTGGAGCTGCTGGCCGCCGGCCGCGACGAGGTGACCGGTTACGGCGGCGAGATCGTCACCGGCACCGCCGTCGCGGCCGAACGCCTGGACGACGGCGGCTTCCGCGTACGGCTCGCCGACGGGTCCGCGGTCGCGGCGGACCGGCTGCTGGTCACCACGGGCCTGGTGGACGAGCTGCCCGAGCTGCCCGGCGTGGCAGAGAGGTGGGGCCGCGAGGTGCTGCACTGCCCGTACTGCCACGGGTGGGAGGTACGCGACCAGCCGATCGGCGTACTGGCCGCCGGGTCGCTCGCCACGCACCAGGCGCTGCTGTGGCGGCAGTGGAGCGCGGAGGTGACCCTCTTCACCCACACCGCCCCGCCGCCCGGCGCGGACGACCTCGCCAAGCTGGCCGCCCGCGGCGTCACGGTCGTCGAGGGGCGCGTCACCGGCCTGTCGCCGGACTCCGGCCCGCTCACCGGCGTCACCCTGGAGAACGGCGACGTCGTCCCCTGCCGCGCCTTCGTCGTCGCACCCCGCTTCGCCGCCCGTTCGGCCCTGCTGGAGGATCTCGGCGTCGAGACGGCCGAGCAGCTCATGCACGGGCACGTGATGGGCACCCACGTGGTCGCCGGCCCGGCCGGAGCGACGAACGTGCCCGGCGTGTGGGTCGCCGGGAACGTGGCCGACCTGGGCGAGAACGCCATCGGCGCGGCCGCGTCGGGCGTCAGGGCGGCGGCGGCCGTCAACGCCGACCTGATCGAGGAGGAGGCCCGCCGAGCCGTGGCAGACCACGCTGCCCCGGTCTCCGGCGAGCGGTTCTGGGACGAGCGCTACAGCGGGTCCGAACGCGTCTGGAGCGGCAACCCCAACGCCCGTCTGGTCGAGGAGGTCGCGGACCTGGCCCCCGGCACCGCGCTGGAACTGGGTTGCGGCGAGGGTGCCGACGCCGTGTGGCTCGCCCGCCGCGGCTGGCGGGTCACCGCCGCCGACGTCTCCGGCGTGGCCCTGGCCCGCGCCGCCGGGCACGCCGCGGACGAGGGCCTGGCCGCGCGCATCGACTGGCAGCGCCACGACCTGGCCGAGTCCTTCCCCGACGGCGCGTACGACCTGGTCACCGCGAGCTACCTGCACTCGCCCGCCGAGCTGTCGCGCGAGAAGGTCCTGCGGGCCGCCGCCGCGGCCGTCGCGCCCGGTGGCCAGCTCCTGGTGATCGGGCACGCCGGCATGCCGCCGTGGGAGCCCGAGGCCCACCCCGGCCTGCGCCTGCCCACCCCGGGGGAGGTGCTCGACGCGCTGGAGCTCGCCGAGGGCGAGTGGGAGGTGGTGCGGGCCGAGGAGTTCGAACGTACCCAGACCGGTCCCGACGGGCGGCCGGCCACCCGCACCGACAACGTGCTGAGGGTACGGCGGCTCCCCTGACCGGCGCGGTCAGGGGAGGCGGTCGCGCAGCACGACGGGGGTGGCGTCCTCAAGGCGGGTGACGGCGCCGGCCAGGTCGTGGAAGGCGTCGATGAAGGCGTCGACCGGGTGGGGGGCGAAGTCGGCGGGTTCGCGCAGCCCGCTCTGCATGCAGGCCACGAAACGCAGGCCGGCGCCGGTGGCCGCCTGGGCGTCGGTGGGGGAGTCGCCGACGTACAGGCACTCGCGGGGGTCGCGGCCGGTCTCGGCCAGCAGCTCGTCGAAGGCGCGCGGGTCGGGCTTGCCGAAGCGGGTGTTGCCCGCGTGGTAGACGGCCGCGAGCCGGCCGTCGAGCACGTGGCCCGGCGCCGTCAGGTGTTCCATCTCGGCCTCGGTGCGCGAGGTCAGCAGCATGACCTCGCGCCCGGCGGCGTTCAGCTCGTCGAGCGTACGCAGGTTCGCCTGGGGCACGACGTCGACCCGCCCGGCCGCCGCGTACTCGCGCAGCAGCGTGTGGTGCGCGGCGAGGTAGGCGGCCAGGTCGAGGCCGGGCGAGCGCATCGGCATCGCCTCGTGCAGCGGCCGGCCCCATGTGGCCACGTGCGCGGCCCTGGACATGGGGTCGCGGCCGATGCGCGCCAGGGCCTCGTTCTCCAGCTCGAAGCACGCGGCCTCGGTGAGGCACAGCGTGTCGTCCACATCAACCACCACGGTACGGATCACAGGCCACACGATAACCGTGCCCGCGTAGTGGAGCCGGAGTCCGGGGGCGCGCACCGGCCGCCGCCGGTCAGTTGACCGTGACGATCGTCCCGGCGCCGTTGGGGTACTCGACGTAGCCGGTGTTGACGCGCGGCGTCGCGCCCGTCCACGAGGCGGTCAGCGTGAACGGCTTGCCGGTCTCCGTCTTCGGCCTGGCCGGCGTCACGGTGAGCGCGCCGCGCGCGTGCCGCGCCTCCACGACGTCGGTCTGGGTCGTGAACGCCGTGGACGTCGTCCCGGGCAGGTCGCCGAGTGTGACCACGACCAGGACGTGGCTGCCCGGCCGGGGACGGGACAACACCGCGCGGTGGTCGCCGTCCAGGCTGTACACCCACGACTCGAACTCGCGTACGCCATTGGCCTCGTAGAAGAGCAGGCCGCCCACCTGGGCCTCCGGGTCGACCGCCCTGACCCGGAACGCGGCCGCCTTGGCGCCCTCGGGCACCGTGACGGGGAACTCGCGTCCCCACACCTCGTCCTGGCTGACCGTGCCGGGTACTTCCTCGGCCGACACCGGCCCGTACGGCGTGACCTGGAACTTCTTCAGCCCCGGCGTCACCTCGAAGGACGACGAGCCCGCCGCGCCCGTGCCGCGCACCTCGGCGGGCGCCCTGGCGCTCAGCGGCGTGACCACGATCGCGCTTCGCACGTCGGCGCCCGCGCCGGTCCAGGTGAGCCGCCCGGTGACGGTGTCCGCCCCGGTCTCGGGCAGCATCTCCATGGTGACGGTGAACTCCTTGGTCTGGCCCGCCTCCTTGAAGACCAGCGTGGACGGCTTGACCTTCGCCCTGAACCCGGGCAGCTCGATCGAGGAGTGGTAGATGCCCGGCGTGAGCGCCGTCACCTTACGGGTAACGGTACGGCTGCCGAACAGCTCGCCCACCGAGATCGTCGGGTAGTTCAGGTCGGGGGCGGCCAGCGGCTTGACACCGGTGCCGGTCGCGACGCCGAGCCCTTCGAGGTAGCCGTACCAGTCCTGCGCGCCCGCGTCGTAGACCAGGCCGGGGGTGAGCATGCGGGACGGGTCCACGTGGCCGGCGCCCTGGGCGAACACGTCCGGGGTCCTGGTGTCGTACGCGGTCGTCATCATGGCCGACTTGATCGCCGTCGGCGACATCAGCGGGTTCCGGCCGAGATAGAGGGCGGCCAGGCCGGCGATGTGCGGGGTGGCCATCGAGGTGCCGGAGTAGAAGTCGAAGTCCTTGCCGTCGTTGCCGGGGGGCGCGACGGCGGCCAGGATCGCCGCGCCGGGCGCGGTGATGTCCGGCTTGAGCAGGTCGCCCCGGGCGGACAGCGCCGGACCGCGCGAGGAGAAGCTCGTGACCTCGGGGTAGGCCACGCCGTCGGCAGGGGCCGGGAGCAGGGTGGCCGTGGCGCCCGGCGTGGCCGCGTACGCCGCGATCCGGGCCGCGTCGGGCGCGTCCACGTGCACGGTCGGGACGGCGTGCAGGTCGGCGTCGGTGGAAGCGGCGGCCGGGTTGCCCAGCACCATGCCGGCGCCGCCGGCCCGCCGGACCTCGGCCGACTTGTCCACGCGGGCGGTCGTCCCGCGCGCGCAATAGACGATCTTCCCGGCCGTCGCGGCCGGGTCGAGCGAGCCGGCCGCGCACACCTCGGCGTCGGCGTCGGTGGCCTGAGCGGCCTTCACCGACACGGCGGTGACCAGCGGCTTCGGGCCGAGCGGCGCGACGACCGAGGTGCTGGTGCCCCGGTAGGCGGCGCCGTTGCCGAGCCGGACCTCGCCCCGGTACGGCGCGATCGTGCCGGCGGCGACCGTCGTCGTCCAGGGCGCGGTGTTGTCCAGCGTGGAGGCGTCGGGGCCGGAGTTGCCGCCCGCGGTCGCGACGAAGACGCCGGCCTGGGCGGCGGCGAGGAAGGCGAGCTGGATCGGGTCGTCGGCGGCCGACTCCGACGCGGTGCTGCCGATCGAGTAGTTGATCACATCGACGCCGTCGGCCACCGCCTGGTCGATGGCCGCGATGAGGTCGGAGCTGAAGCCGCCGGTCGTGCCGCCGTCCTTGCCCTGCCAGAGCGCCTTGTAGACGGCGACGGCCGCGCCGGGCGCGACGCCCGAGATCGCGCCGAAGTCGATGCCGTTCGCGGCGGCGGGGACGCCGTGGTCACCCGCCGCGGTGCCGGCGGTGTGCGAGCCGTGGCCCTGCGCGTCGCGCGGGGACAGGAAGTCGTCACGCTTGTCCGGCGGGTTGGCCCGGAGCCACTGCTCGCCGAAGTAGCGGGCGCCGATCAGCTTCCCGTTGCACAGGTCGGCGGTGAAGCGCTCGCCGGTCTGGCACACGCCCGTGAACGTGGAGCCGTCGGCCTTGTGCATGACCGTGGCCCCGTCCTTGAGGTAGGGCCGGTACGGGTCGGCGTCCGTGGGCGGCTCGGTCCCGAGGGCCGGTCCGGCGAAGGACGGGTTCTCCGGCCAGATGCCGGTGTCCACGACGCCCACGACCACGCCCTTGCCCGCCTTGTCCACGCCGCCGAGCCCGGCCCACAGGCCGCGGTCGCCGGACAGGCGGAGGAAGTCGGTGGAGTTGCGGTCGTCCAGTGCCTTGTGCAGGACGTCCGGGGTGACGGACAACACGCCCCGCGTGGCGTGCAGCCGCAGCGCCTGGGCGGGGGTGAGGTCGGCGGTGAAGCTGTTGGAGGCGACCACGTGGTGGGCGTTGGCGGCGGCGCCGACGCTGCGGGCCACCTCGTCCTGCCGCTTGGTCAGGCGGTCGCGGTAGCGCTTGGCGTGGGCGCTGGAGGTGTCGACCTTCCTGCCCTTGCCACCCTTGGTGGGCGCGATGCCGGTCACGCCGCCGTCGTAGGTGGCGAGGGGCGACTCGGTCAGGGTGACGACGTAGGGGGAGGGGGCGGCGGCGGGCGGGGTGGAGGCCGCCGCGGGCAGGGCCACTGCCGGTACGGCGGCGGTGACCGCCAGGGCGGCGGCCAGCGCCAGTGCGCGGTGAACGCGGGTGTTGCGGGACATTGCTCCTCAAGGGGGGATGAGCCTGGTCACCCGTCCGGGGAGGATCACCGGAGGGCCGTCATGGAGTCAAGCGCCCAGTGGAGATCAGTGTCGAGATATAGTGCTGACATTTTCGGCCACGTGACCAAAAATGACATTTTCGGATGGTGCTTCTTGGGGGACCGGTCTGTGCTCGGCGCGGTGGGCGTCCCGGACTTCGACGAACGGCTCTACCGGTTGCTGCTGCGCCGGCCCGGCCTGCGTACGGCGGAGTCCGCGGCCGCGCTGGGCGTCGGCCCCGCCCGGGTGCGCCCCGCGCTGGCCCGCCTGGCCGAGGCCGGGCTGCTGCGCCGCACCGCGCCCGGCCGGTACGAGGCCGTGCCGCCGGAGGTGGCGATCGAATGGCTGGTGGACCGCCGCCGCCTGGAGGCCGAGGCCCGGCTCGCCGCGGTCAGGACGGTCGTGTCGGACTTCGCCCAGCTCTACCACTCCGGCCGGATGGGGTCCGGGCCCGCGGGCGTTGTGGAGGTCCTGGCCGGGGAGGAGGCCGTCAAGCGGGTGATCACCGAACTCCAGCGGACGGTCAGCGTGGAACTGCTCGGCTTCGACCGCCCGCCGTACGTGGGCCGCCCCGACGACTCCCAGGACACCAACGAGTCGGAGCTGGCCGGCACCAGGCAGCTGCTGGCACGCGGCGTGGACATCCGCGTGGTCTACTGCGCCGAGTCCCTGGACCGGCCCGGCCGCCTGGAGACCCTGATCCGGCTGGCCGAGGAGGGCGAGCGGTCCAGGTTCGTCGGCCGCCTGCCGTTCAAGCTGCGCATCGCCGACCGCCGGATCGGCCTGTTCCCGCTGGTGGACGGCGTCTACGACAACATCGCGCTGCTGCACCCCTCCCGCCTGCTGGACGCGCTGGTGGAGCTGTTCGACGTCTACTGGGAACGCGGCCGGCCGCTGGCGGGGCTGCCCAGGGCGGCCCAGGAACGCCCGGCAGAGGCGGACCTGCTCGTCCTGCGCCTGCTCAACGCCGGTCTCAAGGACGAGGCCATCGGCCGGCACCTGGGCGTCAGCGCCAGGACGGCCACCCGCAAGATCGCCGCCGTGGTGGAGAGCCTCGGCGTGACCTCCCGCTTCCAGGCGGGCGCGGAGGCCGCCGCCCGCGGCTGGCTCTAGAACCCCGGCCCGGCGCACATCGGCCGATCTTCGCTTACTGTGCAAATCGGGGGTTGCGCTGCGGGAGAATGTCCTCGCCGGGGCGCACCGGTGCACGGCGTACGGGGGAATCACGGAGGATGACGTCGAGGATGAGTGCTCAGACGCAGGAGCATCTCGGCCCTTATCGGGTGATCAGGAAGATCGGCGAGGGCGGCATGGGAGTCGCCCATCTCGGTGTCGACGGGGCGGGGCGCCAGGTCGCGATCAAGGTGCTGCATCCGCACGTCGCCGCCGATCTCAAGGCGCGCGACCGGCTCGTCCGCGAGGTGGAGACCATGCGCCGGGTGCGCAGCCGGTACGTCGCCGAGGTCATCGACGCCGAACTGGTGGCCGACCGCCCGTACGTCGTGACCCGCTTCGCCGACGGCCGCACGCTGGAGCAGACCGTCCTGACCGACGGCCCGCTGCCGGCCCATGAGGTCGTCAGGCTCGCGCGGGGCCTGTGCCAGGCGCTGGTCGACATCCACGCGGCGGGCGTGATCCACCGCGACCTCAAGCCGGCCAACGTCATGATGGTCGGCGGCGAGCCGCTGGTCATCGACTTCGGCATCGCCCACGTGATCGACGCGGCCCGGCTGACGCAGTCGGGCATGTTCGTCGGCACGCCGGGCTACCTGGCCCCGGAGATCATCCGGGCCTCGCAGATCACCCCGGCGGCCGACGTGCACGCGCTGGCCTCCACCGTGTTCTTCGCCGCCACGGGGACGCCGCCGTTCGGCACGGGGTCGTTCGAGGCCGTCTGCTTCAACACCATGGAGGGCCGGGCGCGGATCGACGAGGCGCCCGTCTGGCTGCGCGACTGGCTGAGCCGGGCGCTGCGGGTCGATCCCGCGGCCCGCCCCGTCGCGCGGGAGCTGCTGCGGCTGGCCATGGCGCTCGACCCCGGCGGCCGCCTCCCGGCCTCCGAGCACCCCGCCGCCAGCACGCTGACCATGGACGTCGTCTCCGACCTGCTCCCGCCGGTCCAGTACGCGCCGCGCGGCCTCCAGGAGCACCAGCCGTCCCCCGGGCCCACGGTGTACGCCGGTCACCCGGAGGAGCGGCCGCGGCCTGCGGCCGAGCCCGTGGAGCCCGCCGAGCCGTTCGACCTGCGGCGGTTCGTGACCAGCAGCGGATTCGTCGGGGTGCTGGCGCTGGTCACGCTGTCGGCCACGACCGTCGTCACGCCGGTCGTCGGCGGCCTGCTGGCGGTGGTGATCTCCCTGGCCCTGCGCGCCGGCGAGTACTTCCTCGCCGAGGACCGGCCGGAGATCTCCCGCACTGCGCTCGTCACCGTGGGCAACCTGCTCCTGGCACTGGCGTGCGGCCTGGGCGCCGCCGGTCTGCTGGAGGCCGCCGGCCTGCGTACCAGCCACGCGGAGTCGCTGGCCGCGGGCGTGTTCACGCTGGGGCTGTTCGTGTTGCCGGGCTCGGGGCCGGTGCGGCGCAGGGCCTCGCGGTTGCTGGCCCGCCTGCTGCCCGGCCGCAGCGCGACCGTGGTGACGGTGGCCGTCATGGGGCCGATCGCGCTGCTGGCCACGATCGCGGCCCTCCTCCAGGGCTGACCGCCCGGCCCCGGCGCGGGGCCGGGTCGCGGACTGGACACCCTGCCGGTCGACGTGACCACAATGGGCCTCGTGATCCCTTCGACCGGGCACGTCGTCAGGAATCCGCTCAATGGGCGGATCGAGCGGCCGCTCGCGCCCGTCGGTCCCGACCGGCTGACGGAGCTCGCGGCCGGACTGCGCGCGATGGCCCCCGCCTGGCGGGCCGCCGACCGGGGAAAGGCGCTGGCCGCGTTCGGCGGGGCGCTGGCCGCCGACGACGAGCTGCTGGCCGCGCTGGTGGCCGACACCGGCCGCGAGGCCGAGTCCAGGCTTGAGCGGCAGCTCACCGCCGCGCTCGTCGACCGATGGGTACGCCAGGCCCCCGCGCTGCTCGCGCCCCCGCCCGAACGCCCGGCCGCGCTGCCGGGGATCGCGGTGGGCGGCGACGCGGTGCCGTACGAGCTGGCCGGGGTGATCAGCCCGTGGAACTTCCCCCTGCTGCTCGGCCTGATCGACGCGGTGCCCGCGCTGGCGGCCGGCTGCGCGGTGCTGGTCAAGCCGAGCGAGGTGACGCCGCGCTTCATCGAGCCGCTGATGCGGCTGGTCCCCGACGAGCTGCCGCTGCGGCTGGTCGAGGGCGCGGCGGAGACCGGGGAACGGCTCGTGGGCCTGGTCGACACCGTCGTGTTCACCGGCAGCGTCCCGACCGGCCGCCGGGTGGCCGAGGCGGCGGCGCGCGCGTTCGTCCCCGCCCATCTGGAGCTGGGCGGCAAGGACCCGGCGATCGTCCTCGCGGGCGCCGACCTGGAACGCGCGGCCGAGGCCGTCCTGTGGGGCGGCACCGCCAACGCCGGGCAGTCCTGCCAGTCCGTCGAACGCGTCTACGTCGAGCACGGCGCGTACGACGCCTTCCTCGGCCTGCTGGCCGACCGGGCCGGAGGCACCCGGCTGACCTGCGAGGGCGGCCCGATCGGGCCGATCATCGACGCCGCGCAGGCCGACGTGATCGCCGCCCACCTGGCCGACGCCGCCGCCAAGGGCGCGCTGACCCACACGGGCGGGTCGATCGAGCGGCACGGCGGCGGGCTCTGGTGCCGTCCCACGGTGTTGTCGCGGGTGGGGCACGACATGCTGGTCATGACGGAGGAGACGTTCGGGCCGGTGTTGCCGGTCATGGCCGTCTCCGGCGCGGAGGAGGCGGTCGCGCTGGCCAACGACAGCGCGTACGGGTTGTCGGCCGCCGTGTTCGCCGCCACCGAGCGGCAGGCGCTGGACGTCGCCGCCCGGCTGCGCGCCGGCGCGGTCAGCGTCAACGACGCCGCGCTGACCGCGCTCGTCCACGAGGGCGAGAAGAACTCCTTCGGCCTGTCGGGGCTGGGCGGCTCACGCATGGGAGCCGCCTCGATCGGCCGTTTCCTGCGCCGCAGGGCGTTCCTGATCAACCGGTCCGGGGCCGCCGACCCGTGGTGGCACCCGAAGGAGGGATAGAGCATGGGACTGCGCGCCGAGATGCCGCTGCTGGCCCGCCACGAGGGCGAATGGGCCGGCCGGTACGTGCACGTCGACAAGGACGGCGCGGTGATCGACCGCCACCACGTCGAGATGACCTGCGCGATCCTCGACGACGCGGTCTACCACCAGACCAACCGCTACCGCTGGGACGACGGCCGGACCGAGGTGCACGAGTTCCCCGGCACGTACCTGGGCGGCGGCCGGTGCGGATTCGACACCGAGCGGCTGACCGGCCAGTTCTGGGAGCTCGACGCCGACACCATCTACCTGACCTGGCGCTTCAAGGCCGAGGGCGACGACCTGCGGCTGTTCGAGCTGATCGTGCTGAGCAAGGACGGTGGCTCGCGCAGCCGTACCTGGCAGTGGATCAGGAACGGCGAGTGCGTCCGGCGCACCCTGATCGACGAGCGCCGGACGGCCTGACATGACCGCCTACACCGCCCTGGCCCTCCAGATCGAGGCCAGGGCCGTCACGGACCGGGCCGACCTGGCCGCGGCCGTCGGCCGCGTCGGCGCGCGCGTCGGCGGCAGCAAGGCGTGGCTCGGCCCCGCCCTGCGGCTGGTGGTGCTGCCGGAGTACGTCCTGACCGGCTTCCCCGCCCGCGAGAGCCCCGCCGAGTGGCGCGAGAAGGCCGCCCTCGACGTGGACGGGCCCGAGTACCGGGAGCTGGGCGAGATCGCCGCGGCGAACGACGTGTTCCTGTGCGTGAACGCCTACGAGCGCGACGAGCACTTCCCCGGCCTGTACTTCCAGGCGTGCGTGATCCTCTCCCCGGCGGGCGGGGCGGTGCTGCGCTACCGGCGGCTGCACTCGATGTTCACGCCCACGCCGTACGACGTGTGGGAACGCTACCTCGACCGCTACGGTCTCGACGGCGTCCTGCCGGTCGCGCGGACCGAGATCGGCAACCTGGCGGTCCTCGCCTCGGAGGAGATCCTGGTGCCCGAACTGGCCAGGGCGCTGGCCCTGCGGGGCGCGGAGGTGTTGTGCAACCCGACCTCCGAGGCGTACTCGCCGGCCCTGACCCCCAAGGCGGTCGCCCGGCGCGCCCGCGCCCTGGAGAACCTGGCCTTCGTCGTCTCGGCCAACACCGCGGGGCTGTCCGGCATCGCGATCCCGGGCGACTCGGTCAACGGCGGCTCGGAGCTGATCGACCACGAGGGCCGCGCGCTGGCCCAGGCGGGGCCGGGGGAGTCGCTGGTCGCCGCGGCCGAGCTGGACCTGGCCGCCCTGCGCCGCGCCCGCCGCAGGCCCGGCATGGCGAACCTGCCCAGCCGGGTCAAGACGCGACTATGGGCGCAGGTCTACGCCGGCCACGACGTCGAACGGCCCGGCGCGCTCACCGAGGCCCCGGACCGCGCCTTCTACACCGCCCGGCAACACGAGATCATCGAACGCCTGCACGATCAGGGCTGAGCCGTCAGGCGCGCGCGACGGCGTGCCGGCGCAGCAGCCCCCGCTCGGCCGCCAGGAAGATCGAGTTGAGCGCCACGCCCAGCACGCCCAGCAGCACGATGCCCGCCCACATGGCCGGGATGTCGAACTCGCTCTGCGCCTCCAGCAGGCGGTGGCCGATGCCCTCGCTGCTGCCGTAGAGCTCGGAGATGACCATCATGATCAGCGCCAGCGAGACGCTGAGCCGCAGGCCCGCCAGGATCTTCGGCGCGGCGGCGGGCAGGATGACGTGGAACAGGCGGGTGGGCGCGGACAGCCGGAAGACCCGGCCGGTGTCGAGGTAGCCGCGGTCGACGTGACGGCCGCCGTCCATGGAGTTGATCAGTACGGGCCACACCACCCCGTACACGATGGAGGCGAGCTGCATCGGGGTGCCGATCTTGAACAGCAGCAGGAACACCGGCAGCAGCGCGGAGGGCGGGACCGAGCGGCCGAAGTGCAGCAGCGGCTCGGCCAGCGCCGCCAGCCACTCCAGGCGGCCCAGGGCCAGGCCGAGCGCGACCCCGGCCAGCGCCGCCAGTGCCCAGCCCGCCATCAGCCGCCCCAGGCTGGGCAGCAGGTCGGCGACCGCCTCGTCGGTGAGGAACAGCCGGCCGGGCGGCCCGGAGAACCACATCTCGCGCAGCCGGACCAGGATCGTGCTGGGCGGCGGGAAGTAGACGGCCCCCGCCTGCCGGGCGGCCAGCTCCCACACCACGGCCACCACGGGCAGCAGCCAGTGGCGCCACAGCCGGCCCGTCCTGGACGCGGTCACACCGCCACCTCCGTACGGGCGTGGTGCCAGCGGAACAGGCGCCGCTCGGCCGAGGTGACCAGCATGTTCGCGGCCAGCCCGAGCAGGCCCGCCCACAGTGTGCCGGCCAGCACCCGGTCGACGCGGTTGGCGCCGCCCGCCTGGAGCAGGAACGTGCCGATGCCGTGGCCGCCCGCGATGAGCTCCACGCTGACGGCGACGATGAGCGTGACCCCGACCGAGATGCGCACGCCGGTCGCGACGAACGGCGCGGCGCTCGGCAGGCTGACCCGCAGCACGACCGCCAGCGGGCCGAAGCCGAAGCTGCGCAGCGTCTCCTTGGCCAGCGGATCGACCTCGGTCAGGCCGTACATGGTGTTGATGAGCAGCGGCCAGCAGCAGGTGTAGACGATCAGTGAGGTCTTGGCGTCGGCGCTGTCCGGGAACAGGAACATGGCCAGCGGGATCAGCGACACCGACGGGATCGGCCGCAGGAACTCCACCACCGGCCGCACCGAGCGTTCCACCACCGGCACCGTGCCGAGCAGCAGCCCGGCCGGCACCGCCATCGCGATCGCGATCAGCAGGCCGGCCGCGCACGCGCCGAGCGTGGCCAGCACCTGCGCCTGGAACCCGCCGTCGGCCGCCAGCCCGGCCGCGGCGGCCAGGACGGCCGAGGTGTACGGCAACACGCCCGGGTCGATGAGCCCGGCCCGCCCCGCCGCCTCGGCCGCGAGGAGCACCCCGGCGACCCCCGCCGCCCCGAGGAGCAGCCGCCCGCCCCGCGTGATCATCCCAGTCCGGTCGCGATCTGCTGCTCGACGACCGGCTTGCTCTTGAGGTAGCCGTAGCCGACGAGCAGGTCGGCCAGCTTCTGGAAGCCCTGCCTGGGCGGCTCCATCGAGAAGACGCCCAGCTTCATGGCGGCCGCGCCCGCCGCGTCGATCTGCGTGTACGTGGGGATGACCTCGTTGATCGCGCCACGGTCGGTGGCGGCGACCGCCAGCGCCGCGGCCAGGGCGCGGTGGAAGGCGGCGGCGGTGCGCGGGTTCTTGGCCAGCCAGTCCTCCGACACGCCCCAGCCGTCGATCGGGATGCCCGCGGTCGGGCCCGACATGGTGTCGATCACCTCGGTGCCGCCCGCCCTCTTGGCCGCGGTCAGGAACGGCTCGACCAGCCAGGCGGCGTCGACCTTGCCCGAGGACAACGCGCCGACCTGCTCGTTGAACGGCATCGCCACGTACTTGACGTCGCCGGGCGCGAGGCCGGCCTGCTGGAGGTGGGAGTTGGTGACCGTCTGGCCCAGCGCCTTGAGCACGTTGACCGCGACCGTCCTGCCCTTGAGGTCGGCGGCCGTCTTGACCGGCGATCCCTTGGGGACGACGACGCCCGCGATGCCGGGGGCCGCCTCCTGGCTGTGCTGGAACAACTTGAGCTTGGCCGCGCCGGAATCGTTGATGGACAACAATGAGACATATGAGGTGAGGAAGACGTCCATGCTGCCGTTGAGGATTTTCGGCATGACCGCCTGAGGGGCCTGAATGATCTCGGTCTTGACCGTCAGGCCCTCGGCCTTGAGGAATCCGCGTTTCTGCGCGATGAACAGCGGCGCCGCCGAGGGCACCGGCACCACGCCGACCAGCAGCTCGGTCTTCTCCAGGCCGCCGGAGCCGCCCGTTGCGGTGGGGGCCGCGCCGCCGCCGCAGGCCGCGAGCCCCGTGACGAGGGCGAGCGCGGCGGCGGCGGGTGCGATCTTCACGATGCTCTCTCCTGACTGCCGGCGCATTTCCTGACCGGACAATGGGGAGAATCGCGGCGCGCTCCGGAAACGAGGCCCGAATTGCACGAGCCCTCCGAAGCATTCGGCACCACCGGAACCCCCGCTGCCACGAACGGCGATCTTACAACAGGGAATGCGACCGCCGCCATGAAGCAAACAAGGCATTTCTCTGAATACCCTTTACGGTCAGTATATGTCTCCGTAAATCGGTGATATGTGCATATTTATGGCCATCGCGGGATCGATGGCCGGAGCGTGGCGCCCGGGACCTCCACGGAGTCATTGCCGGTCCTTGGACGTCCGATGAGACCCCGGTTGAGAGCATGTGGGCGGGAAGGACCCGGGCGAGACCGGTGAGGGGGTGGGGTCCCTGCGGCCGCTTCCGCTCTCGGTCCAGGCGCGGCTCACCCTGGCCACCGCCGTGTTGTCGCTCATCGTCTGCACGGCGATCGGCATCGCCCTCGACCTGCTGATCCGCGACAGGCTGCGGCAGAACGTCTTCGCGGACACGCAGCGGGCCACCACCGAATGGATCGGCTCGATGACCGCGACCCCGAGCCCCCCGGTGACCACCTCGGAGGTCGACCTCCTCCAGCTCGTGGACGCCCGCGGCCACGTGGTCGTGGCCAGCCGCGCCGCGTCCGGGCGGCCGCCCATCAGCACGCTCCGGCCCGCCTCCGACGACCGCATCCAGCATGGCGTCGCCTGCGCGGACGGCGAGTGCGTGATGTTCACCGCCACCAGGCCCTCCCCGCAGGAGGAACGGTTGTTGTGGGGCGGCGCGGCCCACGTCGTCTACGCCGGGCTGGTGGAGCCGCCCCTCCTCGGCACCCGCCGCCTGGAGCTGCTGCTCGCCTCCGGGGTGCTGGCCGTCAGCGCGTTGCTGACCTGGATCGCCGCGTTCCTGATCGGGCGTACGCTGCGGCCGGTCGAGGCGATGCGGGCCAGGATGGCCGAGATCACGGTCACCGACCTGAGCAAGCGGGTGCCGGAGCCGCCCGGCGACGACGCGGTCGCGCAGCTCGCCCGTACCGCCAACAAGACCCTGGGCCGCCTGGAGGAGGCCGTCGAGCAGCAGCGCAACTTCTCCTCCATGGTCTCCCACGAGCTGCGTACGCCGCTGACCGGCCTGCGGGTCCGGCTGGAGGAGGCGCTGACCTACCCCGACGCCGACCCCCACGCCGCCCTGCGCGACGCGCTGTCCACCGCCGACCGGTTCCAGGCGATCATCGAGGAGATGTTGTCGCTGGCCCGCGTCCGTACGGCCGCCCCGGGCCACCGGGAACCGGTGCGGCTGGGCACGCTGGTCCGCGAGGAGGTCGCGAGCCGCCGGGCCGGGCCGCTGATCCGCGTGGACGCCGAGGAGGATGTCGAGGTGCTCGGCAACCGCGTCCAGGTCGGGGAGGTGCTGACGAACCTGCTGGTCAACGCGCAGCGGCACGCCCGTACCCTCGTCGAGGTGCGGGTGGAGCGGCGCGACGGCCAGGCGGTGGTCTCGGTCCGCGACGACGGTGCCGGCGTCGCGCCCGCGGACCGCGAGCGGGTGTTCGAGCCGTTCGTACGCCTGACCGAGGGACGGCGGCGCGACCCCGAGGGCAGCGGACTCGGCCTGGCCATCTCCCGTGCCATCGCCCGCGCCCACCAGGGGGACCTGGGCATCGAGGACTCCCCGCAGGGCCCCCGCTTCGTGCTCCGCCTCCCCCTGCCACCCGGCCCGCCCACCTGACCGGCCCGCCGGGACGGGCGGCCGGGGGGCGCACGCGTCGTCAGGAGGCGGCTACTGGCACTTGCCCTTCAGCCAGGCGCTGAACTCCGGCGTGTAGTCGCTGGCCACCCGCTTGGCGCCGCTCTGGAGCGCCGACTTCCACGCGTTCTCGTTCAGCCGCCAGGAGGGCGGCGGTTCCTCCCACTTGGTCACCTCCGGCCAGATGGGCCCGCCGCTCAGCACCTGCGTCAGGCCCGCGGCGGTCACCCGCTGCTTCAGCTCGGCGGCGATCGCGCTGTCGTGGGAGTACAGGATGATCTCCTGCGACCGGATGCTCTCCTTGACCGGGTCGAGCACCTCGCGCCACCCCTGGGCCTTGACGGTGGCGTTGGAGCTGAGCAGCGACTGCCGGGCCTCGGGCTTGATCTCGACCAGCCCGACCATGCCGGCGGACCTCATCGCGCCCAGCCACTCGCGGAAGGTGTAGACGGTCTCACCCTTGAACAGGCCGCGGTTGATGGTCCGGCCCTTGAGCGCGGTGTCGCCCGCCGCCCACCAGATCTCGGTGATGTTCTTCTTCGTGCCCGTGAGACCCCAGGTCGAGGTGTTGTGCCACATGACGGCCTTGGTGCCGTCCTTGGTGAGCTGGAGGTCGGCCTCGACGCCGGAGGCGCCCCAGCCCTTGTAGCGGTTCACGGCCGTGGGGTTGTTGGGCTGGCGCACCTGGTCCCGTTCCCAGGCGTTCGCCCCGGTGGGATAGCCGCCGTGCCCGAAGATCTGCGGGCAGGCCGGCAGCGCGGCGGACGGAGAGGTGAGTAATGAGGTCAGCATCAACGCGGCGACGGAGACTGCCAAGACACGCACCTTTCGATCTTGTGGTTCATGGCACTTTGCCACATCCGGGGGACTTCCGTGCGGGCCGCGTGGGTGGAAGGACTACCGGGAGGACGGAAGGAACGCAGGTCGCCGGTACAGTGACGGCTTGTGGCAGGGTGCCACGGGAACCGGCGCTCGAACCCTGTGGCGGGGGCACTTTTTGTGGGAATCGCACAAAGCAGGGGCCCCGGCATGCACTAGACCGACATTGGTGCATCAGGCGTTGATCGAGCACGGTAGAGACAGTGACGTGCGAGGCTCCGGGAACCGTCCCGGACTTCGCCTTCTGTACGGGGTACGTGGGAGGCTCAACCGGTGTTCAATCGTGTCGCCATCGTCAACCGCGGAGAGGCCGCGATGCGGCTCATCCACGCCGTCCGGGATCTCTCGGCGGAGACCGGCAAGCGGATCGAGACGATCGCGCTCTACACCGACGCCGACCGCGAGGCGACCTTCGTCCGCGAGGCCGACGTCGCCTACCCGCTGGGCCCCGCGTCGGCCCGGCCCTACCTCGACCACGCCGTGCTGGAGCGGGCGCTGATCGAGACCGGGGCCGACGCCGCGTGGGTCGGGTGGGGCTTCGTCGCCGAAGACCCGTCCTTCGCCGAGCTGTGCGAGAAGATCGGCGTCACCTTCGTCGGGCCGAGCGCGGAGGCGATGCGCCGGCTCGGCGACAAGATCGGCGCCAAGCTCATCGCCGAGGAGGTCGGCGTCCCGGTCGCGCCGTGGAGCCGCGGCGAGGTGGCCACGCTGGAGGACGCGCTGCGCGCCGGCGGCGAGATCGGCTACCCCCTGATGCTCAAGGCCACCGCGGGCGGCGGCGGGCGCGGCATCCGCATGGTCGCCTCGGCCGAGGATCTGACCGACGCCTACGAGCGCACCAGCCAGGAGGCCGAGCGCGCGTTCGGCTCGGGCGTGGTCTTCCTGGAGCGCCTGGTCACCGGCGCCCGCCACGTCGAGGTGCAGGTCATCGCCGACGGGCAGGGCACGGCGTGGGCGCTGGGCGTGCGCGACTGCTCGGTGCAGCGGCGCAACCAGAAGATCATCGAGGAGTCCGCCTCCCCGGTCCTGGCCGACGACCAGGCCCAGCAGCTGAAGGCGTCGGCCGAGGCCGCCGCCGTGGCCGTCGGCTACCGCGGCGCCTGCACCGTCGAGTTCCTGTACCACCCCGGCGACAAGATGTTCGCCTTCCTGGAGGTCAACACCCGGCTCCAGGTCGAGCACCCGATCACCGAGCTGACCACCGACACCGACCTGGTCCGGCTCCAGCTCCACGTCGCCGCCGGCGGGCGCCTGGAGGGCCCCCAGCCGCGCGAGAGCGGCCACGCCGTCGAGGCCCGGCTCAACGCCGAGGACCCCGACCGCGACTTCGCGCCCGCGCCCGGCCGCATCGCGCGCCTGGTGCTGCCCGCCGGGCCCGGCATCCGCGTCGACACCGGCGTCAGCGAGGGCGACACCATCCCGGCCGACTTCGACTCGATGATCGCCAAGATCATCGCCTACGGCCGCGACCGCGAGCAGGCCCTTGCCCGGCTGCGCCGCGCGATGGCCGCGACCACCGTGATCGTCGAGGGCGGCGCGACCAACAAGAGTTTCGTGCTCGACCTGCTCGACCAGCCCGAGGTCATCGACGCCAGCGCCGACACCGGCTGGATCGACCGCGTACGCGCCGAAGGCCGCCTGGTCAGCCACCGCCACTCCGCGGTCGCCCTGGCCGCCGCCGCGATCGAGGCGTACCAGGACGAGGAGGAGATCAGCCGCGGCCGGCTGCTGACCACCGCCCACGGCGGGCGTCCGCAGGTGCAGCACGAGAGCGGCCGTCCGCTGACGCTCAAGCTGCGCGGCGCCGCCTACCGGCTGCGGGTGGCCAGGGCCGGGCAGAGGCGCTTCCGCGTCGTCATCTCCGACGGCGAGCGTTCCCAGCCGGTCGACGTCGAGATCGACCGGTTCGACGAGCACAGCGGCCGGATCATGGTGAACGGCCGCCGCTTCCGCCTGATGTCGGCCACCCACGGGCCGATCCACCTGGTCGAGGTCGACGGCGTCACCCACCGCATCAGCCGCGACGAGGGCGGTGTCGTCCGTTCGCCGGCGCCCGCGCTGGTCGTGGCGACGCCCCTGTCGGCCGGTGACGAGGTCGAGGCCGGCGCGCCGCTCCTGGTGCTCGAAAGCATGAAGATGGAGACGGTGCTGCGCGCGCCGTTCCGCGCCCGGGTCCGCGAGTGCGCCGTCTCGGTCGGCAGCCAGGTCGAGGCCGGCGCGCCGCTGATGCGCCTGGAGCCCCTGGCCGGCGCCGAGGCCGAGCAGGCCGCCGCCGCCACAGCCGCCGCCGAGATCGACCTGCCCGCCGCCCCGCCGCGGGCCTCGGCCGCCGAACGGGCCGAGCGCGGCCTGGCGGACCTGCGCGGCGTGCTGCTCGGCTTCGACGCCGACCCCCATGACCGCGCGCGGATGTTGTCGGACTACCTGGCCGCGCGGGCCGAGCTCGACGACCGGGTGATCGAGGGCGAGCTCGACCTGCTCACCGTCTTCGCCGACCTGTCCGAGCTGAGCCGCAACAAGCCCGGCGGCGAGCTCGACGTCGAGCCCGGCAGCCCGGTGCACAGCCCGCGCGAGTACTTCCACAGCTACCTGCAGAGCCTCGACGTCGAACGCGCCGGCCTGCCCGAGGCGTTCCAGGCCAAGCTGACGCGCATGCTGCGCCACTACGGCGTCGACGACCTCGACCGCACCCCCGAGCTGGAGGCGGCGCTCTTCCGGATCTTCCTGGCCCAGCAGCAGATGACCACCGGCGTCTCCGTCACGTCGGAGCTGCTGCGCGCCTGGCTGGCCGGCTCGTCCCCGCGCGAGTCGCTCGGCGAGCGCGCCGGCCTGGCCCTGGAGCACCTGGTCGAGGCCACGCAGGTGCGCTTCCCCGTGGTCTCCGACCTGGCCCGCGGCGTGGTGTTCCGCTGGTTCGCCCAGCCGCTGCTGCGCCGCAACCGCGCCAAGGTCTACGCCGCCGTCCGCGACGAGCTGCGCCACCTCGACCGCGACCCGGACGCGCCGGACCGCGCCGAGCGCATCCAGGCCATGGTGGCCAGCTCCGAGCCGCTCGTCCGGCTGCTCGGCCAGCGCATCGGCCGTCCGGAACGCGACCTCGCGCCGCTGCTGGAGGTCCTGACCCGCCGCTACTACGGCAACCGCGGCCTGTCGCAGGTCACCACCCGCGACGGCGCCGGCTGCCGGTTCGTCACCGCCGAGCACACCGGCCCGCGCGGCGTGACCCGCCTGGTCACCACCGCCGTCGACATCGCCGCCCTGCCCGACGCCCTCGACGCCGTCGGCGCGCTGGCCGAGGGTGTGGGCGAGCGCGGGCTCGTCGCCGACCTCTACCTCACGTGGGACGGCCAGCCCGACGCCGAGGCGATGGCCGTACGGCTCGGAGGGCTGCTGGCCGCCCGCCCGCAGCCCGGCGTACGGCGGATCACCACCACCGTCGTGGGCACCAGCGGCGCGGTGATGCACCACCACTTCACCTTCCGCCCCGACGGCGCGGGCTTCGCCGAGGACCGGCTGATCCGCGGCCTGCACCCGCAGATCGCCCAGCGCCTGCAACTGCACCGGCTCCAGGAGTTCGACCTCACCAGGCTGCCCTCCTCCGACGAGGAGATCTACCTGTTCAGGGCCGTCGCCAAGAGCAACCCGGCCGACGAACGGCTCATCGCCATGGGCCAGGTCCGCGACCTGACGCCGCTGCGCGAGGCCGACGGCCGCCTGGTCGCGCTGCCCGCCGTCGAGGACGCCCTCACCGCCGGCCTCGACGCGATCCGCAACATGCAGGCCCAGCGCCCCCAGAACAAGCGCCTCGACACCAACCGCATCATGATGTACGTCTGGCCCTCGACCGAGCTGACCACCGACGAGCTCAACATGCTGGTCCAGCGCATCCTGCCGACGACCGCGGGCGCCGGGCTGGAGGAGGTCCAGTTCGTGGCCCGCCAGCGCACGCCCTCGGGCGAGCTGAGCGAGGTCGCCGTCCGCATCACCCTCGACTCGGGCCACGGCGCGAGCCTGCACGTCGGCAAGCCGTCCGACGAGCCGGTGCAGCCGCTGGACGACTACCGCCAGAAGGTGCTGCGCGCCGCCCGGCGCGGCAACGCCTACCCGTACGAGCTGACCGGCCTGCTCGCCGGCCCCCGGGGCCGCTTCGTCGAGCACGACCTCGACGGCGACGGCACGCTCGTCCCGGTCGACCGGCCCAAGGGCGGCAACTCCGCGGCGATCGTGGCGGGCGTCGTCACCACGCCGACCGAGCGCCACCCCGAAGGCGTCACCCGGGTGGTCCTGCTCGGCGACCCGACCAAGGCGCTGGGCGCGCTGTCGGAGCCGGAGTGCTCGCGGGTGATCGCGGCGCTCGACCTGGCCGAGCGCATGCGGGTGCCGCTGGAGTGGTTCGCGTTGTCGGCCGGCGCGCGGATCTCGATGACCTCGGGCACCGAGAACATGGACTGGGTGGCCGCCGCGCTCAAGCGCATCGTCACCTTCACCCAGGCCGGCGGCGAGATCAACATCGTGGTCGCCGGGATCACCGTGGGCGCGCAGCCGTACTGGAACGCCGAGGCCACGATGCTCATGCACACCAAGGGCATCCTGGTCATGACGCCCGACTCGGCGATGGTGCTCACCGGCAAGCAGTCGCTCGACTTCTCCGGCGGCGTCTCGGCCGAGGACAACTTCGGCATCGGCGGCTACGACCGCGTCATGGGCCCCAACGGCCAGGCCCAGTACTGGGCGCCCAACCTGCCGGCCGCCCGCGACGTGCTGATGGCCCACTACGACCACACCTACGTCGTGCCCGGCGAGAACGGCCCCCGGCAGGCCCCCACCGTCGACCCGGCCGACCGCGACGTCCGCGACTACCCCCACTCCGTCGCGGGCAGCGACTTCGCCACCGTCGGCGAGATCTTCTCCGCCGGGCACAACCCCGACCGCAAGAAGCCGTTCGACATCCGCACGGTGATGCGCGCCCTGTCCGACCAGGACCACCCGGTGCTGGAACGCTGGGCGGGCATGGCAGACGCCGACACCTCGGCGGTCCAGGACGTGCACATCGGCGGCCGGCCGGTCTGCCTGATCGGCATCGAGTCGCGGCCGGTGCCGCGGCGCGGTTTCCCGCCCGCCGACGGGCCGGACTCGTACACGGCCGGCACGTTGTTCCCGCGTTCGTCGAAGAAGACCGCGCGGGCGATCAACGCGGCCTCCGGCAACCGGCCGCTGGTGGTGCTGGCGAACCTGTCCGGGTTCGACGGCTCGCCGGAGTCGATGCGCAAGCTCCAGCTCGAGTACGGCGCCGAGATCGGCCGGGCCATCGTCAACTTCGACGGGCCGATCGTGTTCTGCGTCATCTCCCGCTACCACGGCGGCGCGTTCGTGGTGTTCTCCAAGGCGCTCAACCCGAACATGACCGTGCTGGCGCTGGAGGGCTCGTTCGCCTCGGTGCTCGGCGGCGCCCCGGCGGCGGCCGTGGTGTTCTCCGGCGAGGTGAACAACCGCACCGCGACCGACCCGCGCGTGAGCGAGCTGCAGACGCGGGTCGCGGCGGCCAGCGGCGCCGAACGCGCGGCGCTGAACGCCCAGCTCGCCGAGGTGCAGTCGGCCGTCCGGGCGGAGAAGCTCGGCGAGGTCGCCGCGGAGTTCGACCGGGTGCACAACATCCAGCGCGCGGTCGAGGTCGGCTCGGTCGACGCGATCATCAGCGCCGCCGAGCTGCGCCCGCGCGTCATCGAGGCCGTCGAACGCGGCGTGGCCAGGCTGACCCAGGGCTCCTGAGCCCGTCCGTCCGTCCCGTCCGGCCCCTCCCGGGGCCGGGCGTGCTTCCGGGCGGCTCGTCGTACGGTCCGGCGTGTCGTCTCCGGCCGCCCGGGGCGACGTGACCACAATGGGAACCGTCTGGTCACGTACGGTGAGGGGAAAGATGCGGTCGATCACTTTGATGGCGGCGGCCACCCTCGCCTCCGCCCCCGCCGACGCGGCCCCCTTCGCGGAGGTGGCCTCCGGCCAGGACGATGACACCTCCTGGCAGAAGCTCACCTCGTTCCGGGTCTCGCCGGACTCGCCGCACCAGAACGACGTCATCCGGATACTCATCCACTGCCCCACCCAGGCCAACCACGCCGTCGTCGGCTCCACCGCGTTCCCCATCAAGGGGTCGTGGCGGATGTTCCGCGAGGTGGGGGTCGGGCTGGGGGGCCTGGGCTTCGGCAAGCGGGGCGTCGTCATCTCCCGCTTCGCGCCTCCGGGGGAGCACGAGGTGCGCATGAAGTGCGTCCAGGTGAGGGCGGACAAGCTGACCGGCCTCAGAACGGTCAAGGTGCTCAGCCGTTCCGCGGTCTCGCTGGTGGTGCGCCCGTTGCGGGTCGGCCAGTTCTTCTGACGGGGTGCCCGCCGGCCTCCCGAGAGCGCGTACGGCCCTATTTCCGCAGCAGGTCGCGGACCTTTCCCGCGACCTCGAACGAGGTCACCGCGCCGGGATCCAGCCACGTCGCGATCTGGACCAGGGTGAAGATGATCGCGCCCAGCAGCAGCAGGCCGTGCGCCTCCGCCGGAACCACGTCCGTGCAGGTGATGACGACCCACGCCGCGGGCACGGGCAGCAGCGTCGTGAGCACCCTCGACAGGGCCGTTCGTACGAGACCGACCCCCGTAGGGGCCTCCGTCGCGGCGGCGTCGCCGAGGATCTGCCGCCATTCCCCCGACACGGCGCAGATCGCCGCCTGGACGAAGAAGTCCCGCATCTCCAGGAGGTTCCTGTCGCCGCCGAGCACGGCCCGGGACCTGTACTGCCGGATCCGGAAGGCCAGCCGAGCCCCGAGCCGCCGGGCCTCGGAGTCGATCGCCCGGACGCCGGTCCGCTGCGACCTGACCCACAGGGTTTCGACGGTCCTGGCCACGGACTCCAGCGCGTCGCCCAGCCCTCTCAGGCGGCTGCGGGGGACGTACGTGCCTTCGTCCGTCGCGTCGTCCAGCAGCTTGGCGACGTGCACCACCTGGTAGATCGACAGCGCCATCGCCGACTCCGCCGGGGTGTAGGTCGGTGACGTCTGCCCGGAGACGAGGTGCCCGAGTCTGCCGAGAAGGGACAACAGGATCGAGAGCAGCAGGACGCCGAAGACGACCCGGAGCGAGCCGGTGATGACCGCCGCCCAATCGATCGCCTGCAATTGCGGCACCTGCGTGCCCAGGCCGAATCCGGCGGAAAGGGCTTTCAGCTGGACGGCTATGCCGGCGGTGAATTCCCTGCCGTATTCCGGCCGTATCTGAATGAGCAGCAGAACCGCGAAGACGCCCAGGCGTACGACCGTCATGAGGCGGCCGCGAAGCAGTCGCCGCGCATTCGTGTGAATCACGTCGTACAAGAAGTAGAGCATCAGGTACGCGGCCATCGTCCACACGTTCGGCGGGGTGAGCGAGCCGAAGAAGGGGATCACCACGAAGATCACGGCGACGATCCCCAGCAGGGTCGCCTGGACGCCGAAGACGACGCGGTTACGCTCGAAGAACGGGTCGTTGAGCGGGTGGACGCGCCATCTCGTGGCGAGCAGGCACCGGGTGCAGTCCTCGATCGCCGCGTACGTCTTCTCCCGCTGGCCGGGGTCGAGGGCCGAGATGGCCGACAGGCGTTCGGCGTATGATTTCGCCCGTTCTTCGTTCTCCGCCTGTTTTCCCGGGGCCAGGCCGACCCATTCCGCTTTGACCGCGCCCGCGCTCTTCTCCACGCGTGCCACTATCTCGGCGGCGCCCGCGCTCATGACCGGGCGGACGTCCTCGGCGAGCCAAATGACGAACAGTTCGAGCGCCGTCCTCGCCGCCTGCCGCAATTGTCCGGTCACCTGTTTTGTTCGAGGTGACCGTTCCTGGCCCTCGGGGTCCATGGCCAACATTGTGCACGGCTTCACGGCGTCCGCCGGGGCACTTGTCGCCATCCGCCCTTCGGGGTCCTCGGCCGGAGGTGCCCATCCTCCGATCTCTCCGTCCCCGCCCCGGGCGGGCGGCGGAGGTTGGTTTGGGGGGAAGGGTTGCGGATGGGGGTGTTCTTGTTTAGCGTCCGCTGTGAGGGTTAGGAAAGTTTCCTAACGCCTGTCAGCGATCACGGTCCACGTGCGGATGGCCCCATGGCACCCCCTATCCGAAGGATCAACGCATGATCAGACATCCTGAGCGGCGCGCCCGGCGCGTGCCGCTTCTCGTCACGACTCTCCTCGCGGCCCTGGTGGCGGCCGCCCCCCTGGCACCCCCGGCCAGTGCCGCGAGCGGTTCGGTCGCCGCCGACACGCTGCTGTCGCGGGGCCGGCCGGCGACCTCGTCCTCGACCGAGGGCAGCGGCTTCGAGGCGGCCAAGGCGGTGGACGGCAGCGCCTCCACCCGCTGGGCCAGCGTCGAAGGCCACGATCCCGAGTGGATCAGGGTCGACCTCGGCGACACGTACACGATCTCCCGCGTCAAGCTGACCTGGGAGGCGGCCTACGGCAAGTCGTACAAGATCCAGACCTCTCCCGACGGCTCCACCTGGGCCGACGTCTACTCCACCACCTCCGGCAACGGCGCGACCGACGACCTGACGGTCAGCGGCAGCGGCCGGTACGTGCGCATGTACGGCACCGCCCGCGGCACCTCGTACGGCTACTCGCTCTACGAGCTGGAGGTCTACGGCAGCGGCGCCGGGGGCACCGACACCACCCCGCCCTCCACCCCGGCCGGCCTGCGCGTCACCGGCACCACCTCCACCAGCGTGTCCCTGGCCTGGGACGCCGCCACCGACGACGTGGGCGTCACCGGCTACCTCGTCTACCGGGGCTCGACCCTGGTGACCACCGCGACGGGCACCACGTACACCGACACCGGCCTGACCCCCGCCACCGCCTACGGCTACACGGTCAGGGCGCGCGACGCCGCGGGCAACCAGTCGCCGGTCAGCGGCGGCGTCACGGCCACCACCCAGCCCGGCGGCGGCGGCGGCGGTCCGGCCGTGCCCTTCGGCAGCCACACCATCCCGTACGCCGTGGGAATGCTCCGCCCGTCCGGCGACCAGGCCACCCTGGACGCGCGGGTGGTCGACTACTACAAGCGGTGGAAGGCCGCCTTCGTCCGGCAGAACTGCGGGAACGGCTGGTACGAGGTCATCTCGCCGGACGCCGACCACCCGTACGTGGCCGAGGCCCAGGGCTACGGCATGGCCATCGTCGCGACCATGGCCGGCGCCGACCCCGACGCCAAGAAGATCTTCGACGGCCTGGTCAAGTGGATGATCGACCACCCGTCCTCGATCAACCCCGACCTGCTGGCCGCCGAGCAGGACACCGCCTGCAAGAGCGTCGACGGCGGTGACGGCGCCACCGACGGCGACATGGACGTCGCCTACGGCCTGCTCCTGGCCCACCGGCAGTGGGGCAGCTCGGGCACGTACAACTACCTCGACCTGGCGATCAAGCACATCAACGCCATCAAGAAGGACGAGATCAACCCGTCCACGAACCTGCTGAAGCTGGGCGACTGGAGCAGCTCGGGCGACCAGTACTACTACATCACCCGTACCTCCGACTGGATGGTCGACCACTTCAGGGCCTTCAGGAAGGCGACCGGCAACAGCGCCTGGGACACGATCAGGACCGCGCACCAGAACCTGATCACCACCCTCCAGGCCAACTACGCCTCCGCCACCGGCCTGCTGCCCGACTTCGTGGTCAACACCAACACCACCGCCAAGCCCGCCCCCGGCCAGGTCCTGGAGGACCCGAACGACGGCCAGTTCTGGTGGAACGCCTGCCGCACCCCGTGGCGCATCGGCGACGACGCCGTGACCAGCGGGGACGCCAAGTCGCTCGCCTCGGCCAGGAAGCTCAACTCCTGGATCAAGAGCAAGACCGGCGGCGACCCCGGCAAGATCGCGATCGGCTACAAGCTGAACGGCACACAGATCTCCAGCGGCAGCGAGGCCGCCTTCTTCGCCCCGTTCGCGGTGGCGGCGATGACGGACTCCGGCAGCCAGGCCTGGCTGGACGCGCTGTGGACCAAGATGCTCGGCACGCCGATCGACGCGACCAGCTACTACTCGGCCAGCATCCAGCTCCAGGTCATGATCACGGTGACCGGCAACCACTGGGTGCCCTGACCGTCCGGCGGAATCCGTGGCCGTGCCCGCGGTTCCCGTCCGCGGGCACGGCCGCCCCGAAGGGAGGACATCTCATGAGACGGGCTCTCGTGGCCGGACTGCTGCCCCTCCTGTTGTCCTGGCCCGCCCCCGCCGGTGCTGCGGCAGCGCCGGTCGAGGTGGACGTCTCCACCGCGGCCGAGCTGGCCGGGGCGCTGGCCGGGGCGGTCCCGGGGCAGACCATCAGGCTCGCGCCCGGCGAGTACCACGGCGCCTTCGTCACTCAGCGCCCGGGCACCGGCGCCGCGCCCGTCACGCTGACCGGGCCGGCGAACGCCGTCCTGGTCAACGACGGGCCCTCCGGCAGCGCGCCGCCCTGTCCCGTGCCCGGCGGCGGGTGGGATCCGGGCTACGGGCTCTGGTTGTACGGGGCGCCGTACTGGCGGCTCACCGGGTTCACCGTCAAGGACTCCAAGAAGGGCATCGTCCTGGACGACTCCGCCCACGTGGTGATCGACGGCGTGTACGTGCACCACGTCGAGGACGAGGGCGTGCACTTCCGGCGCAGCTCGTCCGACGGCGTCATCAGGAACTCCCGCGTCACCCACACCGGCCTCCTCCAGCCCGGGTACGGCGAAGGCGTCTACCTCGGCTCGGCCGGCTCCAACTGGTCCTGCCACGGCAACAGCGGCGGCGTGGACCGGTCGGACCGCGTCCAGGTCGTCGGCAACACGATCGGCCCGTACGTCGCCGCCGAGCACATCGACGTCAAGGAGGGCACGAGCGGCGGCCTGATCCGCGGCAACACCTTCGACGGCACCGGCCTCAGCGGCCAGAACTCGGCCGACTCGTGGGTGGACGTCAAGGGGAGTGGCTACACGATCGACGGCAACACGGGCACGTTCGCCCCGCCCGGCACGTTCGCCAACGGGTACGAGACGCACAATCCGGTCACGAGTCCGTCCTTCCTCAACGGTTGCGGGAACGTCTGGCGCGGCAACCGCTCGGCCCTCGGCGGGGTGGGCGCGTACGCCATCAAGATCACCTCCACCTCGAAGTGCGCGGCCGCCCCGAACGTCGTGTACTCCTCCAACACCGTCACCGGCGCCACCGTCGGCCTGACCAACGTCCCGGTGACGCCGGGCTGAGGGCCCGCACCGGCCCGCCGCCCGCCCCCGGGCGGCGGCCTCGGCGTGCCCGTGTGAACGATCGGTGAGCTGGTTAAGAAAGGTTCCTAACTTTCTTGACAGCCCTCCGCGCCCTGGTCCACGATCCCGGTAAGCGGCTCGGCGCGGCATCCCACGAGGATGTGACGCGCTCAGCGAGAGGTTCTCCTGCCCCGGCCGCTCACCGGACCGTGCTCCGATCTCTCACCCCCAGGAGAATCGCCATGTCCAGAGTCCGCCTGGCCCTCATGGCCTGCACGGCCGTGCTCGGCCTGGTGGCCGGCCTGCTCGTGGCCGCCACCGCCTCGGCCGGCATCGCCGAGACCCTGCTGTCGCAGGGCAAACCCGCCACCTCCTCCTCCAAGGAAGCCTCCTCCTACGCCGCCGCGAAGGCGTTCGACGGCGACCTCGCCGCCACCCGCTGGGCCTCGGCCGAAGGCCACGACCCCGAATGGCTGCGGGTGGACCTCGGCGCCTCCCAGCAGATCTCCCGGGTCAAGCTGACCTGGGAGGACGCCTACGGCAAGTCGTACAAGATCCAGACCTCGGCGGACGGCACGGCCTGGACCGACGTCTACTCCACCGGCTCGGGCGACGGCGGCGTGGACGACCTCGCCGTCACCGCCACCGGCCGGTACGTCCGCATGTACGGGACCACCCGCGGCACCTCCTACGGCTACTCCCTGTGGGAGATGCAGGTCTACGGCGGCGGCACCCAGCCGACCGACCCGCCCACCGACCCGCCGGGTGACACGTTCGTGGTGGCCGCGGCCGGCGACATCGCCGAGCAGTGCACCGCGAGCTCCGCCTCCTGCGTGCACCCGAAGACGGCCGCCCTGGTCGAGTCGATGAACCCCGAGTTCGTCATCACCATGGGCGACAACCAGTACGACGACGCCCTCCTGTCCGACTTCCGCGCCTACTACGACAAGACGTGGGGCAGGTTCAAGGCCAAGACCCGCCCGGTGCCCGGCAACCACGAGACCTACGACCCGGCAGGCTCCGAGGCCGGGTACAAGTCGTACTTCGGCGCGATCGCCTTCCCGCAGGGCAAGAGCTACTACAGCTACGACCGGGGCAACTGGCACTTCGTCGCGCTCGACTCCAACCACTTCGACCAGTCGGCCCAGATCACCTGGCTCAAGAACGACCTCGCCGCCACCACCAAGCCGTGCGTGGCCGCGTACTGGCACCACCCGCTGTTCAGCTCCGGCGAGCACGGCAACGACCCCGTCTCCAAGCCCGTCTGGCAGGCGCTGTACGCGGCCGGCGCCGAACTGGTGCTGAACGGGCACGACCACCACTACGAGCGCTTCGGGCCGCAGAACCCGAGCGCGCAGGCCGACACCGCCAAGGGCATCGTCGAGGTGCTGGGCGGGATGGGCGGCGCGTCGCCGTACCAGATCGAGAACGTGCAGCCCAACAGCCAGAAGCGCCTGACCGACACCTTCGGCGTGCTGAAGCTGACCTTCACCGGCAACACGTTCGGCTGGCAGCTCGTCGGGACCGACGGCTCGGTCAAGGACAGCAGCCCGACCTACTCCTGCCACTAGATGTACATCTCGCTCCTCGGCACCCGGCTGACCAGGGCGGTGCCCGCCAACGTGGTGGCGCTCGGCCTGGTCAGCCTGGTCACGGACATCTCGTCGGAGATGGTCACCGCGGTGCTGCCGCTGTACCTGGTGGGCGCCCTCGGGCTCAGCCTGGTGCAGTTCGGGCTGCTGGACGGCCTGTACTTCGGCGTCACCGCGCTGGTCCGGCTGGCCGGCGGGCACGCCGCCGACCGGTGGGACCGGCGCAAGCTGGTCGCGGGGCTCGGCTACGGCCTGTCGGCCGTGTGCAAGCTGGGCCTGCTCGCGGCCGGCGGATCGGCGGCGGCCCTCGGCCTGGTGCTGGCCGCCGACCGCACCGGCAAGGGGCTGCGCACCGCGCCCCGCGACGCGCTCATCACACTGAGCGCCCCGGCCGAACGGCTGGGCGGCGCGTTCGGGGTGCACCGGGCCATGGACACCGTGGGCGCCTTCCTCGGGCCGCTGGCCGCGTTCGGGGTGCTGACGGCGACGGCGGGCGCCTACGACGCGGTGTTCGTGACGAGCTTCTGCGTGGCCGCGCTGGGCGTGCTGCTGCTGATCCTGTACGTACGGGACCGGCGCGGCCCGCTGACCGCCCGCGTACGGTTGCGGGCGGCGGTCATGAGGGAGGCCGGGTTCCGCCGGGCCTGCCTGGTGGCCGTGGCGCTCGGCCTGGTGACGGTCAGCGACTCGTTCGTCTACCTCGTGCTGCAGCGGCGGTTGTCGATCGCGCCCGAGTTGTTCCCGTTGTTGCCGCTCGGCACCGCCGCGGCCTACCTGGTGCTGGCGGTGCCGCTCGGCAGGCTGGCCGACCGGTTCGGCCGGGCCGCGGTGTTCGTCGCCGGGCACGTGGCGCTGCTGGCGGCCTACCTGGTGCTCATGGGCCCGGCCTGGCTGGTGCCCGTACTGGTGCTGCACGGGCTGTTCTACGCCGCCACCGACGGGGTGCTCATGGCCCTGACCGGCCCGATGTTGCCCGAGGGTGCGCGTACCGGCGGCCTGGCGCTGCTCCAGACCGGTCAGGCCACGGCCCGGATGGTGTCGTCCATCCTGTTCGGCCTGCTGTGGGCGGGGGCGGGGGAGGGGGCGGCGCTCGCGGTGATGGCCGCCGGCCTGGTCATGGCCGCCGCCACCGCCTGGCGAACACTGCGATGACGATGACGATGACAGGGAGGTCTCGTTGAGAAGGTTGCTCGTTCTCGTCGTGGCGGTGGTCGTGCTGGCCGGTGGCGCGACCGCCTACGCCACGTGGGCGTCGTCCTCGCGTCCGTCCGCGCCCGTCGCCGCGGGCTTCGACGCCGCCGAGCCGGGCCGGGTGCTGGTACGCAGCGGCGGACGCGTCGCGTCGGTGCCCGCCGCCGACCCGGGCGCGCCGCCGCGGGTCAGCTCCCGGGCCTGCGACCGCTTCTACACGGCGAACGGCACCACCCTGTGCCTGGTCGTCCGGCCCGGCCCGCTGCCGACGACCCAGGCGCTCGTCCTGGACCGGTCGCTGAGGGAGACCCGCCGGATCAACCTGGCCGGGGTGCCGAGCCGGGCCCGCGTGTCGGCCGGCGGCCGGATGGCCTCCTGGACGGTGTTCGTCACCGGCGACTCCTACAGCAGTGGCGGCTTCTCGACCTGGACCGGCATCCTCGACACCCGGACCGGCTACCTCATCACGAACATGGAGGACATCCCGCTCTACCTAGACGGCCGCCGCTACCACTCCGCCGACGTCAACTACTGGGGGGTCACGTTCGCCGCCGACGACAACCGCTTCTACGCGACCGTCGCGACCAAGGGCAGAACGTACCTGGTGGAGGGCGACTTCGGCGCCTGGCGTGCCCGTACGCTGCGGGAGAACGCCGAGTGCCCGTCCCTGTCGCCGGACGGGACCCGGCTGGTGTTCAAGAAGCGGGTCTCGCCGGGGCCGTGGCGGCTGCACGTACTGGACCTGGCCACCATGCGCGAGAGGCCGCTGGGGGAGCGGGCCAGCATCGACGACCAGGCCGCCTGGCTGGACGACCGCACGGTCATGTACGCCAAGGACGGCGACGTGTGGGCGGCCGGCGTCGACGGCGGCCCGCCGCGCCGGATGATCGCCGACGCGACCTCGCCCGCGCCCGTCCGGTGACGACCGGCGCGGGAACGGCCGTCAGCGGCCGCGGGTTCAGGGCAGGCGGATGAGCCGCCGCTCGACCGCGGCGGTGACGGCCGCCGTACGCGTCTCCACGCCCAGCTTGTCGTAGATGTGCACCAGATGGGTCTTGACGGTCGCCTCGGTGATGTAGAGCCGCCGGGCGATCTCCCGATTGCTCGCGCCACTGGCCAGCAGCTCGAGCAGCTCGACCTCGCGGGCGCTCAGCGCCGGGCCGGGCTCGCGCATCCGCCGCATCATCCGGGTCGCCACCTTGGCCGACAACACGCTCTCGCCCCTGGCCGCGGCCCTGATGCCCTGGAACAGCTCCTCCGGCGGGCACGCCTTGAGCAGGTAGCCGATGGCCCCGGCGTCGACGGCCCGCATGATGTCCGCGTCGCTCTCGTACGTCGTCAGCACCAGCACCTGCGGCGGCGCGGGCAGCTCGCGGACCCGCCGGGTGACCTCCACGCCGTCGATGCCCTCGCCGAGCTGAAGGTCCATCAGCACGACGTCGGGGGAAGCGGCGGCGATGCCGCGCAGCGCCTCGGCGCCGTCGGCGGCCTCACCGACGACCTCCATGTCGGCCTCGCCGCCGAGCAGCGCCACCAGCCCCGCCCGGACCACCGGATGGTCGTCGACCAGGAAGAGTCTCATGCGCCGCCGTCCCCGTTCGGTACGCGCGCAGGCCACGCGGCGGGCACCCGGGCCGCCACCGCCGTGCCCTCGCCGGGCGCGCTCTCGACGACCAGGACGCCGTGCACCTCCGCCAGCCGGTCGCGCATCGCCCGCAGCCCGTAACCACGGCCGGGAGCGGGCGCGGGCTCGGCGAAGCCGGCGCCGTCGTCGAACACGTCGAGAGTGACCTCGCCGTCGAGGTAGGACAGCGTCACCGTGGCCGTCACGGTCGCCGCCGCCGTGCCCGCCGCGCCCGTCGTCGGGCCCGCGTGGTCGCGGACGTTGGCGAGGGCCGCCTGGGCCACCCGCAGCAGCGCCGCCTGCACCTCCGGCGCCAGCGGGTACTCCTCGCCCGCCAGCCGGAAGCGCACCCGCGGCCCGGTGTCGTCGGCGTCCGCGCAGAGCCGGGCCAGCGCCTCGGGCAGCGAGACGTCGACCAGGCCGGGCGGCTGGAGGCCGCGGACGAACCGCCGCGCCTCGTCGAGGTTGTCGGCGGCGGCCGCGCCGGCGCGGCGTACGTGGGCGCGGGCCTGCTCGGGGTCGGTGGCCCACATGCGGTCGGCGGCCTGGAGCAGGATGCCCATGCTGGTCAGCCCTTGGGCGAGCGTGTCGTGGATCTCCCTGGCCAGCCGCTCGCGCTCCTCCAGCACGCCCGTGCGGTGGCGGGAGTCGGCCAGCGTGCCACGGGTGCTGATCAGGTCGTCGATGAGGAGCTGCCGGGCGGCGCTCTCACGCTGCAGCTCCCCGAAGATCACCGCCGTCATGGCCGCGATGCCGACCGGCGCGAGGATCAGGCTGACGTCGAGCTCCTTGGCGATCTCCAGCTGGGCCACGATCACCACCAGGGTCAGCGCCGCGGCGGCCATCGCGAAACCGCGCGCGTTGAGCAGCCGCAGGCACAGGAAGAGCAGGGGGACCGCGCACCAGCTGAACGACGGCGCGAGCATCACCAGCACGAGCCAGACCGCCGCCACGCCGCCCAGCCAGACCAGCCGCCCCCGTTGCCCGAGCCGGTTCCACCACAGGATGCCGGCCGCGTACGCGAGCGCGAGCAGGCCGCAGACGGCCAGCGACGTCACCGTCTGGGCGACCATGCCGTGACGGGACACCAGCCGCAGGGCCGAGGCGGCGAGCAGCAGGTAGAACCCCACGTGCATGGCCCAGTTGAGCCAGGTGCGCTCCCTCATCGCCCTCCCCTCGCCACGCGTTCCGACACTATCCCCTGCCGAAGACTGGGCCCCGGCAGCACGGCGGCGCATCAACCGATCGGTTGACCCGGCGCTCGACCGCCCGGCGCGCGGGGATCGCCCGTGCTCCCGATGGCCCGGGCCGCTTCGGCAGGGAACCTAGAGATGTCCGACTTCGCCTTGCCGAACTGGAGATAACCATGAAGATCCGTACTCGCCTGGCCGCCGGCTCGCTCGCGGGGCTGGCCGTGCTGGCCGGCGCCGTCGCCGCCACCTCGCCCGCCCAGGCCGCCGAGGCGCACGCCGTACGGGCCGCCGTGAGCGAGCCCGTCGTGCAGACCGGGACGCTCTCCGCCGACGCCGCCCTGAAGATCGCCGACGCCGCGCTGAAGGAGGCCGTCAAGCAGAAGCAGCGGGTCTCCGTCGTGATCGTCGACCGGTCCGGCGCGACCCGGCTGGTGCTGAAGGGCGACGGCGCGGGCCCGCAGACCGAGGAGTCGGCCAGGCGCAAGGCGTTCACCGCGGTCTCCTTCGGCCGTACGACCAGCGATCTCGGCAAGGGCATCAACGGCAGCGGGCCGTCCATCGCCGACATCCCGGGCACCCTCTTCCTCGGCGGCGGCGTTCCGGTCGCCTCCGGCGGCGCGCCCATCGCGGGCATCGGCGTCGGCGGCGCCCCGAGCGGCGACATCGACGAGTCCATCGCCCAGGCCGGTCTGAAGGCGGTCGCCGGGCAGCTTCGCTGACCGGCCGTACGGCCCCGGCGCACGGCCGCGGGCGGGATCACGGAAGGATGAGGGGATGAAGCGCCGAGCCGTCCTGACCTCCGGATTCGGGCTGATGCTCGCGGCCTGCGGCGGACGAAAGACGAAAGGAGCGGGAATGATCGACGAGGAACTGCTGGCAGGGGCCGCGCGCGGGGACGTCGTCGCCGTCCGGGACGCGCTCGGGGCCGGTGCCGGCGTCGAGGCGCGCGACGCGCAACGCCGTACGGCCCTGCTGCTGGCCGCCGCGGCCGACCACGTCGAGGTGGCCAAGGTGCTGGTCGCGGCGGGCGCCGACCCCGACGCCCAGGACGTCAAGAACGACACCCCCTGGCTGGTCACGGGCGTCACCGGAAGCGTGGCGATGCTCAAGGCGCTGCTGCCCGCCGGACCCGACCTGACCAGACGCAACCGTTACGGAGGCGTCTCCCTCATCCCCGCCTGCGAACGCGGGCACGTCGAGTACGTCCGCGAGGTGCTGAAGACCGGCATCGACGTCGACCACGTCAACGACCTGGGCTGGACGGGCCTGCTGGAGGCGGTCATCCTCGGCGACGGCGGCGAGCGCCACCAGGAGATCGTCCGCCTGCTCATCGCCGCGGGCGCCGACGTCGACCTCGCCGACCGCGACGGCGTCACCCCCCTCGCGCACGCCGTAGCCAAGGGCCAGCGCCAGGTGGCCGCCCTCCTCCGCGCCGCCGGAGCCCACTGAGCCCCGCAAACCGCTGTCGTCCGGGCTGCCGCGCTCTGAACGCCGCAACCCGTCAGGGTCTCGTCGGGCCGCTGTCACGCAGGTGGGCGATGCCCAGGTGGGAGGTGACCGAGTTGAGCGGGCACAGCCGGCCCTGCCGCCGGTAGCGGTCGACGACCGCGTCGCGCCACGCCTGCCAGGCGGCCCAGGAGGTGAGGGCGCCGAGCTGGGGCCGCTGGTCCTCCAGCACCCGGTCGGCCTCCAGGCGGGCCACGGCCAGCAGCAGCTCCTCGCGCCCGCCGGGGAAGTAGTGGAAGAGCTGGCTCTTGCTCGTCGAGGTGCGGGCCAGGACGTCGTCGAGGGTGGTGGCGGCCACGCCGTGCTCGCGGATGTGGGTGGCCGCGCCCTCCAGGATGCGCCGCCGGGTGGCGGCTCCCTTGCGGGTCAGCGTACGCGCGGTCACCCTCCGGATGTTAGCCGGACGGCCCGCTTCGACGCGCTCGACCACCGGGCGCGCAAGGAGGCGGCGGCCGGACAGCGGGGGGCGCCTGCTACAGTGTGAGACGCTTGTGGCATACCAGCTAGGAGACCAGACATGGCAGGTGACGACGACATCTCCGGGTGATACCGGAGGTTGATCGGCCCCGGCGTGAGCGCATGAGCGCCGCCGGTGTGGCCTGTTCGTCGTTCCCGAATCCCTGTCCCTTTTCCCGGGTGGCTTCGGCGCGCCCGCGTTCTCCGTTGAGGTCTTCTTCGTATGTCCGACGCGTTCATCGTCTGCTCCAACCTGTCCTTCTCCTGGCCTGACGACACCCCTGTCTTCAGCGACCTGTCCTTCAGCGTGCCCGGCGGCCGTACGGGCCTGGTCGCCCCCAACGGCGCCGGCAAGAGCACGCTGCTCAAGCTGATCGCCGGCGAGTACCGGCCGCGGGCCGGCAGCGTGTCGGTCAACGGCGTGCTCGGCTACCTGCCGCAGAGCCTGCCGCTGGCCGGCGACCTGACCGTGGCCGAGGTCCTGGGCATCGCCCCGGTGATCGCCGCGCTCAACGCCATCGAGGCGGGCGACACCGCCGAGGAGCACTTCACCACCATCGGCAACGACTGGGACATCGAGGAACGCACCCGTGCCCAGCTCGACCGGCTCGGCCTCGGCCACCTCGACTTCGCCCGCAGCCTGGGCACGCTGAGCGGCGGCCAGGTCGTCTCGCTCGGCCTGGCCGCGCAGCTGCTCAGGCGGCCCGACGTCCTGCTGCTCGACGAGCCCACGAACAACCTCGACCTCGACGCCCGCAACAGGTTGTACGCCGTGCTGGGCGACTGGAAGGGCTGCCTGCTCGTGGTCAGCCACGACCGTACGCTGCTCGACCGCATGGACCGTATCGCCGAGCTCGAACGGGGCGAGGTGCGCTTCTACGGCGGCGACTTCACCGCGTACGAGGAGGCCGTACGCACCGGGCAGGAGGCCGCCGAGCGCAGCGTGCGCAGCGCCGAGCAGGAGCTCAAGCGCGAGAAGCGGGAGATGCAGCAGGCCCGCGAACGCGCCGAGCGCCGGGCCGGCAACGCCGCCCGCAACCTCAAGAACGCCGGCCTGCCGCGCATCTTCGCCGGGAACATGAAACGCGGCGCCCAGGAGTCGGCCGGCCGGGCGGGCCAGACGCACGCCGCCCGCGTCAGCGACGCCAGGGCCCGGCTCGACGAGGCGGGCCGCGCCCTGCGCGACGACCAGCGCATCTCCCTGCAACTGCCCGGCACCAACGTGCCCGCCGGGCGCACGGTCTTCCACGGCGAGCACCTGACGGCCCGCGGCCTGTTCGCCGAGCCGGGGATCGACCTGATCGTCCGCGGGCCCGAACGGATCGCGCTGACCGGCCCCAACGGCGCCGGCAAGTCCACGCTGCTGCGCCTGATCAGCGGCGACCTGCGACCCGACGGCGGCACCGCCAGGCGCGCCGACGGCCGGGTGGCCTACCTGTCGCAACGGCTCGACCTGCGCCTCGACGAGCTCACCGTCGCCGAGAACCTGGCCGCCTCCGCCCCCGCCATGCCGCCCGCCGACCGGATGAACCTGCTGGCCCGCTTCCTGTTCCGGGGCGCCCGCGCCCACCTGAAGGTCGGCGTGTTGTCGGGCGGCGAACGGCTGCGCGCCACGCTGGCCTGCGTGCTGTGCGCGGAGCCGGCGCCCCAGCTCCTGCTGCTGGACGAGCCGACCAACAACCTCGACCTGGTCAGCGTGGGCCAGCTGGAGAGCGCGCTCGGCGCGTACGAGGGGGCGTTCGTGGTGGTCAGCCACGACGAACGATTCCTTGAGGAGATCCGGGTGGAGCGGCGTCTGGAGTTGTCCGGCGGGCGGCTGCTGGAGGCCGGGGGACCCGCGCTGGGATGACGCGGCGTTGCCCGACACGTTACTGAACTTGGACAATTCGTTCTCTTGTGTCATTCGTGTTTAGGTAGGTAGGTTAAGGACTTATGGCCGCATCGAACACTCCGACGACCGCCGAGGAACTGCGCGGCGCGGGGCTGCGGGTGACCGCCGCCCGGGTAGCGCTGCTGGAGACCGTCCGGCGCGGTGACCACCTCGGCGTCGAGGCGATCGCCTCCGGGGTGCGCGACCGAGTCGGTCACATCTCGCTGCAGGCCGTGTACGAGGCGCTCCACGCGCTGGCCGCCGCCGGGCTCGTCCGCCGCATCGAACCCCCGGGCAGCTCGGCCCTGTACGAGGGCCGGGTCGGGGACAACCACCACCACCTCGTGTGCCGGTCGTGCGGCGCGGTGGCCGACGTGGACTGCGCGGTCGGCCACGCGCCGTGCCTGACCGCCTCCGACGACCACGGCTTCGCCGTCGACGAGGCCGAGGTCATCTATTGGGGTCGCTGCCCGGCCTGTTCCGCCCGGCAGTAGTTCGTGAGCACTGAGATCGTTCTAGTCCGGAAGGATTTCCATGTCTGACAATCATGACGCGATCGTCTCCGACGCCAAGTCGGAGGAGGCGGGCGGCTGTCCGGTCGCGCACGAGCGCGCCCCGCACCCGACGCAGGGCGGCGGCAACCGGCAGTGGTGGCCCGAGCGGCTCAACCTGAAGATCCTCGCCAAGAACCCGGCCGTGGCCAACCCCTTCGGCCATGACTTCGACTACGCGGCGGAGTTCCAGAGCCTCGACCTCGCGGCCGTGAAGCGGGACATCGCCGAGGTGCTGACGACCTCGCAGGACTGGTGGCCGGCCGACTTCGGCCACTACGGCCCGTTCATGATCCGGATGGCGTGGCACAGTGCGGGCACGTACCGGATCAGTGACGGCCGTGGCGGCGCCGGGGCCGGGCAGCAGCGCTTCGCGCCGCTGAACAGCTGGCCGGACAACGGGAACCTCGACAAGGCCCGCCGCCTGCTGTGGCCGGTCAAGAAGAAGTACGGCCGCAAGATCTCCTGGGCCGACCTGCTGGTCCTCACCGGCAACGTGGCCCTGGAGTCGATGGGCTTCACGACCTTCGGCTACGCCGGCGGCCGCGTGGACGCCTGGGAGCCCGACGAGGACGTCTACTGGGGCCCGGAATCCATCTGGCTCGGCGACGAGCGCTACAGCGGCGACCGCGAGCTGGAGAACCCGCTGGCCGCGGTGCAGATGGGCCTCATCTACGTCAACCCGCAGGGCCCCAACGGCAACCCCGACCCGCTGGCCGCGGCCCGCGACATCCGCGAGACGTTCCGCCGCATGGCGATGAACGACGAGGAGACCGCCGCCCTGATCGTGGGCGGCCACACGTTCGGCAAGACCCACGGCGCGGGCCCGGCCGAGAGCGTCGGCCCCGACCCCGAGGCCGCCCCGATCGAGCAGATGGGCCTCGGCTGGAGCAGCACGTTCGGCACCGGCAAGGGCGGCGACGCCATCACCAGCGGCCTTGAGGGCATCTGGACGAACACGCCCACGACCTGGGACAACAGCTTCCTGGAGATCCTCTACGGCTACGAGTGGGAGCTGTTCGACAGCCCCGCCGGCGCCCACCAGTGGCGGCCGAAGGACGGGGCGGGGTCCGACACCGTGCCCGACCCGCACGACCAGGCCAGGCGGCACGCCCCGACGATGCTGACGACCGACCTGTCGCTGCGCGTCGACCCGATCTACGAGCAGATCACCCGCCGCTGGCTGGAGCACCCGGACGAGCTCGCCGAGGCCTTCTCCCGCGCGTGGTTCAAGCTGACCCACCGCGACATGGGCCCGGTCGTGCGCTACCTCGGCCCGGAGGTCCCCGCCGAGACGCTGCTGTGGCAGGACCCCCTGCCCGCGGTCACGCACGAGCTCGTCGGCGCGGAGGACGTCGCCGCGCTCAAGGAGCGCGTCCTCGCCTCCGGGCTGTCGGTGCCGGAGCTGGTGTCCACCGCATGGGCGTCGGCCTCCTCCTTCCGCGGCAGCGACAAGCGCGGCGGCGCCAACGGCGCGCGCATCCGCCTGCAGCCGCAGAGCTCGTGGGAGGTCAACGACCCCGGCCGCCTGGCGACCGTGCTGGGCACCCTGGAGGGCATCCAGAAGGCGTTCAACGGGGAGCAGACCGGCGGCAAGCAGATCTCGCTGGCCGACCTGATCGTGCTGGCCGGGTGCGCGGGCGTCGAGCGGGCCGCCAAGGAGGCCGGTCACGAGGTCCAGGTGCCGTTCACGCCGGGCCGGGCGGACGCCACGCACGAGCAGACGGACGTGGAGTCGTTCGCCGCGCTGGAGCCGGCCGCCGACGGGTTCCGCAACTACCTGGGCAAGGGCAACCGGCTTCCCGCCGAGTTCCTGCTGCTCGACCGGGCCAACCTGCTGACGCTGAGCGCGCCGGAGATGACCGTCCTCGTGGGCGGCCTGCGGGTGCTGGGCGCCAACCACGGGCAGTCGCCGCACGGTGTCCTCACCTCGGCTCCGGGGACGCTGACGAACGACTTCTTCGCCAACCTGCTCGACCTGGGCACGACCTGGCACTCCACGGACGACGCCAACGCCTTCGAGGGCCGCGACGCCGCCACGGGCGAGGTGCGGTGGACCGGAACGCGGGCCGACCTCGTCTTCGGGTCGAACTCCGAGCTGCGCGCGGTCGCGGAGGTCTACGCGAGCGACGACGCGAAGGAGAAGTTCGTACGGGACTTCGTCGCGGCATGGGACAAGGTCATGAACCTCGACCGGTTCGACCTGGCCCGAGCCTGATGTGAGTGAACGCCCGGGGCTGCCCGCCCCGGGCGTTCTCGCGTTGTCCGGGTGGGTTGCGCGGGCGCGTGGACGTCTTTTACGCTATTTCCTACTAAACATGTCGTTTTTTCGTATTAAGAGGGCGGGCGGTCGTACGCGGGACCGTGGCGGCGGCGGGCCGTCTTCGGCGACCACGAGGACTCCTGATGCGTTTTCACTGGTTCCTGCCGACCACCGGCGACGGCCACGACGTGCGCTCGGCCATCACCACGACCGACGCCTTCCGTCCCGCCGCCCGTCCCGCCACGCTCGCCTACCTGGCGCAGGTCGCCAGGGCCGCGGAGGCGGCCGGGTTCGAGGGCGCGCTCACGCCGGTCGGCGCGGGCTGCCCGGATCCGTGGATCGTCTGCGCGGCCCTCGCCCAGCACACCGAACGGCTCAGGACGCTGGTCGCCTTCCGCACCGGGTACGCGCTGCCCACCCTGCTCGCCCAGCAGGCCCAGGCCTTCCAGGAGATCTCCGGCGGCCGGCTGCTGCTCAACGTCGTCACCGGCGGCGACCCTGTCGAGCAGCGCGCGTACGGCGACTTCCTCGACCACGACGCCCGCTACGCCAGGACGGCCGAGTTCCTGCACGTGCTGCGGCGCGCCTGGGACGGCGTGCCGTTCGACCACCACGGCGAGCACTACCACGTCGAGGGCGGCGGGCTGGCCGCGCCGCTGGCCCCCCGGCCGCCGCTCTACTTCGGCGGCGCCTCCCCGGCGGCCGAGCAGGTCGCCGCCCGCCACGCCGACGTCGTCCTGATGTGGGGCGAGCCGCCCCGCGCGATCGCCGAGCGCGTCGCCCGGCTGCGCGCCCTGGCCGCCCCGCTGGGCCGCGAGCCTCGGTACGGCCTGCGCGTGCACGTCATCGCCCGCGACACCTCCGCCGCCGCCTGGGCCGAGGCCGACCGGCTGCTGGCGGGCATGGACCCCGGCCGCGTCGCCGCCGCCCAGAGCCGCTTCGCCCGCTACGACTCCGTCGGCCAGCGCCGCATGGTGGACCTGCACGCCGGCGGCACCCGCGACCTGGAGATCCACCCGGGCCTGTGGGCCGGCGTCGGGCTGGTCCGCGAGGGCGCCGGGACCGCGCTGGTCGGCTCGTACGACGAGGTCACCGCCCTGCTGCGGGAGTACGCCGCCACGGGAGTGAGCGAGTTCGTCCTGTCCGGCTGGCCGCACCTGGAGGAGGCGTACCGGGTCGGCGAGTACGTGCTGCCCCGCCTGGCCCGCGAACCGGCCCTCGCCCCGTGACGCCGCCAGGGTGATGGTGTGGTCTGAAATCGGCCGGTGCCGGGGGCGTGGGGCCTGCTTGGCTGGTTCGCCGTAGATCTTCCCCGACCCCCGTCCGGAACGGAACCATGTCAACCACCACCCTCGCCCCGCCACGCCCGCCGCTGCTGTCCTGGCTCGCGGTCGTCTCGATCACCCTCGGCATCTTCGCCATCGTCACCAGCGAGATCCTGCCCATCGGCCTGCTGACGACCATAGGCGCCGACTTCCGTGTCACCGACGGCACCGCGGGGCTCACCATGACGTTGCCGGGGTTCGTCGCCGCCGTCGCGGCGCCCGTCCTGACCGTGGCCACCGCCCGCCTGGACCGCCGGGTGATGATGTGCGTCCTCATGGTGGTCCTGGCCGCCGCCGACGTGCTGGCGGCGGTGGCCGGCGCCTACTGGGTCGTGCTGGCCTCGCGCGTGCTCGTCGGCCTGACCATCGGCGGTTTCTGGTCGATCGCGGCGGGACTGGCCGCCCGCCTGGTGCCGCCGGCCGCCGTCGGCGCCGCCACGGCACTGATCTTCTCGGCCGTGCCGCTGGGCTCGGTGCTCGGGGTGCCCGCCGGAACCCTCATCGGCCACCTGGCGGGCTGGCGGACGGCGTTCCTGGTCCTGGCCGGGCTGGCCGTCGTCGTACTGGTCGCGCTGCTTGCCCTGCTGCCGCCGCTGCCCGCCCACCAGGTCACCGGCGCCCGCGTCCTGCTGGACCTGCTGCGCCTGCGCGGCACCAGGATCGCCCTGCTGGCCACGTTCCTCATCGTGCTGGCGCACTTCGGGACCTACACCTACGTCACCCCGTTCCTGGAGCACGTCACCCGGCTGTCGCCGGCCGCCGTCAGCGCCGTCCTGCTGGCGTACGGCGTGGCGGGGGTCGCGGGCAACTTCCTGGCGGGCCGGGCGGTGGCCACCCGGCCGCGCGCCGCCTTCGCCGTCTGCGGCCTGCTGGCCGCCGCCGCCACCGGGCTGCTGCCCCTGGCCGGAGGCACCCCGGCCGCCGCCGCCGTGCTGCTGGTGCTCTGGGGGCTGGCCTACGGGGGAGTGCCGGTCTGCTCCCAGGCGTGGTTCCTGCGGGCCTCGCCCGGTACGCCGGAGGCGGCGACCGTCGTGTTCACCTCGTCGTTCCAGGCGACCTTCGCCCTCGGCGCCCTCCTGGGCGGGACGATCGTCGACGCCCTCTCGGTGTCGGCCGTGATGATCGCCGGTGGGCTGACCGCGCTGGTGATGGCCGCGTCCTTCGCCCACCTCACCCGCTCCCGCCCCCGCCCCGCCTGAACGGGACCGGGTCCGGCCGTCAGCCGTCGAGGTGGTGGCGCAGCGCGTCGAGGCGGCCGTCCCAGTCGCTCGCCAGGGCGGCCAGGAACTGCTGGGCCACCCGCATCGGGGCCGAGCGCAGCCGGTAGCGGACGCGGCGGCGCTCGCCCGGCTCGGGCGTCACCAGGCCGGCCTCGGTCAGCAGCGCCAGGTGCTTGGCGATCGCCTGCCGGGTGATCGGCAGGCGGGCGGCCAGATCGGTCGCCGTGGCCGGGCCCCGGGAGGCCAGCTCGGCCAGCACGGAGCGCCGGCTCGGGTCGGCCAGGGCGACGAAGACCTGCTCGGCCACCGCCTCGATGTCAGGCCGCGTCAAGGTGCTCCACCAGCTCGCCCAGCTCGCTCGCCCACCCCTCGGTGTGGGCGTCGTACGCCTTGCGGTGGTGGTCGTCGGGCAGCTGGGAGAAGCCCGTCTCGACGACGGTCAGCCGGGTGCCCGTGCCGGCCGGTTCGAGGGTGAACTCGACGTACGTGCGGCGCGGGTCGTCCTCCGGCATGCCGAAGACCGGCCAGGTGAAGCCGAACACCGACGGCTCCTCCACGCGCTCGACGCGCAGGTCGACCGTGTGCCCGTGTTCCCAGCTCATCCGTCCCGGCCCGCCGGGACGCAGCTCGATCGCCGCCTCCTGGCCGAACCAGGCGGCCAGCCCCTCGGCGGTGGTGAGCGCGGCCCACACCTTGCCGGGCGCGGCGGTCAGCTCGACGGTCCGCTCGACCCGATCGGGGAATCCCATGACGACCTCCATGTGTGCGGCAGGAAAAGGTTGCCACATCTTGTGGCGAAGGGTTGACGATCACTGCTCCGGCCGCGGGTGGTGGCGCAGGCCGTACGAGATGAGGGCGACGGCGGCCAGCGTCACCGCGACGTCCACCAGCAGCGCGAGACGGATGCCGGCCAGACCCGAGCCGCGCGTGGCGGCGACGGCGCCGAGCAGCGGGATGCCGACGGTGATGGCGACCTGCTGGGTCATGGACGTCAGGCCGGTGGCCAGCCCCTGCTCCTCGTCCGGCAGGCCCGAGGTGCCGGTGACGGTGTAGGCGACGATCGCGGTGACGTGCCCGAAGAAGCCGACGAACAGCGCGGGGACGAGCACCGCGAGTGTGCCCCAGCCGGTCCCGAGCAGGACGGCCGGGATCGTCGCGAGGGCCTGGACCGTCATGCCCGCGACCAGCACGAGGCGGCTGCCGAACCGCCCGATGAACCGCCCGGCGATCACACCGGCGACCACCGAGGCCAGCCCGGGGACGCCGAACACCAGGCCCGTGGCCAGCGGCGACAGGCCCAGGACCCGCTGCAGGTACACCGTCACCAGGAAGATCATGGCCGGTTCCATGGTGAAGATCACGAACCCGGCGAAGTTGCCCCACTTCACCGTGGGCCGCCGCAGGATGCGCACCGGCGCGAGCGGCGCCGGCGCACGCAGCTCGATCACCCAGAACGCGCCCAGCAGCGCCGCTCCCACGAGGGCCGCCACCAGGTTCGTCTCGACGGCCGCGTAGATCACGGCCAGCAGGCCGCCGGTCACGGTGACCGCGCCCGGCAGGTCCAGCCGCACCCGCTCGGGCAGGACGCTCTCGCGGATCAGGAACGGCGCCGCCAGCCCGATCAGCACCGCGACCGGCACGTTGAAGAGGAACGCCGCCCGCCAGCTCAGCAGGCTGACCAGGGCGCCGCCGAGCAGTGCGCCGACGGTGAAGCCGCCGGACAGCAGGGCGCCGTTCAGCCCGAGGACGCGGGCGCGCAGCGGGCCGCCCTTGAAAGTGGTGGTGAGCAGCGACAACGCGGCGGGGATCGTCATCGCCGTGGCCAGGCCCTGGAGCACGCGGGCGGTCAGGAGCGTCGCCGGGCCGTCCGCGAGACCGCCGAGGAGGGAGGCCCCGGCCAGGACGACCATGCCGGCGAGGAACAGCTTCCGGCGGCCGAACAGGTCGGCCGTGCGGCCGAACACGAGGGTGAACCCGGCCGCCGGCAGCGCGTACGCCGAGGTGATCCAGGGCCACTGGGCCGGGGCGAGGCCGACGCCCGCGCCGGCCTGGGGAAGGGCGACGTTCAGGATCGAGAAGTCGACGGCCAGCATGAAACCGGCGCCGAGCAGCACCAGGGCGATCAATCGTTGCCGGGTGTCGAGCCGGGGCGGGGAGACGGCCTCGGTGGTCGCGACGGGAACACTCACTGCGGCCTCCAATTAGTAGCAACCGAACGGTTGCCACATTATGGCAACCGTTCGGTTGCGTCAACGAGCCGGGCGGGTGCCGCGAACCGGGCCGGACGCGAGGCGGCTGGGCGTGAACCGGGCTGGGTGTGAGGCGTGTTCCGTGTGGGGTGTTTCTAGGACATCGCGGCCAGCAGGGTGGCCACCCCGCCGGTGGCCAGGCCGACGACGACGATCAGCGGGCTGCCCTTGAGGGCGGCCACCGCATGGAAACGCAGGTCGCGGTACTGGGCCATGCCTTCCGTGCCGGGCAGGACCAGCAGGCGGGGACGCAGGCCGGCGAAGATGATCCAGTCGAGGACGACCAGGTCCCAGACCGCCAGCGTGACGAAGACGAGCGCCGCGCACAGGGCGGCGGGCACGAAGCTGAGGCCGCCGTCCAGGGCGCCGTCGAGTCCCGTCATCGCCGCGGTCATCAGCGGGATCCCGCACCCGGCCCAGACGAAGACGCCGACGGCGATCGCGACCCGGCGGCCCCTGGCGCTTCTCGGCCTGCCGTACCGCTCGCGGATGGCCGGCGGATAGTCGTCCAGCAGGAAGTCCTTGCTGATCGCGGCGCCGGCCAGGATCGCGGAGGTGAACGCCACGCTCAGCGCCAGCCCGTAGGCGAGCCCGTAACCGATGACCGCTGACCACTGCATGCCGACCTCCTGGGGGCGAACGTGTTCATGTAAGGGTCACCTAACCTCGCGCCGCGCTTAAAGTCAACATAGTGTGAAGTTCAGTGATCGCTACGATGGTCCGATGTCCACACCAGACGCGGCGAGCGGCCGGAGGCGGCCCGAGTTCCGCAAGGGCCGGCCCACGCTGACCAGGGACAGGATCGCCCGCGCGGCCTTGGAGATCCTGGCGGAGTCGGGCCCCGGCGAGGTGACGATGCGCGCCGTCGGCGCCCGGCTGCGGGTGTCGCCGCGGGCCCTGTACAACTACGTGTCGGACCGCCGCGACCTGCTCGGCGAGATGGTGGCCGTCTGCCAGGGCGACCGGCCACGTCCCCGGCTCGACGCGGGTCGCTGGCAGGAGAGCCTGCGGGCCTACTGCCGGGAACTGCGGGCGTGGTACCGCGCCCATCCGGGCATGCTGGCCCTCGCGCGGGCCGAGGACCTCACGCCGTTCGCCTCGCCGGAGATGTCGCGGGCCGACGACGAGCTGGTGGGGTTCCTGCTCGGCCTCGGGATGTCGCCACGCGACGCCTATCGCGCGTGGTCCGTCGTCGTGCTCCAGGTGGCCGGGTTCGCCGAGGTCTGGGACGCCTGGCACGACCGGCCGCCGGTGGGCGCCGATCCGGCCGGGTGGACCGGCGTACCGCCCGGCGCGGCGGCCACCACGCTGCCGCACCTGCGGCTCGTGACCGCCGAGTCCGCCCGCGAGTCGCCGGACGAGCTGTTCGAGTCGGTCCTGACGATGCTCATCGCGGGCGTGCGCGACCTCCTGTGACGCGCCCGCCCGCTCTTGGGTGAACTTCCGTTTTTCGGAACGGTGGTCTAATCTTCGGAATATGTCCGACACCGGGGCCGACGCCAAGCTCGTGGGAGCCGACCGGGTCCTCGCCGTGCTGGCCGAGCTGGCCCGCCACCCCGACGGCATCGGCCTGGAGGAGATGGCCCGCGCGGTGTCCAGCCCCAAGCCGACCGCCCACCGCGCCCTGGCCGCCCTGCGCCGCGCCGGGTTCGCCGTCCAGAACGGCCACGGCCGCTACGTGCTCGGCGACGAGTTCCTGCGGATGGCCTTCGCCCACCACGAGGCCCGCCCCGACCACGTCCGCGTCACGCCGATGCTCCAGGCGCTGTGCGACCGCTACGGCGAGACCGTCCACTACGCCGTGCTGGAGGGCACGTCGGTGGTCTACCGGTCCAAGCTCGACCCGCCGTCCGGCGCGGTACGCCTGACCTCGGTCGTCGGCGGGCGCAACCCGGCCCACTGCACCGGCGTCGGCAAGGTGCTGCTGGCCGAGGCGCTGCGGGACGAGGCCGCGGTGCGCGCCTGGGTGGGGGAGCGACGGCTGGAACGGCCGACCGAGCGCTCGATCGCCACCGTGGAGGAGCTGCACGCCGAGCTGGTCCGCGTCCGCGAGCAGGGCTACGCGGCCGACGACCAGGAGAACGAGCCGGGCGTCAACTGCGTGGCGGTCCCGGCGTACCTGACCTCGCCCACCGTGCCGAGCGGCGCGATCAGCGTCAGCGGCCTGGCCTACCGCACCCCGTTGCGGACGCTCGTCGACGACGTGCCGGCCATCCGCGCGCTCGCCGCCGGGCAAGAACTTCCATAACCCCACCGAACCGGAGAGATCCCCTTGTACCTCATGCGTATCGGCGCGCCCGGCGCCGAGAAGCCGGTCGTCCGCGTGGACGACGACCACTACGTCGACGTCTCCGACCTCACCCCCGACTTCGACGAACGCTTCTTCGGCGCGGGCGGCCCGGCCCTGCTCGCCGAGCGGGTCGCCACCGGCCCCCGGCAGGCGTTCGCCGGCGAGCGAATCGGCGCGCCCATCGCCCGGCCGCACCAGATCCTGTGCATCGGCCTGAACTACCGCGACCACGCCGCCGAGACCGGGCAGGCCGTCCCGGCCGAGCCGATCCTGTTCACCAAGTCGCCCAACACGCTGGTCGGCCCGGACGACGACGTACGCATCCCGCGCGGCGCCACCAAGCCCGACTGGGAGGTGGAGCTCGGCATCGTGATCGGCCGCCGCACCTCCTACCTCGACTCGCCCGAGGAGGCCGCGGCCGCGATCGCCGGTTACTGCGTGGTCAACGACGTCAGCGAGCGCGCGTTCCAGATGGAGCGCGGCGGCCAGTGGAGCAAGGGCAAGTCGGCCGAGACGTTCAACCCGGCCGGACCGTGGCTGGTCACCCCCGACGAGATCGCCGACGTCCGGAACCTGGGCATGTGGCTGGACGTCAACGGCGTACGCCGCCAGACCGGCTCCACCAAGACGATGATCTTCGACCCGTACGTCATCGTGCACCACCTGAGCCAGTTCATGGTCCTGGAGCCCGGCGACCTGATCAACACCGGCACGCCGCCCGGCGTCGGCATGGGCCACGACCCGCAGATCTGGTTGCGTCCCGGCGACGTGATGGAGCTCGGCATCGACGGGCTCGGCCGCCAGCGCCAGCGGGTCGTGGAGCCCCGGTAGTGCGGGCACTCGTCCTGACGGGGCCGGGCCGGGCCGAGGTCCAGGAGGTCGAGCCCCCGTCCGCCGGGCCCGGCCAGGTGGTCGTGCACGTCGAGCGGGCCGGGGTGTGCGGCACCGACGTGGAACTGTTCACCGGCGCGATGAGCTACCTGCGCACCGGCCGCTCCCGCTACCCGCTGCGCCCCGGCCACGAGTGGTGCGGGCGGGTCACGGAGCTGGGCGCCGGCGTGGATCCGTCGTGGCTCGGACGGCGCGTCATCGGCGACACCATGCTCGGCTGCGGGAGCTGCGACCGCTGCCGCGCCGGACGCCACCACGTCTGCCCCGGCGTGGCCGAGCTCGGCATCAGCCGCGGCGCCGCCGGAGCGCTGGCCGAACGGCTCGCGGTCCCGGTCACGGCGCTCCATCCGCTGCCCGATACGGTGGACGAGACGTCGGGCGCGCTGGTCGAGCCCGGTGGCAACGCCTTACGCGCCGTCCGCGCGGCGGGGCTGGAGGCGGGGGAGCGGTTGCTGGTTCTGGGCACGGGCACGATCGGTCTGCTGGCGGCGCTGTTCGCGCGCGCCGGCGGCGCCGACGTGCACCTGATGGGCCGGGCCGAGCCCGATCTGCGCCTGGCCACGGATCTCGGCTTCCGGCACACCTGGACGCGGGAGACGCTGCCCGGCCTGCCCTGGCACGCCGTCATCGACGCCACCAACGCCGCCGCCATGCCCGCGCTCGCCCTCGACCTGGCCGAACCCGCCCGCCGCGTCGTCTACATCGGCCTGGCCGGCACGCCGTCCACGCTCGACACCCGCGACCTGGCGCTCAAGGACGTCACCGCGGTCGGCATCCTGGGCGGCTCGGCGGGGCTGGCCGGGGCCATCGACGCCTACGCCGGAGGCTCGGTCGACGCCCGCCCGCTCGTGGCCGCCACGGTCGGGCTGGACGGGACGGCCGACGTCCTGGCCGGACGGAGACCACCCGGCGCCGGGCCGGGGCCCAAGATCCACATCGACCCCCGGCAATGAGATCCTGGAAGAGAGCACCAGCATGACCCACCGTGAACCCCGACGGCTCAACGCGCCGGACGCCGCCGTCCTGGCGGCGGTCGAGACGGCCGTCCCGGGGATCACCCGCGCCCGCGCGAGCGACCGGGTCGGCATGGCGCACGACGCCTCCCACTACCTGCTGACCCCGCAGGCGGTGCTGGTGGCCGAGAGCGCCGACCAGGTCGCCGCGCTGCTGCGCACCGGCCTGCCGCTGACCTTCCGCTCCGGGGGCACCAGCCTGAGCGGTCAGGCGGTCAGCGAGCACCTGCTCGTGGACACCCGCCGGCACTTCCGCTCGATCGAGGTGCTCGACGGCGGCGCCCGGGTACGGGTGCAGCCCGGCGCGGTGCTGCGGCAGGTCAACGCCCGCCTGGCGCCGTACGGGCGCAAGCTCGGCCCCGACCCGGCCAGCGAGTCGGCCTGCACGATCGGCGGCGTGGTGGCCAACAACTCCAGCGGCATGACGTGCGGCACGCACGCCAACACGTACCGGACGCTGGAGTCGATGACGCTGGTGCTGCCGAGCGGCACCGTCGTCGACACCGGCGCCCCCGACGCCGACGAGCGGCTGCGCGCCCTGGAGCCCGAGCTCGCGGAGGGCCTGGAACGGCTGCGCGACCGCGTCCGCGGCAACCCCGCCTCGGTCCGCCGCGTCGAGGCCCAGTTCTCGCTGAAGAACACCATGGGCTACGGCCTGAACAGCTTCCTCGACCACGACGGCCCGGCGCAGATCCTCGCCCACCTGGCCATCGGCAGCGAGGGCACCCTCGGCTTCGTCGCCGAGGCCGTCTTCCGCACCGTACCGGCCCACCGCCTGGCCACCACCGGCCTGCTCGTCTTCCCCTCGCTGCGCGAGGCGATGGCCACGATGCCCGAGCTGGTCGCCGCCGAGCCCGCCGCCGTCGAACTGCTGGACGCCGAGTCCCTGCGCGTCGCCCAGACCGACCCCAAGGCCGACGACACGCTGCGCGCGCTGACCGTCGCCGAGCACGCCGCGCTGCTGATCGAGTGGCAGGAGTCCGACGCCGACCTGCTCGCCGAACGCGAGCACGCGGCCGAGCGGGTCTTCGCCGGCCTGCGTCTGTCCGCCCCCGCCCGGCTGAGCCGGGAGGCCGGCGGCCGGGCCGCGCTGTGGCACATCCGCAAGGGCCTGTACGCCACCGTCGCCGGCGCCCGCCCCAGCGGCACGACCGCCCTGCTGGAGGACGTCGCCGTCCCCGTGCCCGTCCTGGCAGACCTGTGCGACGACCTGACCCGCCTGTTCGCCGAGCACCGCTACGAGCGCAGCGTCGTCTTCGGCCACGCCAAGGACGGCAACCTGCACTTCATGCTCAACGAGCGTTTCCCCGCCGACCTCGAACGCTACGCCGCCTTCACCGAGGACATGGTCGAGGCCGTCCTGGCCAGGGGCGGCACGCTGAAGGCCGAGCACGGCACCGGCCGCGTCATGGCCCCGTTCGTCCGCCGCCAGTACGGCGACGAGCTGTACGACGTGATGTGCGAGGTCAAGCGCCTGTGCGACCCGGCCGGGGCGCTCAACCCGGGCGTCGTCCTCACCGAGGACCCCGAGGCGCACCTGCGCGACCTCAAGACCGTGCCGTCCGTCGAGCCCGAGGTGGACCGCTGCGTCGAGTGCGGCTACTGCGAACCCGTCTGCCCCAGCCGCGACCTGACCACCACCCCGCGCCAGCGCATCGTGCTGCGCCGCGAGCTCGCCGCGGCGCGGGCCGCCGGCGACGAGGCCCTCGCCCGCGAGCTGGAGGACGCCTACGCCTACGACGCCGTGGACACCTGCGCCGTCGACGGCATGTGCGCCACCGCCTGCCCCGTCCTGATCAACACCGGCGACCTGACCAAACGCCTGCGCGCCGAGCGCCACGGCCGCGCCGCCCAGCGGGCCTGGACGAGCGCCGCCCGCCACTGGGACGGCGTCACCCGCGCCATGAACCTGGCCCTCGACACCGCCGCCGCGGTCCCGCCCGCGCTCCCCGAGGCCGCCTCCCGCGCCGCCCGCGCGGTGGCCGGCCAGGACGCCGTCCCCCAGTGGAGCCGCGACCTGCCGCGCGGCGGGACCAGGCGCCGCCCGTCCCCGGTGGAGGGCGCCGACGCCGTCTACCTGCCGTCCTGCCTGAACACCCTGTTCGCCCCCGCGGACGGCGGCCCCGGCGTGATGAGCGCCTTCCAGCGCCTGGCCGCCCGCGCGGGCCTGACGCTGCACGTCCCCGAGAAGATCGCGAGCCTGTGCTGCGGCACGCCGTGGTCGTCCAAGGGGTTCACCGGCGGGCAGGAGAGCATGGCCGAGCGCGTCCGGGACGTCCTTGAGCGCGCCACCGACGGCGGCCGGCTGCCCGTGGTCAGCGACGCCGCCTCCTGCACCGAGGGCTACGCGCACCTGGTGCCCGGCCTTCAGGTGATCGACGCGGTCGCCTACACCGCGGAGCGCGTCCTGCCCCGCCTGCCAGAGGCCCGCCGCCTGCCGTCACTGGCGCTCCACCCGACCTGCTCCTCCACCCGCCTCGGCCTCGACGCCGCCGTCGCCCGCGTCGCCGAGGCGGTCGCCGAACAGGTCGTGATCCCGGACGGATGGCAGTGCTGCGCCTTCGCCGGCGACCGCGGCCTGCTGCACCCCGAGCTGACCGCCTCCGCCACCCGGGCCGAGGCCGCCTCCGTGGCCGAGGCGGGGTGCTCAGCCCACGCCTCGGTCAACCGCACCTGCGAGCTGGGCCTGACCCGGGCCACCGGCCAGTCCTACCGGCATCTCCTGGAGCTCCTCGACGAGGCCACCGCCTGAGGGGGGCGCGCTTTACAGCGACGGTCAATAAGATCGTCGCTGTTGCGTAGATCCGGCGATCGGGAGCACGATGAGCGACCCCGGCGGCTTCGGCCCCCTGGAGATGGACGAACGCCAGCAGATCGGCCCTTACCGGATCGTGGGCCGGATGGGCGCGGGCGGCATGGGCGTGGTCTACGCGGGGGTCGCGTCCGACGGCGCCCGCGTCGCGGTCAAGGTCATCCATCCGGGGCTGGCCGCCGACCCGCACTTCCACGACCGGTTCGTCCGCGAGGTGGAGGTGTTGTCGCGGGTGCGCGGGCGGTGCACGGTCTCGGTGCTCTCGGCCGACACCGCCGCCTCGCCGCCGTGGCTGGCCACCGAGTTCGTGCCCGGCCCGACGCTGACCGATCACGTACGCGACGGCGGGCCGCTGCCGCCGGAGGAACTGGTCGCGTTCGGGACGGACATCGCCGAGGCGTTGTCCGACATCCACCGGGCCGGCATCGTCCACCGCGACCTCAAGCCCGGCAACGTGATCCTGGCCGCGTCCGGCGCGAAGGTGCTCGACTTCGGCATCGCCCGCGCCCTGGACGAGAGCGGGCTGACCGGCACCGGCGCGCTCATCGGCACGCCCGGGTGGATCAGCCCCGAGCAGTACCGGGGCGACCAGGCCGACGCCGCCGCCGACGTGTTCGCCTGGGGCGCGCTGATGGTCTACGCCGCGACCGGGCGGCCGCCGTTCGGCATCGGGGCGCCCGACGTGCTGGCCTACCGCGTGATGAGCGTCGATCCCGACCTGTCGGGGGTGCCCGCGCACGTACGGGACCTCGTCCGGGGCGCGCTCGCCAAGTCCAGGGAGGCGCGTCCGGCGTCGGGCGACCTGCTCGCCCGGATCACCGCGCTCGGCTCGGGCACCCTCCCTGTGCCGCCCCCGCCCCCGCCCGGCGGCGGCACGCTGCCCCTGACACCCCCGCCGCCGCCCGGCGGCACGCTGTCGCTGACGCCGCCGCCCCCCTCCGGCGGCGGCACGTTACCCCCGCCGCCGCCCGGTGGGCGGGCGACGTCGTGGCCGGTGGCCGCCGTGGCCGCCGTGGGGGTCGCGGTGGTCGCGGCCGTGGCGGTCGCCGCGGCGTTCGCCCTCAACGCGGCCGGGACGCCGGAGGCGCTGCCGTCCTTCGACGACCCGCCCTCGACCTCCTCGTACGCCGGCGACACCCCCGAGGACACGCCCACCGAGAGCGACACCCCGGACGAGACCCCCACCGAGACCCCCACCGAGACCGAGACTCCCGAGGAGACCCCCACCGAGACCCCGAGCGAGACCGACACCCCCGAGGAGACCCCCACCCGCAGGACGTCCACCGCGCTGCCGTGCGCGTCCTCGCGCTCGATCCTGCGGCAGGCCGCCGCGCTGAACGGCGGCAGCCTCCCGCAGGACGCCGTGGTCGCCCGCAAGCGGTGCGCCGGCTCCTGGGTCGCCGCCGAGCTCGCCTCCCCGAGCGTCGGCGGCATCGACCTGATCGCCAGGCGGAACGCGACGCGCTTCCTCGACGCCGAGATCGGCAGCAACTTCTGCTCCCAGCAGGACCGCCCCGCGCTGCTGGCGAGCGCCCCGGGCACGATCAAGTCCTTCCTGTGCCCCAACGGGTTCGGCTGACCCCCGGCCGCGCGGGCGGGCTCAGACGGCGCGCGTGCAGACGACGATGGACGGACCCCCGGTCCGGCGGCCCGGCGCCCGCTCGACGCAAGCCCGGGCCGGTACGTCGGGCGCGTAGACCTGGTCGGAGTAGATGATCCCGGTGCCCTCGTCCCCGCCGGAGTACTGGGTGAGCCTCTTGTCCGCGCCGCTGGCGGCCCGGACGCCCTGCCTGCGTTCCACCCACACGTTGTAGGCCGAGCCCTGCCCCGCCTTGCTGAACCTGGCCCAGTTGACCTGGCAGGTCTGCCCGCGACCGGTCGCGCGGCCGGGGCCGTACCGCAGTTCGAGCCAGCCGTCGAAGGCCTGGATCCGGACGGGGGCGTCTTCGTACGTGACGGTGTAGGAGCCGGCGGCGCAGCCGGTGAGCGCGGGGTCCTTGCCGTCGCAGGCCGTGCCGAAACAGCTCGGGGCCGCCTTGGCGTCCGGTGGCTCGGCGGCCGCGTTCGCCCCCGCGTACGGGAACAGGGCCAGAGCCACCACCGCCAGAACGGCCGCCGTCCGGTGCGATCGCATGACTGACACCTCCAGGGTGAGATCGGGTCGTCGGCACGATTGTGAACCCGGCGGCCCGGCCGGATCTGTCATGCGGCCCGTGGTGCGTTGGAGGGACGTCATTCGCCGGACGGCAGCGGGATGCGCACCGACACCAGCGTCCCCTCGCCGGGTGCGGCCTCGACGTCGGCGCTGCCGCCCACCGCGCGGGCGCCGTCCCGGATGGAACGGGCGATGCCGAGCCCGGTCGTGGGCGCGTCCGGGTCGAAGCCGCTGCCGTGGTCGAGCACGCTCAGCGCCAGCGTGCCCGACCGGCACTCGGCCCGGACCACGGCGTGCCCCACGCCCGCGTGCTTGCGCACGTTCGTCAGCGCCTCGCGCAGGATGCCGCTCAGCGCCTCGACGACCTCGGCCGGCATGCCCTGGCGTTCCGGCGCCGAACGCAGCCGGCCCGCGTTGAACTCCACCCGCAGCCCGCTGCCGACGGCCTGCCGGACGACCTCCTCCAGGGCGGCGACGACGTCCTCGGCCGGGTCGCCGTCGTCGGCGCGCAGGAAGGCGCGCAGCCACTGCGACTCCTCCGCCACCCGCGCCCGTACCGAGGGGTCGGCGATCCAGCCGTCGCGGGTCAGCGCCTCCATGGTCTGCAGGATCCGGTCGTGCAGCACGCGGGCCGTCCTGCCGCGCTCGCGCTCCTGCGACAACTGCGCCGAGCGGCGCAGCTCCCCGGCCCTGGCCTGGTCCAGGTCGCGGGCGGTCCTGAACAGGACACGCATGACGTACGCGGCCATCGTGGCGTTCGTCGTCAGCCCGGCGACGTGCGGCAGGGCGGCCCACCAGACCAGGTCCGACTGGACGTAGCCGAGGAGCAGCGCGCCGCCCAGCGCCGCCGTCCAGGCCAGCACGGCGGGGAACGTGCGGAAGGAGATCCCGACCATGATGCCGACGAGCAGCACGTACGGCAGGATCGTGCCCGGCCAGCCGTCGGTGACGCGCGGGCCCGCGTAACGGCCGGCGGCGAGCACCACCACGACCACCAGGGCCAGGTCCGCCCAGAGCAGCGGGCGCGGCGGGAGCGCGGCGCGGGCGGCCGTGACCGCGCACACCAGCAGGCTCGCGCCGGCCATCGCCCCCAGCAGGTACGGCAGCGGCCCCAGCGCCAGCCACCGCCCGTCGCCCAGGACCTCCAGCGACCCGCACAACACCATCGCGCCGACCCGGACGACCACCATCGTGACGGCCCGGCTGCGCTCGATCCCGGCGACCGCCGACCCAGCCGACCCCGGCGTCCCCGGCGTCCCCGGCGGGCGCTGGGGGCTCACGGGCGGTCGCGGCGTTCGAGCCGGTTGAGCGCCGCCCGCGTGAGCTCGGCCTTGTTGCCGACCTGGAGCTTGGCCCTGATCCGCTCGACGTAGGTGTCGACCGTGGCCTTGCTGACGCCCATCCGGCGGCCCACCTGGGCGTGGGTGAAGCCCTGGGCGATGTAGGAGAGGGTCTCCTCCTCCCGGGCCGACAGCTTGGGACGGACCTCGTCGTCGTCGTTCTCGCCGGCGGGCGGGCGGACGGTCTCGTCCAGCTCGCTCTGCAGGATGTCGGCCAGGCCCGCCGACAGGTAGAAGCCGCCCGAGGCCACCGTGCGCACGGCGGCGACGATGAGCTCGGACGGCGCGTCCTTGGTGACGTACCCGTTGGCTCCGCAGCGGATCGCCGCCAGCACGTCGGCGGGCCGTCCCGAGGCCGACACGATCAGGACCCGGGTGACGGCCGACAGCTCCTTGACCGCGGCCACGCACGGCCGGTCGTCGGCCAGGTAGAGGTCGAGGATGAGCACGTCGTACCCGGCGTCGAAGCCGCGCAGGTCCCCGACGGACGAGCCACGCAGCACCACCTTCAGGTCCTCGTGCCGATGAAGGAGGTACTCCAGCCCATGGCGGATCAGCTCGTGGTCGTCGATCACGGCGATCCGGATCACGTCGTGCTCCGCGGCAGGCTGCGAACGTGGTGACATGTCAACAACGGTGAGCAGAAGTGCACGAGACCATCAAGTCCCGAAAAAGCACTACAAAGCCGTATTGTAGATCATGAATCGTGTGGTGCACCGGCCTCCCGGCGGTACGCGTCCGTGGCCGTGACGAGCGCGTGCAGCGTGCCGGGCTCGGCGACCCCGTGGCCGGCGTCCTCGACGATCCGCAGGTCGGCCTCCGGCCAGGCGCGGTGCAGCTCCCAGGCGGCGTCGGGCGGGGTCTTCATGTCGTAGCGGCCGTTCACGATGACGCAGGGGATGTGCCGGATCGCCGCCACGTCGAGCAGTTCGCCCTCCTCCAGGAAGCAGCCCTGGGTGAAGTAATGGGCCTCGATCCGGGCGAATCCCACCAGCTCCCGGTCCTCCAGGGGCGGGGGAGCGACGGGGAGCAGCGTGTTGGCCGACAACTCCCACGCCGCCCACGCCCGCGCCGCCGGCACGTGCACCGCCGGGTCCGGGTCGAACAGCCGGCGGTGGTAGGCGGCGAGCAGGTCGTCCCGTTCGGCCTCCGGGATCGCGTCGCGGAAGGCCGCCCACTCCGCAGGGAACAGCCGGGCCGCGCCGGACCCGGTGAACGCCCACGCCTCGTCGGCCGCGCTCGCCAGGTAGACGCCGCGCAGCACCAGCTCGGTCACCCGTCCGGGGTGCCGGCGCGCGTACGCCAGCGCCAGCGTCGTACCCCACGAGCCGCCGAACACCTGCCAGCGGTCGATCCCGAGCCGCCGCCTGAGCAGCTCCATGTCCTCGACCAGGTGCCAGGTCGTGTTGGCGGCCAGCGACACGCCGGGGTCGCCCGCGTGCGGGCGGCTGCGCCCGCAGTTGCGCTGGTCGAACAGGACGATCCGGTAGGCGTCGGGGTCGAAGAAGCGCCGCTGCACGGGCAGCAGGCCGCCGCCGGGGCCGCCGTGCAGGAAGACGACCGGCTTCCCCTGAGGATTGCCGCAGGTCTCCCAGTAGATCTCGGCGCCGTCGCCGACGTCGAGCAGGCCGCTCTCGTAGGGCTCGACGGGCGGGTAGAACGTCATCTGCGTCATGGCTACCAGACCTACTCGCCGGAGGCCGCGAGCGCGCACGATCTACGACGTGAAGGCGTCGGTGACGAGGACGGTGAGGGTGCGCCGGATCAGGCGTCTGGCCAGCTCCGGTTTGAAGCCGTTGTCCCGCAGCGGGCGGGCCTCGCCGAGCGCGGCCCGCGCGGCCGACTCGAAGGCCGTCGCGCCGGGCGTCGCGCCCGTCAGCAGGTCCTCCGCCTCGCGGGCGCGCCACGGCTTGTGCGCCACCCCGCCGAGCGCGAGGCGCGCGAGCACGATCCGCCCGTCCTCGACGTGCACCAGTACGGCCACGCTCACCAGCGCGAACGCGAACCCCGCCCGGTCCCGCATCTTGGCGTACGCCCCGCGGCCGGGCGGCGCGGGCGGCAGGTCCACGCTCGTGACCAGTTCCCCGTCCCGCAACACGGTCTCCACCTGCGGCGTACGCCCGGGAAGCAGGTGGAAGCCGGTGAACGGCACGCTCCGCCCGCCCTCGGGGCCGGTCACGTTGACGGTGGCGTCGAGGGCGGCCAGGGCCACGCACATGTCCGAGGGGTGGACGGCGACGCAGCTCGGGCTCGCGCCGAGGACGGCGTGCCCGCGGTTGACGCCCTCCAGCGCGTCGCATCCGGCGCCGGGCGTGCGCTTGTTGCAGGCGGCGGCGGTGTCGTAGAAGTAGTGGCAGCGCGTACGCTGCAGCAGGTTGCCGCCCACGGTCGCGCGGTTGCGCAACTGCGGCGAGGCCCCGGACAGGATGGCGCGGGCCAGCACCGGGTAGCGCCGCCGCACCCGCGGGTCGGCCGCGACCTGGGTGTTCCCGGCCAGCGCGCCGAGCCGCAGCCCGCCGCCGGGCAGGTCCTCGACGGCCGACAGCGGCAGGCGCGAGATGTCCACGACCCGCTCGGGGCGTTCGACCTCCTCCCGCATGAGGTCGACGAGGTTCGTCCCACCGGCGAGGTAGCGTGCGGGGGCGCCGCCGTCCGACGCCGTCGTGGAGGCCAGCGCGACGGCCTCCGCCACGGTCGCCGCCCGCAGGTAGACGAACTCCCTCACGTCCCGGCGACCTCCCTGATCGCGGCGGCGATGTGGTGGTAGGCCCCGCACCTGCACAGATTGCCCGCCATGCGCTCGCCGAGCTCGGCGCCGGTGAGCCGGTCCAGGGGCGCGGTCAGGTCCGGCGTCGCGGCGCTCGGGACTCCGTCGCGCCACTCGGCCAGCAGGCCCACGACCGAGCAGATCTGTCCGGGCGTGCAGTATCCGCACTGCATGGCGTCGTACCGGACGAACGCGTCCTGCACCCGCGCGCCCAGCTCGTCCTCGACCAGGTCCTCGACGGTGACGATGTCCATCCCCTCGCACTGGACGGCGAGCAGCAGGCAGGCGTAGACCCGCTGCCCGTCGGCCAGGATCGTGCAGGCGCCGCAGGCGCCCTGGTCGCAGGCGTTCTTGGTGCCGGTCAGGCGGAGGTGGTCGCGCAGGAAGTCGAGCAGGGACACGCGGGGGTCGGCCGGCGGCTCGTACGCCCGGCCGTTGACGCGCAGCTGGCGGAGGACAGGGCCGTCCATGGCGATCACCGTAGCCCGCGCCCGGACCGGAGGGCCGGGGGGACACGGTACGTGACCTCGCATTGGGACAAACGGTACCGAACATTGCCAGGATACAGATGGGGGGTATAGGTTGCGCGGGTTGAGATGTGCCTGATCGACCCAGAAGGTAGCAATGTCGGAATCAAGAAGCCACGGCCGGCGCGACTCCGGTCACGATGACCACGCCGCCCACCCCGACCACCACTCCCACGGCGATCACGGCGATCACGGCGATCACGGCGATCACGCACACCACCAGACCCCGGCCCACACCGGCCACGATCACGCCGCCCACGGCGATCAGGCCGCCCACGGCGATCACGCCGGCCATCAGGACGGCGCCCACCACGGTCACGCGATGCAGGCGACCTGGAAGGTGGCCGCCTCGGCGACGCTGCACTGCCTGACCGGCTGCGCCATCGGCGAGGTGCTCGGCATGGTGATCGCCACCGCCCTGGGTTGGCACAACCTGCCCAGCGTGGTCCTGGCCATCGTCCTGGCGTTCTTCTTCGGCTACGCGCTCACCCTGCGCGGACTGTTCAAGGCGGGGGTCGACTGGCGCAGCGCGCTGCGTCTCGCCCTGGCCGCCGACACGCTGTCCATCCTCGTCATGGAGATCGTCGACAACGGCGTCATGCTGATCATCCCGGGCGCGATGGACGCGGGCCTCGCCTCGATCCTGTTCTGGAGCGCGCTGGCGATCTCACTGGTGGTGGCGTTCCTCGTCACGACCCCGATCAACAAGTGGATCATCGGCCGCGGCAAGGGCCACGCCGTGGTGCACGCCTACCACCACTGACCCGTACGCACGGCGCCGGATCAGCCCATGAGGCTCTCGATCCCGATCCCCGCGGCCGCGAGGAGGGCGGACAGGGACGTGACGGCGACCAGGACGAGAGCGCACCCGCCCGCGGACGGACTTGAGGAGGACTTCGCCGAGTTCATCCTGGCGGCGGTCTGGTGGTAGAGCCGCACGGCGGGGTCGTTCTCGTCGTCGAAGTCCCCGTCGTGGTAGCTGACCATCTTCGCGGCGCACAATGCGCAGAGACTTCCCTCCGACACCTCAGTGCCGCAACCGTTGCATCTCGCCATGTTCTCACCCTCCGCACGGTTTGATCATCGGAGCGTATCGATCCAAGCGGTGCTTCACCCCCGATATGCCTTCACGGACAGGACGGCATCCGCGATCCACGACGCCGGGAAGCCGGAGCGCGACTCGGCGTCGCCGTCCATGACGTATGTCATGTCGTGGTCTCTGACGCCTGGCACTACTCCCGGCGCCACCCCTCCCAGCAGGCTGTTCCCATGATGAAAGTCGAGGACGGCAACTCCGCCCGGTCGCCGCGGCGGCCCCCGGGCGTTACCGTCGGGCCCTGTGACGGGTGAGGCGGCGGTGCGGGCGGCGGGGTGCGGCCGGGGCCGGGCGGCGGCGCGGGCCGGGGCGTGCGCCTGGCTCGTGCTGTCGGTGTGGCCGTTGTGGGCGTTCTTCTCCTCCCGGCCCGGCGCGCTCGCGGTGGTGTGGGCGGTCGCGGCGCTGGCGGTGTTCGCGGCGTGCTGGCTGCGGATCATGTGGCGGATGCTCGGCCCCTGGGGCGCGGCGGGGCTGAGGTGGCCGCTCGTGGGGCTGGTGGCCGCGGGGCTCGCGCTGCTGCCCGTGCTGCGGGACCCGTGGGCGTACGTCGGGTTCGTGTTCGTGGTCAGCGCCCTGACGGCCTGCCTCGGGCGCGTCGTGCACACCGCGGCGGGGGTGGCGGGGACGATCGTCGTGGTGGTGGCCGCGCTGACGACGTACGGGCGGCCGTTCGAGCAGGTCTGGTGGGTGCCGCTGGTGATCGTGGTCGAGGCGGTGACGGTGGGGAGCATCAAGCATCTGGGCGAGCTGGTCGCCCGGCTCGACGCGGCCCGTGCCCACGTGGCCCGGCTCGCCGTGGACAACGAACGCCTGCGCTTCGCCCGCGACCTGCACGACACCCTCGGCCACACGCTCACCTCGATCACCATCAGGAGCCAGCTGGCCGCCCGGCTGGCCCGTACCGACCCGGAACGGGCCGCCCGCGAGATGGCCGACGTGGAACGCGCCGCCCGCCAGGCGCTCGACGAGGTGCGCCACGCGGTCTCCGGTTACCGCGCGCCCTCCCTGTCGGGGGAGTTGCGCACGGCGGCCCACAGCCTCGGGCTGGCCGGGATCGGCCTGGAGGTCTCGCCCGCCGCCGGGCCCGTCCCGGCCGCCGCCGAGACGCTGCTGGCCTGGACCGTACGGGAGGCCGCCACGAACGTCGTGCGCCACAGCCGCGCCCGCCGCTGCCGCATCGACCTCGGCGTCGACGACACCGCCGCCACGGTCGAGATCCGCGACGACGGCCAGGGCCCCGGCCCCCCCAGCGGCACCCCCACCGGCGGCCCCACCGGCGGGAATGGTCTGACCGGGCTGGCCGAGCGGATCGCCGCCGCAGGCGGTCGTCTGGAGGCGGGCCCGCTGCCCGGCGGCGGCTACCGGCTGCACGCCCGAGTGCCCTTGGAGAGCCCGTGATCCGCGTCCTCATCGCCGACGACCAGGACCTCGTACGCGGCGGACTGGCCGCGCTGCTCTCCCTGGAGGACGGCATCGAGGTGGTGGCCGAGGTCGGCCGGGGCGACCTGGTCGAGTCCGCCGTGGCCGAGCACCGCCCCGACGTGGTCCTGCTCGACATCGAGATGCCCGGCATGTCCGGCCTGGAGGTCGCCGAACGTCTGCGCGGCCACCGCGTGGTGATCGTCACCACGTTCGGCAGGCCCGGCTATCTCAGCCGCGCCCTCGACGCGGGCGTGTCCGGGTTCGTGGTCAAGGACGCGCCGGTGGCCGAGCTGACCGCGGCCGTACGCCGGGTGATGGCCGGTGAGACCGTGATCGATCCCAAGCTGGCGGTGTCCGCCCTGACCGTCGGGCCGAGCCCGCTCACCCAGCGCGAGGCCGAGGTGCTGCGGACCGCCGCCGGCGGCGTCACCGTGGCCGACATCGCCAAGGCCCTGTTCCTGACCGAGGGCACGGTACGCAACTACCTGTCCTCCGCCATCGGCAAGACCGGCGCCCGCAACCGCGCCGAGGCCGTCCGCGTGGCCGAGTCGCGCGGCTGGCTCTGACCCTTTTCCTCCCCCTCTCATCCCTCCGAGGAGCTTTGCCATGCCCTCTGATGAATTCCGCCCGCCCGGACCGGAGTTGTTCGACTACCCGCCGCTGTGGGACGGCGCGCCGTTCTGGCTCACCAAGCCGGTGTTGCTGGCCGTCGTCGGCGTGCTCGTCGTGTGCACGCTGGCCTGGGGCGCCTTCTCCCGCCCCAAGCTGGTGCCGCGCGGCCTGCAGAACGCCGGCGAGTACGCCTACGTGTTCGTCCGCGACCAGATCGCCCGCCCCTCGCTGGGCAAGGACGCCGACCGCTGGATGCCGCTGCTGCTCACGTTCTTCCTGCTGATCCTGCTCTGGAACGTGATGGGGGTGATCCCGCTGCTCCAGTTCCCGGTCACCGCCCACGTCGCCTTCCCGTGGGTGCTGGCCGGCGTCGTGTACGTGCTCAAGCTCTACCTGGGTTTCCGGCACCAGGGCCTGGCCGGTTACCTCAGGAACGCGATGTTCCCCGAGGGCCTGCCCAAGGCCCTGGCGATCACCCTGTACGCGCCGCTCGAACTGCTCTACATCTTCGTCACCGCGCCGTTCACCCACGCCGTGCGGCTGTTCGCGAACATGTTCGCCGGGCACACGCTGCTGGCCTTCTTCAGCGCGGTCGGCTACTGGTTCCTGGTGGAGCGGCCGACCGTGGGCGGGGTGGCGGTGGGCGTGCTGGGCGTGTTCATGACGTGCCTGCTGACCGCGTTCGAGATCTTCGTCATGTTCCTCCAGGCGTACCTGTTCACCATGCTCACCGCCATGTACCTCGGCCAGTCCCTGCACCCCGAGCACTGACCGGTCAGGACGCCGCCGGTGCCAGGACGCGCCAGGCCGCCGGCCGTACGATCCAGGTACGGCCCTGCGCCACCTGCTCCAGCTCGCCGTCCACGCTGGCCGGGACGGGACCGCCGGCGATCGTGATCCGCCTGCCCCGGAAGGTCCGTACGTCGGGGCGGGCGGGGTGCCGGCCGCGGCGCAACCCGGCGGCGAAGGCCAGCCGGGCCAGCGGGCCCGTGGCGTAGGACACGACCACCTCGGCGAGGCCGTCGTCGGGCCGGGCCGCCGGGGTCAGGGGCGTGCCGCCGCCGATCGTGGCGCCGTTCCCGACGCCGGCCATGAGGACGCGGCGGCGGCCGGTGCACACCTGGGCGCCGTCCACCCGTACGCGCAGCCGCCAGCCTCCGGTGCCCGTCCCGGCCAGCGCCGCGCCCACCGCGTACGCGGCCCGATGCAGCAGCGGCTTCAGCGGGGCCGCCCGCTCGGCGGCGCGGGCGCCGACGCCGAGGTGCACGGCGTTGACCACGACACCGCCGTCGTCGTCGATCAGCAGGTCCATGGCCCGCTCGTGCCCCGCCAGCACGACGCGGACCGCCTCGGCCGGGTCGAGCGGGAGGCCCAGCGTACGGGCCAGGTCGTTGCCGGTGCCCATGGGGATCAACCCGATCGGGGCGGCGTTCAGCCGTCCGCGTTCCAGCAGCGCGGCGACCAGCGCGTGCACGCTCCCGTCGCCGCCCAGCACGACCGGGACCCGGTCGTCGCCGGAGGAGCGCGCGGCCTCCGTACCGGTGTGGCAGACCTGGACGTCGGCCTCGGCCCGCAGCAGCCGCAGCACCTCCCGCGTACTGTCGTCGCCGGCGCGGCCGGCCCGGGGGTTGCAGATCACCAGAAGTCTCACGGGGTCCTCGCCTTCCTTCCGCTCGGGCGGATGGCCACTCTTCCCCGTGCACCCGCGACAATGCCGCGCCGGCGCTTCTATGGCGTTTCTAAGGTTCCCCGACGGTGGGGTGAAGGTGGCCGCGGTTGAGTTGCCCGCAGCGCGCCGGGCCACTGGGGACCGGCCGTCAGAAGGGTGACCGACATGAACGCACGAAGGACGGCGCTGGTCGTCGGGACGGCGGTGGCGCTGACGCTGACCGGGTCCGGCGCGGTGTCGGCCGCGGCGCTGCGCGGCGCGGCGGCCGACCCCTGCGCCGACGTCCCGGCGACCTGCTCGCCCGCCGACGTCGCCAAGGCCCCGGCCCCCAAGGACCCCAAGGACCCCGCTGGCAGGGACTACGGAGGCAAGGGTTTCGACGGCGAGAAGCCCGGCGACGGCAAGCCCGGCTGCGGTCCGGGCAAACCAGGACCGGGCAAGCCGGGCCCGGACGACCTCGGCAAGCCTGGCAAACCCGGCAAGCACGACAAGAAGGACCATGGCATCTCGCAGGAGGCGTTCGCCAAGATGCTGGCGGCCGAGCTGGGCGTCGGCTACGACCGCGCGCTCCGCGCCGCCAAGGCGCTCGACGCCCTCGCCGGGGACGGCCGCCTGGACCCGGACTCGGCCGGTTTCCGCGCCGTGGCCAGGCAACTCGGCGTGACACCCGAGCGGCTGCTCCAGGCGTTGCGCAACGTCAAGCGCGCCCTGTCGGAATCCGAGCCCGCCTAGACTCCGGGATCGATCTTCCTCACCCGGGGGTGCGGAGGGGAGAGTGGCACCATGCACGTCCTTGTTGCCGACGACGACGAGGCGGTCCGCCGCTCGCTGACCCACGCGCTCACCCGCGAGGGCTACGACGTCAGCGTCGCCGCCGACGGCCTGCGCGCGCTGGAGGCGGCGAGCGGCGGCCGTCAGGACGCGGTGGTGCTGGACATCATGATGCCCGGCCTGGACGGCCTGGAGGTGTGCCGCCGCCTGCGGGCCGGGGGCGACCGCACCCCGATCCTGATGCTCACCGCCCGCGACCTGGTCGGCGACCGGGTCGCGGGGCTGGACGCGGGCGCCGACGACTACCTGGTCAAGCCGTTCGCGCTGGAGGAGCTGCGGGCCAGGCTACGCGCGCTGCTGCGCCGCAGCGCGCCCGCGCAGGGCCTGCTCCGCTACGCCGACCTGGAGCTCGACCCGGCCGCCTGCCGGGCCGCGCGCGGCGTCCTGCCGCTCGACCTGACCAGGACCGAGTACACGCTGCTGAAGGTGTTCCTGCGCAACCCGGGCCGGGTGCTCAGCCGCGAGGTGATCTTCAACTCGGTCTGGGGCTACGACTTCGGCCCCTCCTCGAACGCGCTGTGGGTCTACGTCAGCTACCTGCGCGCCAAACTGGAGGCCGGGGGAGAGCCGCGGCTGATCCAGACCGTGCGCGGCCTGGGGTACGTGTTGCGGGAGGAGCCGTGAGGCTGCGCAGCAGGGTCGCGCTGACGGTCGCCGCCGTGGTCGCCGCCGCGCTGCTCGCGGTCTCGCTGGTGGTCTACCCGGCGATCGCGGCGGGGCTGGCCGGGCAGCACGACGGCGAGCTGGTGCTGGCCGCCGGGCAGGCGCCGCGGCTGCTGGAGTCGCTCAAGGGCGCCGATTCGCCGCTGCCGACCACGCCGATCCCGGTGGGCAACACGGTGTTGCAGTTCTGCCCCGGCCCGTTCCGCGCGGGCCCGACCGACGGGTTCGTGCCGCTGGCCGAGCAGGACGAGGCGGTCGCGTTCGGCAAGCTGCCCCCCTACTACCGGGACGTGACGTACGGCGGCGTGCGCTACCGGCTCTACACCGCCCCGCTGAACCTGGGCAAGGGCATCCTGGTGCGCACGGCGTTCCCGCTGGACCGCGACGAGCAGACCCTGAACACGCTGAAACTGCTGCTGGCCGCGCTGACCGTGGGCGGCGCGCTGGTGGCCGCGGCGGGCGCGCGCTTCCTCGCCGGACGGGTGCTGCGGCCCATCGCCCGTCTGACGGCGGTGGTCGAACGGATCACGGTCACCGGCACCCTGACCGCCGACGGCCTTGAGGGCATGGGCGCCGGACGGGACGAGGTGGCCCGCCTGGCGGGCTCGTTCACGGCGATGACGCGGGCGCTGCGCGAGTCGGTGCTGGCCCAGCGGCGCCTGGTCGCCGACGCCTCCCACGAGCTGCGTACGCCGCTGACCAGCCTCACCACGAACCTGGAGCTGCTGGAGGAGGGACGCGGCACGGCCGACCCGCAGGCCCCGGCCCTGGTGCACGAGGCCCGCGTGCAGGCCGGGGAGCTGCGGGTGCTGGTCAACGACCTGGTCGAGCTGGCCAGGCACGGCGACGTCCAGTTGCACCTGGAGGACGTGCGGCTCGACCTGGTGGCCGGTCGCGTCCTGGCCAGGGCGCAGGCCCGCGCCCCGCACGTACGGCTGCGCGGCGAGCTGGCCGAGTGCCTGGTGTGGGCCGACGCCGACGCGGTCGAGCGCGCGGTCTCCAACCTCGTGGACAACGCGATCAAGTGGAGCCCGCCCGGCGGCGAGGTGCTCGTACGGGTGGACGCGGCGGGCGCGCTGTCGGTCAGCGACCAGGGGCCCGGCATCGCGCCGCAGGACCTGCCGTTCGTGTTCGACCGCTTCTACCGCGCCGAGTCGGCCCGTTCGCTGCCGGGCTCCGGTCTCGGCCTGGCCATCGTGCGCCAGATCGCCGAGGCGCACGCCGGGTCGGTCCGGGCCGAGCCGCTGCGGCCCGGCGTGCGGCTGGTGCTCGCGCTCACCCCATCCGCCTGACCCGCTGGGCCACGCGGACGGTCCGGTGAGGGCGCGACCACGGAAGCGGACCCCCGCATCCGAGGCCGCGCCGGTCAAGGGGCCGGTCAGTGGGCGCCCGGCGCGGCCCCGGCGACGGGCACCGCCGCGGGGGCGGGCGCGGCGGGCCGGGGCATCGCCCGCGGCGGCAGCGCCATCAGCACCAGGCCGAGCGCCGCCCACAGGCCGAGCACCGTCAGCGGCGTGGCCAGGGCGGCGCCGTCGAAGTAGACCACGCTGCGCACCAGTTCGAGCGCCGACCGGGTGGGCAGCACGTAGCCGAGCGCCGCGTACCACGGCTCGATGAACGCCGCGCCGAACGGGCCGCCGCTGGCGGGCAGGCCGATGGGGATGAACAACACCGCCGCCGCGATCACGCCGCGCGGCCCGAAGCGGCGCATCAGGCCGTTCACCGCCACCGAGACCAGGAAGATCACCCCGCAGGAGACGCCCAGGAGCGCGAACGGGGCGCCGGTGAGCGCGCCGAGCAGGCCGTCGACAACCCAGGTGAGCGCCAGGCCGCCGGTCACCGCGCCGAGCGCGAGCACGGCCAGCCGCAGCGCCCGGTTCATCATGGGCGCCATCCGCATGGTCAGCACGGTCGTCGCCAGCGCGGCCAGCAGCAGGCCCAGCACGTAGAACATGCCGGACACGCCGGAGGAGTCGCCCTCGGACAGCGGCCGGACGTCCTCGACGGCGAGGTCGCGCCCGGTGGCGCGCCGCATCGTCGCGGCGAAGTGCGGGGCGGCCGTGTCGCCGCCGGCGCTGGCGACCAGCAGACGGCCCTCGCCCGCCAGGTAGGCGGCCTCGACCTCGCGTCTCAGCACCGCCGTCCGCGCGCTCGCCGCGTCGCCGTACGGGCGCGCCTCCACGGCCCCGGCCGCGGCCCGCTCCAGCTCGCCGGCACCCTGGCCCACGACGGCGAGCGGCACCGCGTGCGGAACCGGGTGGTGCAGTGCGCCGACGAACGAACCGATGATCACAGCGCCGACGACCGCGGACACCAGATAGGCGACCGCGACTCGAACAGCGGGACTCTTCATGACGCTCCTCAGCTCTCCAGCCGGCTCATGTCCTGGCGCGGACGCCCTTCACGACGACGCCGCCGCCCATACCCTGCCTGTTAGAGCGCGCGCTAAGTCAAGGCGTCGCTCTCGGATCTGGCCCGCGAATGTTCCAGGAAGTTGAACGTCGTCACCACGAGCACCAGCGCGGCCACGGACAGCAGCGCCGGGGCCTGCAGCGAGATCGGGATGATCGCCAGGATGGCCACCGGCATCGCGAGCTGCGGCCCCGACCACCTGCCGAAGATGTGCCAGCGGGCGTAGCAGAACGTCGCGAAGTACAGGGCGCAGCCGCCGAACAGCAGCGCGGTCACGGGGGCGGAGAAGGTCTGACCCGGATGCGAGACGACCTCGGCCATGCCGACCGCCATCGCCATGATCGAGCCGATGAAGGCCAGGTGGCCGTAGGAGAAGACCCGCCGGATCAGGTCGGTGCGGATCACGGCCTCGTCCAAGGCCTTGGGCAGCGACTCGGCGGCGAAGATGAAGTACACCCACCACAGCGCGCAGGCCAGCACGAACGTCGCGGCGACCGCGGTGATCGAGCCCACGGCCAGCGGGCGGGCCGCCGAGGCCTGGGCGCCGATGGCCAGGATCGGCTCGCCCATCGCGATGATCAGCAGCAGGCCGAAGCGCTCGGGTAAGTGATGGGGGTGGAAGTTGACCCGTACGAGGTGGCTGCGGGTGAGCACCGGCGCGGCCAGGTCGATGGCGGCGGCCGCGGCCCACACCCACACCCGCGTGCCGCTGTCGAGCAGGCCCCCGGCCAGCAGCAGCGGCCCGGTCACGCACACCGACAGCGTGAAGGGGTTGACCAGCTCGAACGGCCTCCCGCGGAAGTACAGGGCGGCCAGCAGCGTGCGCTGGGCGAAGTACGCGGCGCCGAACATCAGCCCGCGCTCCTCGTAGGCCAGGGGGGTGGCCAGCGCCATGAACAGGCCGCACAGGCTGAGCGCCAGGATGCCCAGCCGGTCGGGGGTGTTGTTGACGTCGCGGGTGTTGGCGTGCACCGCCATCCCCACCCAGGCCCAGTACGTCGGCACCAGCACGACGACGGCCTGCCCCACGCTGCCCCATCCGTGGCCCCGGTGCAGCAGGTCGGACAGCTGGGTGACGGCGAACACGAAGACCAGGTCGAAGAAGAGCTCGACCCAGGTGACTTGCTTGTCTGCTTTCGGCTTCATCGAGCGGTGTGACTCCTCGTGGGTCGTACGGTTGCTCAGGCCGGCAGCAGCGCGGCCTCGTCGCCGGCGGCCAGCCGCCAGCGCACGTCGAAGGCGTAGGCGGCCGAGGCCAGGGTGACGTGGTGGTGCCAGCCGTGGAAGGAACGGCCCTCGTAGTCGAACAGCCCGAAGCCCCCGGCCAGCTCGCCGATGGCGTGGGCCGCCCGCCACCGCGTCTTGGCCAGAGCGACCAGCTCCTGCGCCGGCACGGACATGTTCGTCAGCCAGAACGCCCGCGGGCGGGGCCGGCCGAGCGGCCACTCCACGAGCAGGCGGCGCGAGCGCGCCTGCTCGTCGGCGACCGGCAGGGTGACGAACTGGGAGCGCAGCGACCGCCCCCGCGGCCCCTCCCCCCAGGCCACCGTGCGCCGCTCCAGCCCGGCCACGGCCTGCGCCGACCCGGCCAGGGGCACCTGGCCCCGCGGCCCGCCGCCGCGCACCACGCTCACCGAGGCCCTGACCCGGTGGCGGGGGTCCACCTCGACCACGTAGTCGAGGCCGCGGTCCTCCAGACCGCGCAGCAGGTCGGCGACACCCCGGACGTGGGTGAGGTCGGCCACCAGCGGCGCGACGGGGGTGCCCCAGTCGAGCGTCAGGTCGTCCACCAGGTCGATCACGTGCTCGCCGAAGGACCGGTGGCGCTCCTGGTCGGGCACGTGCGCCTTGGTGCGCCGGTCGTGGTCGGCCTCCCACGACTTCGGCAGGCACAGCCGCCAGTTGACCGGCACGGCCGCCTCGCCGGTCGTCATCAGCACCGCCGCCCCCACCTGGCAGTTCACCGTACGGCCGAGCCCGCGTACGTACTGCCGCTCGACGCCCGCCGACCAGCGGCCGTGCTTGGCGAAGGCCACCTCCTCCACCAGCCACGCGGCCGGCGGCGCGCAGGCCGACAACACGTCGGCGACGGTACGGCGGACCGGCCGCGGGTCCCAGCGGCTCTGGTTGACGAACTGCTGCAGCGACTGGCCGTTGTGCGGTCCGCCCACCTCGTCGGCGATACGCTGGATGGACTTGCGGCCGCCCGCGTGCAGCAGCCCGAGGACGTATGATTCAGCCGCGCTACGTTGGTCGGAGCGCGGCAGCGAGCCGAATATTGTTCCGAAGAATTCCGCGAACTCTTCGCGTTCGTTCACCGCGAGTTCTCTCATGACCGCCCCTCACCTGCATTAGAGAAGATCCGTAATGGCGAACGCGGTCAGGATCGCAGTTAAGTTTTGGTTCGCACAAGAGAGTAACACCAAGGTGGTAGCGGAGCTGCCGGGAGTATTAAAGGGGAGTACTCCGGGAGGCATCCTCGGCGTGCTCATCGATATCCCGGTATTGCATCACACCGGGCGCGAGTCAGGTGTGCGGTTAATGGCTCGAGGCCATGCCGGTCCTCGAGTGCACTCTTGCGTCCGCCGGAATCATGTGATCATATGATGCGGGGATCTGCGCCGGTGACAGAGTAAGGCGACACACACTACGGGGGATGACCAGTGCAGTGCAACATCCAGCCCACGGTTGTGATAGCCGAGCGGATCGAAGCTCATAAGGCGGCGATCTTGGCACAGCTGTGCGGCGAAATTGAAGAATCAACTTCCGGGGCCGTTCCGGAAGGATGCGCGGAGTTGGCGGAAGAGATACTCGACCTGATCGTCGCCCGCCTCAGGGCCGGTACGGCGCAGGCCCCGGCGGCCTTGTTCGCGCCTCCGGCGGCCGCCGGCGACGAACGGGAATGGCGGCGTATCGCACGTGATCTGCATGACCGGGTGGGGCATGAGATCAGTGTGGCGAGCCGGCAGCTGGAGCTCGCCGAAATTGGTCACGCACGCGGCGGAGCCGGTTTCCCTGTGCACATCAAGGAGGCGAAGGCGGCCCTCCTCAGAGCACACCAGGAAATCCGTGACGTCATATCCGACCTGCGTGTTCACGCCCATTGGCCGGGAATGGAACGAGCTCTCCAGCGGCTCATGACAACCATTGTGGACCCGCGGCTCGCATATCGGATAACCCTTATCGGCGATGTCGACGACTTACCCGGCCGCATTCGGGACGAGCTATTCCTGATATTACGCGAAGCCATTACCAACAGTATCTCCCACGCCGGTGCCGATCTGCTCGAAGTATGCGTCAAGGTGGCCCACGACCGGATCACGGCGATAGTGCGGGACAATGGCCGGGGTTTCTCGGGCTGGCGTGCGAAACATGGGAACGGCCTGACCTCAATGCGCGAGCGAGCGGTCGCTCTGGGCGGCCTGGTGACCATCGAGAGCACCCCCGGGAAGGGCACCGAGGTCGTCTTCCGTGCCTCCGTCCGGGCGGTCCGGGAAGAGCGGCCGAAGGAAACAGCGGATGCGAAGAGAAGGCAGCATTGACGTCCTGATCGCCGACGACCACACGATCCTTCGGGAGACGCTCAAGCAGACGCTGGAGCTGGAGCCCGATATCTGTGTCGTCGCCACCGCGGGGGACGCGCGCGCGACGGTGACGTCGGCGGAGGCGCTGCGGCCGGACGTCGTGGTGCTCGACGTCGAGATGCCCGGCGACGGCGTCGTACGCACCACCAAGCACATCCACCGGGTCTCGCCCCGCTCCCGCGTCATCGTGCTGAGCATGTACGACGACCCGGTGCTCGTGCAGGAGCTCATCGCCCACGGTGTGCGCGGCTACCTGCTCAAGAGCGTCGGGCGGGAGGAGCTCGTCCAGGCCATCCGCGGCGTGTGCGCCGACGCCGAGCGGGTGGTCCTGTCGGTCTCGCGCGAGAGCCTGATGATGTCCCGGCGGCCGCGCGCCGGCAAACTGTCCGAGCGGGAGCTGAGCGTGTTGTCCCTGGCCGCCCAGGGCCTCAGCAACGCCCAGATCGGCACCCGGCTGATGATCGCCGAGGGCACCGTCAAGCGTCACCTGCGCAACATCTTCACCAAGCTCGACGCCACCTCCCGCCTCGACGCGGTGAACAAGGCCATGGCCGCCTCACTGCTGACGCTCTGACACCTCCTCCACGGGGGCCAGCCAGAGCGTCGCCAGCGGCGGCAGCAGCACCTCGGCGACGCCGTACCCGCCGGTGACCGTGCCCAGGTTGCCCAGGTTCCCTCCGCCGTAGCAGGCGGCGTCGGTGTTGAGCACCTCCTGCCAGCGCCCGCCGGAGGGGAGCGCGAGCCGGTGCCCGTGGCGCGGCACCGGCGACAGGTTGCTCACGCACACCAGCGGCGCCCCCCACCGGTCCCATCGGACGAAGGAGTAGACGTTGGAGTCGGCGTCGTCGGCGTCGATCCAGGTGAAGCCGTCCGGGGAGCAGTCCAGCCGCCACAGGGCGGGAGTGGCGGCGTAGTGCCGGTTCAGGTCCCTGACCAGGTCGCGCACTCCCTTGTGCCGGGGGTCGCGCAGCAGCGCCCAGTCCAGCTCGCGATCGTGGGACCACTCGCTCTCCTGCGCGAACTCCTGGCCCATGAACAGCAGCTTCTTGCCCGGATGCGCCCACATGAAGGCCAGGTACGCGCGCAGGTTCGCCAGCCGCTGCCAGTCGTCGCCCGGCATCTTGCCGGCCAGCGAGCCCTTGCCGTGCACCAGCTCGTCATGGCTGAGCGGCAGCAGGAAGTCCTCCGCGTACGCGTACGTCAGCCCGAACGTCAGCGCGTGGTGGTGGTGCCGCCGGTGCACCGGGTCCTGCCGCATGTAGCCGAGCGTGTCGTGCATCCAGCCCATGTTCCACTTGAAGTCGAACCCCAGCCCCCCGGCGGCCGGCGGCCGGGTCACCCCCTCCCACGCGGTGGACTCCTCGGCGATCATGAGCACGCCGGGGCAGCGCCGGTGCACGGTGTCGTTCAGCTCCCGCAGGAACGAGATCGCCTCCAGGTGCTCCCTGCCGCCGTGGGCATTGGGCCGCCAGGAGCCGTCCGGGCGCGAGTAGTCCAGGTAGAGCATGGAGGCGACGGCGTCCACCCGCAGGGCGTCGACGTGGAACTCCTCGCACCAGTACAGCGCGTTGGCGATGAGGAAGTTGCGCACCTCGGCGCGGCCCAGGTCGAAGGTGAGGGTGCCCCAGTCGGGATGCTCGCCGCGCAGCGGGTCGGGGTGCTCGTACAGCGGGCCGCCGTCGAAGCGGGCCAGCGCCCAGTCGTCCCGGGGGAAGTGCGCCGGCACCCAGTCCAGAATCACCCCGATCCCGGCCAGGTGCAGCGCCTCGACCAGGGCGCGGAAGTCGTCCGGGGTGCCGTAGCGGGAGCTCGGCGCGTAGTAGGAGGAGATCTGGTAGCCCCACGAGCCGCCGAAGGGGTGCTCGGCCACCGGCATCAGCTCCACGTGGCTGAAGCCCATGCCGCGCACGTACCCGGGAAGCTGCTCGGCCAGGTCGCGGTAGGTCAGGCCGCGCCGCCAGGAGCCGAGGTGCAGCTCGTACACGCTCATCGGCGCCTCGCGGGCCGGGCCCTCGCCGCGCGCCGCCAGCCACGCGCGGTCGCGCCAGCGGTGCCGGGAGGTGAACACCACCGACGCCGTACGCGGCGGGTGCTCGGCCGCCAGCGCCAGCGGGTCGGCCTTGCGCAGGGTACGGCCGTCCGACCCGATGATCTCGTACATGTACCGGCAGCCGTCGCCGGCGCCCGGCACGAACAGCTCCCACAGCCCGCCGCCGGGCACCCGGCGCAGAGCGTGTCCCGCGCCGTCCCAGCCGTTGAGGTCGCCCACCAGGCGCACCTCCCGCGCCCCCGGCGCCCACACCGCGAACGAGACGCCCGCCACGCCCCCCACGGTACGGGTGCGCCCGCCCAGCGCCCGCCACAGCTGCTCGTGCCTGCCCTCGCCGATGAGGTGCAGGTCCAGCTCGCCCAGCGCGGACGGGACGTCCCCGGCCAGGACGCCCATCACCCCTCCACCGTCAGGATGTGGGCGGGCTGCCACGACGGGTCCAGCCGCACGTAGTTGCGCGCCCCCCACTGGTAGACCTCGCCGGTCAGCTCGTCGCGCACCCGGAAGGAGGGGCCGAGGTCGGGCAGGTCGAGCGTCACCGTGGCCTGCCGCGGGCGGTGCGGGTCGAGGTTGACCACCACGATCACGGTGTCCTCGCCGGTCTGCTTGGAGAAGCAGAGCACGGCCTCGTCGTCGGCGTGGTGGAAACGCAGGTTGCGCAGCAGCCGTAGCGCGGGATGGCGGCGCCTGATCCGGTTCAGCGTGGTCAGGAAGGGCGCCAGCGTGCCGCCCGCCGACCAGTCACGCGGCCGGTACTGGTACTTCTCCGAGTCCTTGTACTCCTCGCTGCCGGGCGCGGCCGGCTCGCTTTCGCACAGCTCGAACCCGGCGTACACGCCCCACGTGGGCGAGGCCGTCGCGGCCAGCGCGGCCCGCACCCGGCCGGCGGCCGGCCCGCCCTCCTGAAGGTAGGCGTGCAGGATGTCGGGTGTGTTGACGAACAGGTTCGGCCGCATGTACGCCGCCGCCTCCCCGGCCAGCTCGCCCAGATAGCTCTCCAGCTCCGGCTTGGCGTTGCGCCAGGTGAAGTAGGTGTAGGACTGCTGGAAGCCGACGGCGGCCAGCGTGTGCATGATGGCCGGGCGGGTGAACGCCTCGGCCAGGAACAACACGTCCGGGTCGGTGCGGTTGATCTCGGCGATCAGGCGTTCCCAGAAGAAGACCGGCTTGGTGTGCGGGTTGTCCACGCGGAAGATCCGCACCCCGTGGCTCATCCAGTGCCGCAACACCCGCAGCGACTCGGCCAGCACGCCGCCGGGGTCGGCGTCGAAGCAGATGGGGTAGATGTCCTGGTACTTCTTGGGCGGGTTCTCGGCGTAGGCGATGCTGCCGTCGGGGCGGTGCTCGAACCACCGCGGGTGCTCCCGTACCCACGGGTGGTCGGGCGAGCACTGCAGGGCGAAGTCCAGCGCCACCTGCAGGCCCAGCTCGCCGGCCCTGGCCACGAAGGCGTCGAAGTCCTCGATCGTCCCGAGGTCGGGGTGGACGGCGTCGTGCCCGCCGGCGGCCGAGCCGATCGCCCATGGTGAGCCGGGGTCGTGCGGCCCGGCGATCGGCGAGTTGCCCGGCCCTTTGCGGTTGGTCCGGCCGATGGGGTGGATCGGCGGCAGGTAGACCACGTCGAAGCCCATCGCGGCGACGGCGGGCAGCCGTTCGGCCGCGGTGCGGAAGGTGCCCGAGCGCGGCGGGTGACAGCCGGTGGGGTCGATCACCGCGCCCTCGGAACGGGGGAAGAACTCGTACCAGGCGCCGTGCAGCGCCCGCTCGCGCTCCACCAGCAGCGGCAGCTCCTCCCCGGCCGTCACGTGGTCGCGCAGCGGCCGGCGGGCCAGCGTCCGCAACACCGGCTCGGCCAGCGCGATCGCCAGCCGCGCCTCGGGCTCCAGTTCGCCGTCGCGCAGCGTCGCGGCGGCCACGCGCAGCAGCCGGGCGTCGGCGGGCGGCACCTCGGGCTGGGCGGCGGCCCTGGTCAGCAGGCGGGCGCCGGCCTCCATCGTCACGGCCACGTCCATCGCGGCCGGGATCTTCACCTCCGCCACGTGCAGCCAGGTCGCGACCGGGTCGCTCCACGCCTCCACCCGGAAGGTCCACTCGCCCTCCCGGTGCGCCGACACCTCGGCCGCGTACCGGTCGGAGCCGGCCGACAGGGCCGCCATCGGGATCCACGCGGCCTGCTTGCCGTCGGGGTCGGTGAGCACGACGTTCGCGCCCACCACGCCGTGCCCCTCCCGGAACAGCGTCGCCGACACCTCGAACGGCTCACCCGGCACCGCGTGCGCGGGCCGGCGGCCGCCCGCGACGACGGGCCGTACGCCCACGATGGGCACGCGGCCCGCGGCGATCTCGGAGATCTCGGTCAACACCAGCGTCTCAGTCATGTCTCACGCGTCCTGAAGGTCGGCGATGGTCTTGAGCGAGGTGCCGGCGGCGGCCTCGCAGTGCGCCGGCACGGTCAGCCCCGGGTACACCGTCACCCCGGACAGCCGCACCCCGGCCTGCACCGTCACTTCGTTGCCCAGCGCGCTGTAGCCGCTCAGCACGGTCACGCAGTCCACGAACGACTCCACCGTGGCCATCGTCCCGACGTGGGTGTCGGTGAGCCGCGCCCACGGCCCGATGATCGCCCCGTCCAGGCAGGCCACCCGCTGCAGGCGGCACCCGGTGTGCAGGTCCACGCCGTCGCCGATCGCGGAGTCGGAGACGACCACGCCCGGGCCGATCTCGACGTCCCGGCCGATGTGCACGTTCGGCCCGATCCTGACCAGTCCCGCGCTGATCTTCTCGGCCAGCGTCATCCCCGAGGTCGCGTCCCGCTGCCGCAACGAGGACTCGTGGATGCGCACGTTGCCCGGGTACGCCGGCCGCATGCCCTTGAGCACGTGCGGGTAGCCGCCGCTCAGCGCGTCGGTCAGGGTGTCGAGGTAGTCGCGCGGGTTGCCCAGGTCGCCCAGCTTGGCGATGGGCGCGATGCCGACCCGGTGCCCCGCCTCCACCAGCCACGGGAGCAGGTCGTGCCCCCAGTCGAGCCGGTGGCGGGCCAGCGCGGCCAGCGCCGGCTCCCCGGCCAGCTTCCGCAGCCGCCCGCAGTCGATCAGGTAGAGCCCGGCGTTGACCGGCACCCGCGCCGGGGCCGCGGCCAGGGCGTGCACCTCGGCCAGTGGCGGTTTCTCCACGAAACGCCGGATCCGGCCGGAGGCGTCGGTGACCATGGTGCCGTACTTGCCCGCGACGTCCTCGGCCGGTCGCTCGACCACGGCCACGGTGACGACCGCGTCGCTGTCGCGGTGGCGGCGTACGAGCTCGGCCAGGTCGAACTCGAACAGCGAGTCGGTCGGGAAGACCAGCGCCAGCCCGTCCAGCTCCCAGTAGTCCAGGCTGCTCAGCGTCGCCTCGCCGGAGCCGGTGTTGGTCCAGTCCATCCGGGGCCGCGAGTAGCGCAGCCGCACGTCCAGCCCCTCGCCGTGCCCCAGGACGTCCTTGGCCTGGTAGCGGTTCTCCCGGCCGTTGGCGATCAGATAGAAGTCGCTGACCCCCTGGTCGCGCAGGGCCATGATCTGCCATTCGATGACCGGCCGTCCGGCGAAGCAGACCGTGGCCTTGCTCCGCAGGTGGCCGGGGGCCTCCAGGGTGAGCGGCCGGGCCCGCAGGCCCTGTCCGCCCGCCAGTGCGATTCCAGCGATCTCGTTCATTGTCCGTACTTCCCCGTGGGTGTCCTACGTAGGGCGATCATGGTGATGTCGTCGAACTGCTCGGCGGACCCGATGTGCGCGCTGATCTCCCGTTCGAGCCTGTCCAGCAGGTCGTCCGCCCCGCTGGCGGGCTGCGAGACGAGGGTCAGCATGAGCTCCTCGCTGAAGAAGCGGCCGGACTCGTCCCTGGCCTCGGGCACGCCGTCGGTGTAGGCGAACAGCAGGTCCCCCTGGTCCAGGTGGGCCCTGCCGACCTCGAAGACGGAGTCGGGCACCAGCCCCAGCGCCGGTCCGGTGGGAGGCAGCAGGGTGTGGCCGCCGCCCGCGTGGCGGATGATGGGCGGGTTGTGCCCGCAGTTGATGTAGATGAGCGCGCCGGTGACCGGGTCGAGCACGCCGAAGAACAGCGTGGCGAAGTAGCCCTGGCGCAGGTGGTTGGCGGTCAGGTAGTCGTTGGTCGCGATCACCGCCCGCAGCAGCGGCGCGGTGTCGTCCGGGTCGGCGACGGCGTCGCCGGTCTCCACGTGGGCGGCGGTGTGCCGCAGCAGGGTCCTGATCAGGGCCATGAACAGGGCGGCGCCGACGCCCTTGTCGCACACGTCGGCCACGACCAGCCCGATCCGCGACCCGCCGAGCAGCTCCAGGGCGTCGTAGAAGTCCCCCGCGACCTCCCTGGCCGGCTGGAATCGGACGGTGAGCTGCCACCCGGCGCGGGCGGCCAGCGCGTCGGGCAGGAAGCCCGCCTGGATCTCCCGCCCGATCTGCAGCTCCCGCTCGTACTTCAGCAGCGCCTCCTCCTCGGCGCCGGGAAAACGGCCGAACACCTGTCCCGCCCGCAGCCTGCGGTGCAGCAGCTCCGGGACGAAGGGCGGGACGATGTAGTCCAGCCCGGCCAGCACATGCGGTTCGAGCTGGCGCAGGTCGCCGTCGGTGAACGCGACCACCACCGGAGGCCGCGCGCCGGCCTGGACGACCCGCGTCACCTCGCGCACGACCTCCACGTCGAGGCTCGCGTTCACCAGCAGCAGACCGGTGGGCGGAGGCGCCTCGGCCAGCAGTTGTTCGGGGGTGCGCCTGGCCACGGGAGCGCCGTCGGCGGCCAGCAGCAGGCACAGCTCTTCCGCTGCTGGTGATGGGCCACTGACGACGAGGGTCACCTCCGCATCCATCCGTACCTCCTAGACGCGGTTCATGATGATGGTCGTCTGGTTACGACCCGAGACGTACTCGTAGCGGATCTGGTCGGCGACCGTACGGGCCAGGTAGACACCCAGCCCGCCCGGCTCGCGCTCGCCCAGCGGCCGTTCCAGGTCGGGAACGGCCTCGTAGGCGGTCGGGTCGAACGGCGGGGCCGAGTCGACCAGGCGCAACCACACCCGGCCCGGCTCCACCCCGCCGGTCAGCTCCACCTCGCCCGGCCGGTCACGATGGCCGTGGGTGATGATGTTGACGATGAGCTCCTCGGCGGCCAGCCGCAGCCAGTGGGCGCGGGTACGGGTCAGGCCGCCCATCGCGCTCAGCGTCTGCACGTAGTCCACCAGTTCGTCCAGCGCCTCGGGTTCGGCGGGCAGACTGAGCCGGTCCATCGCCTGCCTATTCGGGGATCGCATCGCTGAAGTCCACGCTGTGGTGGAAGCCGACCAGCCGGATGGTCTGCTCGATGGCGTCGTTGGCGCCCACCAGGACGATGCGCACGTCGTCGGCCAGCTTCTGCCGAGCGAACACCAGGCCGCGCAGCCCCGCCGAGGACATGTAGCTGAGCTCGGACATCTCCAGCACCCGCAGCTCGGCGGCGGCCTCGGCCGCGCGCTCCACCTCCCTCCTGAAGGTCTCGGCGGTCAGGGCGTCCAGCTCGCCCTCCAGCTTGATCAGGGCGGTGCTGCCGTCGTGGGTCAGGATCGCGTTGAACGACATGGGTTCTCCTCCATGGATTTCAGGGATGGGCGCGGCCGACCAGCGCGACCGCGGCCCGCGGGCCGACGACGATCCGCCGCTGGTCGGCCAGCGGCGGCTCCTGGCCCGGTGTGTGGACGTCATCGGGGGCGGCGGCGCCGGTGTCGGCGAACAGGTGCCACACCGCGCCGTCCGGCAGGTCGGGCAGCTCCAGCTCCCGCGCCTCCCAGTGGGCGTTGGCGGCCAGGTAGAGCAGGCCGGGGCCGCCGCCGGCCGCCGTGCCGCTGCGCAGCATCGCCACCAGCGCGCTGCCCTCCGACCAGTCGGGCTCGCCGGCCCGCTCGCCGTGCCAGGACACCTGCGGCAGCCCACCGGCGCCCTCGTCGCCGCACGGGTGGCGGCGGTCGCGCACCAACGGGTGCGCCGCGCGGAAGGCCACGCACTCGCGGACGAAGCGCAGCAGGTCGCCGTTCTGCCCGGCCAGGCTCCAGTCGAACCACGACAGCGGCCCGTCGTGGCAGTAGGCGTTGTTGTTGCCCTGCTGGCCGCGGCCGACCTCGTCGCCGGCCAGGATCATCGGGATGCCCTGGCTGAGCAGGAGCAGCAGCAGCGCGTTCCTGGTCTGCCGCCCGCGCAGCGCCAGCACCTCCGGGTCGTCGGTCGGGCCCTCCGCGCCGCAGTTCCAGCTCAGGTTGTCGTCGTTGCCGTCGCGGTTGTCCTCGCCGTTGGCCTCGTTGTGCTTGCCGTTGTACGCGAACAGGTCCGCCAGCGTGAACCCGTCGTGGCAGGTGACGAAGTTGACCGAGGCGAGCGTGCCGCGGGAGGCGTACAGGTCGGGGGAGCCGACCAGCCGGGTGGCCAGCTCGCCGGCCGAGCCCGGGTCGCCCTTCAGGAAGCGGCGCAGCGCGTCGCGGTAGCGGCCGTTCCACTCCGACCAGCGCTGGTATCCCGGGAAGGAGCCCACCTGGTAGAGGCCGCCGGCGTCCCACGCCTCGGCGATCAGCAGGCAGTCGCGCAGCAGCGGGTCGTGGGCCAGCGTCTCGATCAGCGGCGGGTTGGCCAGCGGCGCGCCGTCCTGGCCGCGGTCGAGGATCGCCGCCAGGTCGAAGCGGAAGCCGTCGATGTGGTACTCGCCGGCCCAGTAGCGCAGGCAGTCGAGCACGTAGTCGCGCACCACCGGGTGGTTGCAGTTGAAGGTGTTCCCGGTGCCGCTGAAGTTGTAGTAGTAGCCCTCCGGCGTGAGCATGTAGTACGTGCCGTTGTCCAGGCCGCGGAAGTGGATCGTGGGGCCGTTCTCGTTGCCCTCGGCCGTGTGGTTGAAGACCACGTCCAGCACCACCGCGATCCCGGCCCGGTGCAGCTCCTTGACCAGGTTCTTGAACTCGTCGGCCTGCATCCCGTACCTGCCGGTGGCCGCGTAGCCGGCCTTGGGCGCGAAGAAGCCCAGGGTCGAGTAGCCCCAGAAGTTGTACAGGCGCTCGCCGGTGACCGGGTTGACGCGGCTCATGTCGAACTCGTCGAACTCGAAGACCGGCATCAGCTCCACGCAGTTGACGCCGAGCTCCTTCAGGTACGGGATCTTCTCGATCAGCCCCGCGTACGTGCCCGGCGCCGCCACCCCCGAGGACGGGTCGGCGGTGAAGCCGCGTACGTGCAGCTCGTAGACGACCAGGTCCTCCGGCGCGATCCGCAGCGGCCGGTCGTCCTCCCAGTCGAAGTCGCCGGCCGCCAGCACCGACCGGTACGGGTAGGGATCGTCCCAGTCCACCTCGGCGCCCCACACGTCCCGGCCCGACATGGCCGTGGCGTACGGGTCGGCCAGGATCTTGGCCGGGTCGAACCGGTCGCCGGGGGCCGGGTTCTCCGGGCCGGTGACGCGGTAGCCGTACTCGACGCCCTCGTGGTCGAGGCCGAACACGGTCATGGCCCACACGCCGCCGATCCGGTACTCGCCGGGGAAGGGCAGCTCGGCGAACGGCTCCCGCTCGCCGTGCCGGAACAGCACGAGCGAGACCGCGCTCGCGCCGCTGGAGTAGATCGAGAAGTTCACCCCGCCGGGCACCAGCGTGGCGCCGAACGGCATCGGATGGCCCGCCCGTACCCCGAACCCGGCCAGCTCGGCCGTCGGGAAGGAGTCGATCCTGCCGGGCACGCCCTGCGTCTCGACGCTCACGTGGCCTCCTCCCTGGGCTCGGCGGCGCGGACGATCTCCAGCCCGTCCGCCACGCAGTCGGCGACGACGAAGAAGCGCAGGAACCCGGTCGCCGCCATCACCCCGCGCAGCTCGGCCGACAGCCCGACCAGGGCGATGAAGCTGTCCACGGTCCGCGCCCGCCGGTAGACCAGCAACATCGTGCGCAGGCCCGCGCTGGACAGGTAGCTGACGCCGGTCAGGTCGAGCAGCACCGGCCGGCTGTCCGGCAGCAGCGACAGGATGCGCTCCTGCGCGGCCGGCGCCGACCTGCTGTCGAGCTGGCCGGTGAGCCCGATCACGGTGACCGGGCCGATCGTGTCCGTCGTGATCTCCATGGTCGGCACGCTCACTCCTGCACCGGCGTCAGCGTCACCTTGACGCGCAGGGCCTCCGACGAGACCGGCAGCTCCACGGTCATCGCCACCGGGTCCAGCACCTCGTACGGCTTGCCGTCCACCTCGGCCTCGGTGAGCAGCACCCGTCCGGGCGGCAGCAGGTCGGGCGCGACGCGCAGGATGCGCTCGGCGTCGGGGCCCGGCTTGAAGTGCAGCGTGAGCGGCTGCCGCGTGACCAGCAGCCGCGTGTAGACGGTCGCCAGGAAGCACAGCTCGGAGGAGTGGTACATGCTCATCGAGTGGCTGCCCTTGAACCGCTCGGTCCCGAGCAGGTACGGCAGGCCGTTGGCCAGCACGTTGAAGTAGACCGCGCCCTCGTCGTGGTCGAGGAAGAAGGCGTTGTAGAACCCGGCCGCCTGGCGCGCCTGCTCCAGATACTCGGCGCCGCCCAGCTCCCCGGCGATGATCAGGTACGCCAGGATCGCCTGCTCCTGCTGCCACCACGCCTTGCGGTCGTGCCAGGCGAAGCGGTACCACTCCTGGCCCTCGGCCAGGTGCCGCTCGACGACGTCGTACCAGCCGCCGCGCTGCTGGTCGCTGCCGATCGCGGGCATCGTGCGGGCCAGGTGCTCGGCCAGCTCCTGGTAGGCGTCCTTGGGGCGGACGCCGTGCATGCGCATGAGGTTCCAGGCGATCTTCAGGTTGTGCCCGACGACCGCGCGGTCCTGCTGCCAGCTGTGGGCCAGGTCGTGGCTCCAGTCGTCGTGGAAACGCTCGTTGACGAACGGGCTCGACGGCTCGGGGAAGTGCTCGACGATGGTGTCGAACGTGCGCTCCAGCATCTCCAGGTGGCGCTCGTCGCCCGTGGCCAGGAAGTAGTTGATCAGGTAGGCCGGGGCGTGGTCGCCGACGGAGTTCCAGTTCTTGCGCGACTGGTTCGGCCCGAGCGAGTCGTGGTGCGGGTTGAGCAGGATCGGGTCGACGTGCGAGTAGTAGCCGCCGCGCCGGTGGTCGCGGAAGAACTTCTCGAACAGCCGCAGCGTGGCGTCCACGTCGGAGGCGATGCGCTTGTCGCCGGTCACCCGGTAGGTCTGGGTCGGGCCGGCCAGGGCGTAGATCTGCTCGTACATCGGGATGGCGTCGTAGTCGTCGCCGAACTCCGAGGTGAACAACTTCTTCTCGTGCTCGCCCTCGACCTTGATGCCGTGGTACCAGTACACGACGTCGTTCTCGGGGTCCACGAAGCGCATGTGCTCGCGCAGGTAGCGGGTGCCCCGCTCGGCCACCTCCAGGTAGGCGTCGTCGCCGGTCAGCATGTACGCCGAGGCCATGCCGTAGACCAGGCGCGAGATCGTGTCGGTCTCCTGCACGTGGCTGGCGGTCTTGTCGCCGCCCAGGCGCAGGATCGTCCGGTAGTCGCGGAAGTCCACCGGCCCCTGCCCGAACTGGGCCCGCCGGTAGAACGCGGCGATCTCGTCGAGCTGGTTGATCCACCAGTCGGGCTGCTCGAAGCGGTACTCGCCGGAGCCGCGGCCCAGGAAGATCAGGCGCTTGGCGGAGAAGACCGGCTCGGCGCCCTCGGGGTAGAAGATGCCGTAGGCGAACAGGTGGCGGCCCGGGGTGAGCATGTCACGCAGGTGGTCGCCCGCGTCCACGTACGGCTCGCCCAGGTTGCGCAGCAGCTCGGCCGAGACCTCGCCGTCCAGGCGCACCTCGAACGTGCGGCCGTCGATGGTCGCCAGCCGGAAGGAGCCGGAGCCGGCGTCGAACCGTTCGACCCGCCCGGCCACGGTGTCCATGAAGGTGAAGTTCATTGGGGCTCCTACAACGTCTCGGCGAGCTGGCCGATGATGGTGTGGGCGAACAGATGGCAGTGGTACACGCTGCGCCCGGTGATGAGGTTGCCGTCGATGACCACGTCCTGGTCCACGTACTCGGCGCCCATGTTGCGGACGTCGCCCACGAGGTTGTTGTGCGCCACGACCTTGCGCCCGCGCATCGTCTCGGGTGCGGCCGCCATCAGCCACAGGCCGTGGCAGATCACGCCCGTGATGATCGACGGCTCCTCCAGCGCGCGCCGCACGAACGCCGTCGCCGGCGCCAGCCGGTTGACGTCGTCGGTGTAGCGCAGCCGGTCCGAGACGATGCCGGAGGGCACGATCACCGCCGCGTAGGAGCGCAGCTCGCGGTCGCTGATCCCCTCGAACCCGCGGTCCACGGTGAACGGCACCCGCCACTCGTGGCCGGTGAAGGTGATCGACTGCTGCCCCCACAGGCGCGTCATGAAGTGCACGTCGGCGCCGGCCTCGGCGAAGCGCCGCTCGTAGTAGAAGATCTCCGGCTCGACGTAGTCGCTCTCCATCAGGACGGCGATCTTGCGGCCGCTCAGCGCCGCGCCGGCCCGTGGCTCGATGCCGCTCACAATGGTCTCCCGGGTTCGGTGACGAGGTCGATGAGGAAGGGGCCGTCGTGGCCGAGCAGCCGCTCGACGGCCTCCTCGATCTGGTCGGCCTTCTCCACCCGCAGCCCGTCCACGCCGCAGCCCCTGGCCAGGTCGGTGAACTGGAGGTCGGGGTAGGAGAGATCGAACGACCGAGGGAAACGGTGACCGGGGATGCCCCGGCCGCGCCAGTACTCCTCGATGTTGTTGTCCAGTAGCCGGTAGCTGTGGTTGTTGCAGATCACGAACTTGGCGGCGATGTCGTACCGGACGGCGGTGGCCAGGGCCTGGAAGGTGTACATGCTGCCGCCGTCGCCGGTGAAGCCGATCACCGTACGGTCCGGGTGGGCGAGCTTGGCGCCGATCGCCCCCGGGATGCCCACGCCGAGCGAACCGCCGCGGGTCAGGAACCAGCTGCCCGGCCCGCGCGGCGGGAAGTACGCGCCGATCACGCCGGAGGCGGTCAGCCCCTCGTCGAAGACGATCACGTCCTCGGGGGCCCGCGCGGCCAGCTCGCGCATGAACGTGTTGAGGATGGAGTCCTCGGCCGGCGCCGGGCGCGGCGGCTCGGCCGTCCGCCGGGCCAGCCGCGCCGCGGCCGCCTGCTTGCCGGCCCGGCCCATCGTGCCCTCCAGCTCGGCCGACAGCGCGGCCAGCGTGAGCCGTGGGTCGGCCACCAGGCCCAGCGTGACCGGATGGTTCTTGGCGATCTCGTAGGAGTCCAGATCGATGTGCACGATCCGGGCGTCCTTGCCGAACGGGCTGGTCAGCGACGGGAACACCTCGGGGAACAGGTACGTGCCCACCACCAGCACGGCGTCGGCGTCCTTGACCGCGTCCGCGCTGACCTGGCCGAACATGTGGCCGAGCTGGCCCCGGAAGAGCGGGTGGCGGCCGTCCATGTTCGCCTCGGAGAACTCCACGCCCCACACGTCGGCGCCGAGCTGCTCGGCCACCCGGGTCAGCTCCGCCTGCGCGCCGGAGACCGACACGCCGTCGCCGGCCAGGATGATCGGGGAGCGGGCGCCGGACAGCAGCCCGGCGGCCTGGCGTACCAGCTCGGGGGCGGGCAGCACGGCGGTGTGCGGGCCCAGCGACGGCTGGACCGGCTCGTGGTTGGGCTGGTCCAGCACGTCGAGCGGGAGCGCCACGAACACCGGGCCGCGCGGCGGCGTCATCGCCATCTTCACCGCCCGCCGCAGCACCCGCAGCACCGAGCCCGGGTCGATCACGCGCATGGCGTGCTTGGTGACGGGCCGGGCCATGGCCACGAGATCGGCGGCCATCTGGGCGTCCATCGCGTCGTAGCCGACGCCGGCCTCACCGGCGACGACGACCAGCGGGGAGTGCCCCCGCTTGGCCTGATACAGCATGCCGATCGCGTTGCCCAGCCCCACGCCGCTGTGGAGCTGCAGGAGCGCCGGGCCGCCCGTGGCACGGGCGTAGCCGTCGGCGATGCCGGCCGCCACCGTCTCCTGGAGGGTGAGGATGTAGTGGAAGTCCTCGAACCCCTCAAGCGCGTCGAGGAAGCCCTGCTCGACCGTCCCCGGGTTGCCGAACATGTACGTGATGCCGTCGCTGAGGAACTGCTCGATGATCGCGGTGTTGCCGTCCCTGGCCATGGCCCGCCATCACCAGCCGAAGCGGCGCAGGCCGCCCTCGAGCACTTCGACGATCTTCTGCCCGGTCAGGAACGAGTCGGGCGTGGAACGGCCGGTGACGAACGGGAAGTCCACGATGACCGAGGTCTCCCTGCCGAAGTTGCCGATGTAGCGCCCCTCGGGCCCGGTGGCGTCCCGCAGGATGTACTCCAGCGGGTACGGCGGCGGCCCCATGTTGAAGTCGGGCACGCCGAGGAACCCGGTGCCGTCCTTGTAGTCGTACTCCTTGCAGTGACCGGTGACGCGCTTGCCCCAGATGATGCTCTTGCGGTCCTCCCAGTCGCGGGCGAAGGCCAGGCAGGCCACGCCGTAGCACTCGGCCGCCACCGGCTTGCCCGCCCGGGCGAACGCGAGCACGATCTCGTGCACCCGCTCGTTGTTGGCCAGGTCCACGATCGGTCCGCTGCCGCCGACGATCAGCACGGCGTCGTAGGGCACCAGCTCGGCCTCCAGCTTGGCGACCGCCCGGTGGTAGGACTCCAGCCGGCGCAGGTAGTCGGGGCTGCTGGTGTAGGGGCGCTCGGGCGCCCACGCCGACAGGTTCAGCGGGTTGGCCAGGCGGCCGGACTCGTCCAGGTCGCGGGTCAGCTTGGCCACCTCGGGCGTGGTGACCGAGCGGCCGAGCGGCGGGTCGACGTAGTCGGGGTCCATGCTGGGCGGCAGGGCGTGCGGCTGCTTGCCGGTCGGCGTGGCGAACACGACGTCGTAGCCGCGCTCGTCGAAGGCCGACAGCGGGCCGACGAGCTCCTCCCCCCAGTAGCCGAACTCCGAGAGGATCACGAGAACGCGCTTGGTCATACCAACTCCCCAGGGATGATCCAGTTTTCCTTGCAGGTCATCGAGAACACGTGGGCCGGGTCGGCGATCGCCTCCAGCTCCGGCTTGACCCGGCGGGCGTGGTGGGCCGAGGACAGCGCGGCGCGCAGCGCGTCCACGTCGTCGAACCAGAGCTGGTCCACGCCGTCGAAGCCGGCCTCGCCGAAGGTGTACGCGCCGTCCACGGTGTGGCAGTGCAGGTGCCTGCGCAGGCCCGGCAGCCCGGCCACCGCGGCGGCGTAGGACTCCAGGGACTGCTTGCGGTAGGTGTCCAGCGGAAGGCCGGGCCGCCGCTTGATCAGCGTGGTGACCTTCACCCAGCTCTCGGGCCGAGGCTTGGGGCCGGGCACCAGCTCGTGGGCGACGGTGTCGACCACGATCGTCGACCAGAATGCCGCCCAGTTCGGCTCGTCCAGCCGGGCGCCCTGGAGGAACTCCTCGCTCTGCAGCGAGGCGAGCTGCTCCTCGGCGTTGCGCAGCCAGATCTCGGCGATGCCCTGGTGCGGCAGCGCCGGCCGGCCCACGTCGCCGTCGAACGGGATACGGGTGTCGACCAGGTACTGCCTGATCTGCTTGATCTTGCTGGCGAACTTCACCGCGTGCACGTTGACCCAGTAGTCCTGGAACTGCTGGGCGGTGAAGCCGGGCTTGGGAGCGCCGAAGATGAACTGGTGGATCATCGCGTAGCCTCCTGACGGGCCGGGACGAAGTCCGCCGCGACGAACTCGGCCGCGCGCTCGCCGATCATCACGGTCGTGGTGTGGGGGTTGGCCGAGACGATCGTCGGCATGATCGAGGCGTCGGCGACGCGGAGCCCCTCGACGCCGCGGACCCGCAGCCGGGTGTCCACCACCGCGAGGCTGTCGGAGCCCATCTTGCAGGAGCCGGCGAAGTGGTAGTACGAGCCGACGTTCTCCGTCACCCAGGCACTGAGCTGCTCGCGGGTGCGTACGTCGGGGCCGGGAGCGACCTCGGTCAGCCCCCAGTCGCGCCGGAAGGCCGAGCTGGCGTAGATGTCGCGGGCGATCTCGACCATCGTCACCGTGCGCTCCAGGTCCGAGCGCTCGCCGAAGTAGTTCGCGCTGACCCGCGGGTAGGCCGTCGGGTCGGTGCCGGCCAGCCGTACGCTGCCGCGTGACAGCGGGCGGACCAGCCCCGGCAGGGTGAGCACGATCTTCGGGTCGACCAGCTCGCGCACCGGCGTGAGCGGCTGCCCGGTCTCCACCCGCTTGATGACGTTGGCGAAGAACTGGTCGCCGAACGGCGCCCGGTGCACCAGGCAGATCTCCATGTCGGGCACCGGCAGCCCCGGCTCCGACCCCCAGAACAGCCCGACCTCGGTCACCTGGCCGCGCGGGTCGGGCGCCGCCTTGTCCATGTACCCGATCGGGCCGATGACCAGCGGGTGGTCGTGGAAGTTGGCGCCCACGCCGGGCAGGTCGGCGACCACCGGGATGCCGAGCGCGGCCAGCGACCCGGCCTTGCCGATCCCGGACAGCTGCAGCAGCTTGGGCGACTGGATCGCGCCCGCGCAGACGATCACCTCGTGCTCGGCCCTGACCGTGCGCAGCTCGCCGTCCTTCAGGTACTCCACGCCCACGCAGCGCTCGCCCTCGAACAGCAGCCGGGTGGCCAGCGCGCCCACCTCGACGCCGATGCGCTCCACGTCCGGCTCCAGGTAGGCGGCACGCACGCCGCAGCGGGTGCCCTTGTCCACGTCGATGTCCACGTGGTGCCAGCTCACGCCGAAGCTGTCGGCGTTGAAGTCCTCGACCTGCGGGTAACCCAGCTCCACACAGGCCTCGACGAACGTCTGCGAGACGGGGTTGCCCATGTCCCTGGCGTTGACGATCTTGATCGGGCCCTCGTGGCCGGCCGTGGGGTTGGTGGCGTCCCGCTGCCCCTCCATACGCTGGAAGTAGGGCAGGACGTCGGCGAAGGACCAGCCGGGGCAGCCGTCGTAGGCCCAGGCGTCGAAGTCCGCCGGACGGCCGCGCGTGTGGATCATGTGGTAGACGTTCGAGGTGCCGCCCAGGCCGCGGCCCGCCGCCGAGTAGACCTGGCGCCCGCCGAGCCCCGGCTGGGGCTCGCTCATGTACGCCCAGTCCAGCTCGGTCAGCAGCACCTCGTTCCACCGGCCGGGGTCCACGACCGCGTCGGTGATCTCCGTGTCGCCCGCCTCCAGGACCAGGACGCGGGCCCCCGGCAGCTCGCTCAGCCGGGCGGCCACGACCGATCCGGCCGTGCCGCCGCCCACGACGACGAAGTCGACGGTCTGTGTCATCTCAGCTCACCTCCGTGCCGATGCGGTGATCAGGTCGGCGGCCCGCTCGGCGATCATGATCGTGGCCGCGTTGGTGTTGCCCCGGGTGATGACCGGCATGACGGAGGCGTCGGCGACGCGCAGCCCGTCCACGCCGCGGACCCGCAGGTCCGGCTCGACGACCGCCTCGCCGTCGCGGCCCATCCGGCAGGTGCCGGCCGGGTGCCACACGGTCGAGGCGCTGGCCCGCACGTAGTCGGCCAGGGCGGCCGGGCTCGTGACATCAGGCCCGGGGGCCAGCTCCCGGCCGCGCAGGGAGTCGAAGGCCGCGTCCGAGACCAGCTCCCTGGCCAGGACGATGGCCTCGGTCAGCAGCCGCAGGTCGGCGGCGGCCTCCAGGTAGTGCGGGTCGATGAGCGGGCGCAGCGGGTCGCCGGGGCGCAGCCGTACCTCGCCTCTGCTCCGGGGTTGCAGCAGGATCGGCGCGAAGGTGAACCCCGGGCCGTCCGTCTTGTACCGGTCGTCGATGAACTGCACCGGGCCGAAGAAGAACTGCAGGTCCGGGGCGTCGCCGCCCAGGACGTTGGTGAACAGCCCCGCCTCGGACAGCAGCTCGGGGAAGGGCAGCTCGCGCAGGCTCTCGTACCCGACGCCGAACAGCACGTGGTCCTGGAGGTTGCCGCCCACGCCCGGCAGGTCGGCGACCACCTCGACGCCGTGCTCGCGCAGGTGCGCGGCCGGGCCGAGCCCCGAGCGCAGCAGCAGCGCCGGCGAGGCCAGCGCGCCGCAGGCCACGATGACCTCCTGCTCGGCCACGGCCCGGTGCGTACGCCCGTCCTTGACGTACTCCACGCCGCCGGCCCGGCCACCCTCGACGGTCAGGCGGGTGACCACGGCGCCGGTCTCCAGCGTGAGGCCGGGCTCGCCCAGCACCGGGGCCAGGAACGCCTCGGACGTGCTGGACCGGCGGCCGTCCTTGTCCCGCGTGGACTGGTAGAAGAAGGCCAGCCCCTCCTGCCGCGGCCCGTTGTAGTCGCCGGTGCCGTCGGCGCGCCCGCGGGCGATCGCCGCCCGGACGAAGGCGCGCGAGGCGTCCGACGGCGAGCCGTAGTCGACCACCTTCAGCGGGCCGCCGCTGCCCCGGTACTCCTGCGAGCCGCCCGGGTAGTCCTCCGAGCGCCTGAAGTAGGGCAGCACCTCGTCGTAGGACCAGCCGTCGTTGCCGAGCGCGGCCCAGCCGTCGAAGTCGCGGCGGTTGCCCCGCACGTACATCATGGCGTTGACCGAGCTGCCGCCGCCCAGGAGGCGGCCCTGCGGGATGGGCACGACCCGGCCGCCGAGCTCCGGCTGCGGCGTCGTCGCGTAGTCCCACACGAACTCCGGCGAGCCCCACATCGAGGTCATGGACGGGATGTCGGTCCGGTGCACGCACTCGGCCGCGTCCGGCCCGCCGGCCTCCAGCAGCAGCACCCGGCAGCCCAGCGCGTCCAGCAGCCGCCTGGCCACGACGCACCCGGCGCTGCCCGCGCCCACCACGATGTAGTCGTAGGCGCTCACGACGGCTCCAGCAGCCGGGCCCGCTCCAGGGCGGGCAGCAGGTCGCCGACCAGGAACTCCAGATAGTGCTGGCCCCACATCGTCCGCCAGAGCGGGAAGGTGGAGTCGAAGGTGTCGCCGCGCAGGTCGGCCAGGCGCTCCTCCAGCTCCCACACCACGCCGTTGAAGTCGGCCTCGGTGAACGGCAGCCCGTGCTCGGCCGCGGCGGCGACGACCTCCGCCTTGCTCTTGGCCCGCAGCGACTCCAGCACGTCGGGACGCGAGCCCGCCAGGCGCAGGAACGCGATCAGGTTCGTCCCGCTCATGACACCGGCCGCCTCTCGTCGGCCGCGAACCCGCGCAGCTCCTCCTCGCCGAACCTGGACACCACGTGGTCGAGCAGGTAGTCCAGGTAACGCACGCCCCACATGTGCCGCCAGAGCGCGCTGTCGCCGTCGACGGTCTGGCCGTCCTTGGCGACGATGACCTCGATCTCCAGGGCCCCGACCACCGACACCAGCTCCTCCGCCGTGAAGCGGAAGCCCTCGTCGGATGCGTGGAACAACAATTGACTGAGATTTCTCGCGCTATACTCAGCGCGTCTTTGCGGATTCTCGCGCAGGTCGCCGAGGAATCTCACGAATTCGCTCTTCGCCATTGGCACCACCATTTCGTCCGGCGCTACGGGTGAATCATGTTCGGCGCTCGGAAAACGCGTCAACGCGCGACCGGGCGCGGACCGGGCCGTATGGAGGTAGCCGGTCCCATTCCGTCAAGTCCGGGGCCGCATTCACCGGAATTCATCCGTACGCACTTGACTTTGATCGCGCTCAAAGGGCGACAATGATCGTATGGATCAGAGCCTGACGATCGCGGAAGTCGCAGCCGAGACCGGCCTCAGCGCCCACGCGCTGCGCTATTACGAGAAGGCCGGCCTGATGCGGGAGACGCCCCCGCGCGGTGGCAACGGGCACCGCCGCTACACCGAGCGTGATCTGGCCTGGATCAGGTTCCTGACCAGGCTGCGCGGCACCGGGATGTCCATCGCCGACGTCCGCCGCTACGCCGAGCTCGTCCGCGCGGGCGAGAGCACGACGGCCGAGCGCAAGCAGATCCTGCTCACCCACCGCGAGGAGGTGGCCAAGCGCATCGCCCAGCTCAAGGACGACCTGGCCGCCATCGACTACAAGATCGACATCTACGAGAAGCTCGAGGAGAAGTATCAGCTGTGACCGCGCCGGCGCGGCGGGACAGCGAGCCCGGCCAGGCGTCCTTCGGCCCCCGCTTCGTCACGGCGGTCTCGGTCGGCTCGCTGCTGAACCCGATCAACTCCTCGATCATCGCCATCGCGCTCGTGCCCATCGCCCACCATTTCGGCGTGGGCGCCGACGCCACCTCCTGGCTGGTGTCGGCCCTGTACCTGGCCACCCTGATCGGCCAGCCGGTGCTGGGCCGGCTGGCCGACCGGCTCGGCCCGCGCCGGATCTACCTGGCCGGGCTGGTCACGGTCGCCGCCGGCGGGCTGCTCGGCTACTGGGCGCCGACCCTCGGCCTGCTCGTGGTCGCCCGCGTGGTGATCGGCCTCGGCACCTCGGCCGCCTACCCGGCCGCCATGAGCATGGTCCGCCGCAGGTCGCAGCGGTCCGGCGGGTCCGCCCCCGCCTCGGTCATGGGCGCGCTGGCCATGGCCGGGCAGGTCAGCATGGTGCTCGGGCCGCCGCTCGGAGGGCTGCTCGACGCGCTCGGCGGCTGGCGCTGGATCTTCCTGGTCAACCTGCCGATGGCGGTGGCCGGGGTGGTCTCGGCGTTGTTGTGGCTGCCGCGCGACGAGCCGTACGAGCAGGACGGCGCGGGTGGCGGCGGCGGCCTGCGCGACCTGGCCCGCAACCGGCCGCTCCTGGTGACGTACCTGCGCAACGCGCTGACGTTCATGGCCACCTACGGCTTCCTCTACGGCTGGACGCAGTGGCTGGAGCAGGGCAGAGGGCTGACGGCGGCGGTCGCCGGGCTGCTGCTGATGCCCACCTCGGCCGTCGGGGCGGTGGTCTCGGGGCTGGCGGCGCGGGCCGACCAGGCACGCTGGATGTTGCCGGCCGGCGCCGCGGCCCTGCTGGCGGGCTGCGCGTGGTTGCCCGCGCTCGACGGCGGGGCGTCCATCCTGTCGTTGTGCCTGCTCAGCGCGCTCTTCGGGGTGCAGAACGGGCTCAACATCGTGGGCAACCAGGCCGCGATGTACAGCCAGGCGCCGCCGGACCGGATCGGCATGGCCGCCGGCCTGCTGCGTACCTCCCAGTACGCCGGGGCGATCTGCTCGGCGCTGCTCATCAGCCTGACCTACGGCGAACGCGCCACCGACGAGGGGCTGCACCGGCTGGGCGTGGTCCTGACGGCGGCCTCGGCGGTGCCGGCGGCCGGCACGCTCGTGGCGGCGGTCCGTACGGGCGGGCGGCGGACGCGCGTGAGCGGGCGGAGGTAGACGCGCGTGGGCGGGGAGGGGCCTGCCGCCCCTCCCCGCCCGGGTCCGGGCCGGCCCGCTCAGCGGGGGCCGATCAGCTCACTGATCGCGAACCCCGTCAGGTTGGTCACGTTGGCGCCGCCCACCGACAGGATCGTGGACGTGCCGGGGACGCGGTCCACGGCGTACGAGCCCGCGTACCCGGCCGACGGGCGGGACGGGCCGCTGACCTTGCTCCACGAGGTGCCGTCGAAGTACAGGTAGGCGGGCGCGGTGGTGCCGCCGCCGCTCGGGATCACCAGGTGGCCCTCGCCGTCGCCGCTGATGCTCGCGTAGCCGTTGCCCGGGTCGCCGGGCAGCGCCGAGACGGTCCACCGGGTGCCGTCGTAGCGGGAGATCCCCGGGGTGGCGGGCCGGTTGGGGCGCGGCTGGTAGCCGCTGACCCAGATCCGGCCGGGGCCCTCGACGTAGACGCCGCGGGGGCTGAGGCCCGGCCTGCCGAGGGAGCGCAGGGCCGTGCCGTCCCACAGGACGACGCCGTTCTCGGCGGCGAAGACGATCTGGTCGCCGCCGTCCACGGCGCGCAGCAGGCCCAGGTTCTCGGTACGCGGGTAGACGGTCCAGACGCCCTGGCGCAGGCGCAGGATGTCGGTGCCGCCGGAGCTCTTGAACCTGATCGACCAGAGCGAGCCGTCCTTGGTGGCGGCGATCGGGCCGTTCCACTCGTCGCCGGGCAGCGGGGGCGTCCAGCCGGGCGGCGGCGGGATCTCCGACCAGACCGAGCCGTTCCAGTACGCCGAGCGCGGCCAGGAGACGTCGGCGATGCTCCGGCTGCCGGTCACGTACACCTTGTCCGGCGCCACGGCGGCCACGCAGCACGGGCTGGGCACGTCGTACCCGGCGGTGAGCGGCAGCCTGGTCCAGGTGGAGCCGTCCCAGCGCAGCACGGAGGTGTCCGGCGAGCCGTCGTAGCCGCGCCAGCCGACGGCGAAGGCGTTGTTCGCGTCGAGCACGTCGACGTTCCAGAGGGTGGTCGGGTCGCCGGGCGGGTCCACGGCCCGGAAGGAGGGGGCGAGGAGGGCCTGGGCGGGCGCGGCCGCCGCCAGCGCGGCGGTGACGGCCAGGGCGGCGGCGGAGGCGCGGAGGATGCCACGGAAACGGGTCATGTCTTCTCCTGTCGGCGCGGTTCCTGCGGGTCGGGGCTCCGGGGCACGAAAACGGGCGGGTACAGGGAGGTGGACGGGGTAACGCGGGCATGAGAAAGCGGGCCGGTCCGCACCGGCCCGCCGGGATGCCCGCTCAGTCGTCGGATCTGAGCCCGTTCGGGCCGATCGGGCCGAAGAACGAGCTGAAGTTGGCGGTCCCGTCACCGAAGATGCCGCCGCGGCCCTCGACGACGCGGCCGTTCTCCCACCGCATCAGGTCCACGCCCTCCATCTGGAGGTGCTCGTAGAAGGAGGTGCCGTCCGAGCCGGTGCGCTTGCGTACGGCGGTGCAGCGGTTGACGTCGATCGTGTAGCCGTCCACCGGGTTGACCAGGCAGGCGATCTGCTCCATGCGCAGCGTGCCGCCGGCCAGCCGCTGCCAGGTCCTGATGAAGCCCATGAAGGCGTCGAGGCCGTCGTGCCATCCGGCGTACGGGTGGTTGCCGGGGGACTGGAACCGCACGTCGGGGTGCCAGTACTCCAGCGCGCGCTCGCGGTCGCCGGACCGCAGCGCCTGGTGGGCCGCCGCCAGTCGCTCAGCCGTCAGATCCGACATAGCTCTCCTCTCACTGCGTCGGGTGCTACTGCATCGGGTGCTTGGCGAGGAAGGCCGAGACGCCTTCGCCGACCGCTCTCGGGTTCATGATCTGCAGGCCGTGGGTGGCGCCGACGATGCCGCAGCGCTCGGCCTGGGGCAGCCAGTTCATGAGGAAGTGCTGCGCCTCGCGGAAGCCGGGCATGGCCGCCTCGCTGTCCAGGCCCATCACGGCCAGCACCGGCATCTGCGGCTTGTTCGGCACGAGCTGGTCGGCCTTCGACATGCGGAAGCCCCAGCCGCCCAGGGCCGGGAAGTCCACCGTGAACGTGACGTCCGCGCACTCCTCGACCCGCTCCCACACGTCGAGGGGGCAGGTCATGTCGACGGAGCCGAGGTAGCTCGGCCCGCAGACGGCGGCCATGAAGTCGCAGGCGGCGGTGAGCTTGTCGCCCTTCTGCACGAGCTGGATGGCCGTCATCACGGCGTCGTTGTTGGCCTTCTCGGCCTCGGCGCCCTCACGCGGCAGGTACGGCTCCAGCAGCACCGCGGAGTGCGTGCGCTCGGGGTAGGAGAGCATGAACTGGAAGCCGATCACGCCGCCGAAGGAGTACGACATGACGTGCGCCTTGTCGATGCCGAGGTGGTCGAGGAGCTGCTTGGCGTGCTCGGCGCCCTCCTCGATGCTCAGGCTGTCCTTCTCCAGCGTGCTGCCGTTGTACCCGGCACGGTAATAGCTGATGAACTGGTACTTGTCGAGCAGCTCCGGGTTGTACTTCAGGAGCGGCGTGATGAGGCCGTCCGAAATAGAGGTGCAGTGGATGCACAGGACCGGCTCGCCGCGCCCCACGACCGTGTAGCGCAGTTCCGCGTTGTTGACCTTTACTCGCTTGTCGTGGTCGAGTTTCCAGTCTCGACCGGCGTACAAAGCATTCGCGCTCATGCCATTCCTCTCACGCGATCACTCGACCGTTCTCGTGCCCGCTTGGCGATACTCAAGAATGGTTGCCGTGGCCGTGGAGAAGGTCAACGAGAGGGCCGCTGCCGGAGTATTCACCGCGAAATACGCCGGGGAACTCTGTCAAGTCGGCGCGCGTGGGAGGGGGCGCGGGAGGGGCGCGGGTCAGGGGAAGGTCAGCTCGTACTCGACCTGTTCGACCGGGTTGCCGTCGCCGTGGTCGTGCGCGCGGGCGACGCCCGACTCGGTGAAGCCGCTCTTGGCGTAGAAACGGCGTGACTGCGGCGCGTCACGCAGCGTCCACAGGTGTACGCGGGTGAAGCCGTCGTCGCGGATCCGGCGCAGCGTGTCGGTCATCAGGGCGGCGGCCACGCCGGAGCCCCAGCCCTCGGGATGGCCGTAGAAGCTGAAGATCTCCGCCGCGCCCGGCCGGGACGGCGAGGGACCGAAGTAGGAGAAGGCCAGGCGCCGCCCGTCGAGCGCGCCGAGCACCAGGCGGCCCTTCGGCTCGGCGAGCACGTCGTGCCACCTGCCGCGCTGATGGCGGACGGTCTCCTCGACGAACTCCTCGGCGAAGAAGCCGGCGTAGGCGGCTTTCCATGATTCGGCGTGGATCTCTCCCAGCGCCTCACCGTCGCCCGGAGAGGCTGGGAACACTGTGAAAATTCCGGTCACAAGATCACACTAGTGGAGAGCCCCGCCGGGGTGTTCGGCGGCGGAGCGCGGGCACGTACCCGTGAAGCATCACGCGGGGCGGCGCGTCCGCGGCCGCGGCAGGCGTTCGAGGAGGTGCCGGCGAGAAGCTGCGCGAGACGGCCGTCCGGGCGTGGCGGCCGGGTCGGTCGATCACGCGATCCCGGCCGCCGTGCCGCGGTCGGAGGTCATCCGAAGCGCTGGTGCGCGGAATGGAGGCTCGATGAGGTGGCTGGCTCGCGGGGAGGGACACTTCCCGGCGGGAGAGGACCGGTCGGCAGGAGCGGACGACGGCCCGCCCGCCGAGCACCCGCTCGCCCGCTGGACCGTCAGGCAGGCACTGCACCTGGTCTGCCCCGGCCCCGCGGGGGACCCGGACGTACGGCGGCGGCCCGACGGCGCGGCGCAGGCGTGGCGGGACGGCCGCCCGCTGCCGGTGGGCATCTCGCTCACCAGCCGCGCCGGATGGGCGGTCTGCCTGCTCGGACTGGAGCCCGGAGCCGTCGGCTGCGACCTCGAACTGGTCGAGTCGCGCGGCCCGGAATTCGTCGCCGACCGGTTCACCCGGCAGGAGCAGCAGATCATCGGCGGCGACCCGCTGCTGGGCAGCCTGCTCTGGTCGGCCAAACAGAGCGCGTCGAAGGTGTTGCGCCGCGCCGAGAGCCGTTCGCTGGAGGTCTCGCTCGGCTGCGGCCGGCCCACCGACGGGTGGAGCGGGCTGACCGTACGCGCGGGCGGGGGCGGGGTGGCGCACGGGTGGTGGCGCAGGTTCGGCGGTCTGGTGCTGACCGTGGCGGCCGACCGTCCCACGCCGCCGCCGCGCGGGCTGGAGGAGCCCTCGGCGCTGGCGTCGGCCCGTCCGTCGTACGCGGGTTGCGCCTCGACGGCCGGCTGACCCGCCGCCGGGGTCAGGCCGGACGCGGGGTCTGCGTACGGTAGGAGTGGCCGAGCTCCGGACCGAGGCCGAAGTAGTGGCGGAAGTTGTAGACGAGCGGGCTCCAGGCGGCCGGGTCGACATGCTGGGTGCCGGGGACGACGATGCGCGGGTCGGCGTGCACCTTGCGCACGACGGCCTCGACGATGACGAAGTCGTCGGCCTCGTTCGTCCGGATCTGCGCGGCGACGGCCTCGAGCTGGAGGGGGCACTCGGCCACACGCGGCGGCCGTACGGTCTCGGAGGGCTCGGGGCGCAGGCCCGCCGCGCCGAACTTGTCGGCCTCGAACCGGCAGCCGGCCGCCTTGGTGTCCGGCACCGGGTCGCGGCCGGTGAGCGGCGCCAGCCGTTCCACCTGCGGCCACAGGTGCGGCGCCGGCAGGTTGATCACCAGTTCGGGCCGGGCCGCCAGGTTCCGCGCGGTCTGCCCGTCGGCGCCGAGGCCGAGCACGACCGTCCGGCCGAGTGCCCAGGCCGACGACATGGGGGCCAGGTTGGTCGAGCCGTCCGGGTTCTGCGTGGTCAGCAGCACGACCGGGGTGCCGAAGTAGAGGATGCTGGGCTCGATGGCGATGTGGCCGATGGTTGCCGTGTTCATGGTGGGAGCCTAGGAAGGCGACGTTCAACCGGTGGCCGAAATGTCGCCGTCCTGCTGATCTACACCGTAAAGGCGCCTGGTCCGGCCAGGTACGCCACACCCTTCCCCGACAACACGGTCCCGGCGACGGCCGCGACGAACGCCGATTCGCCCGGCCGCAGGGCCAGTTCGCCGACCCGGGTCTCGCCTTCGAGGCAGAACACGATCCGGGGCAGCCCGCCGGGCAGCTCGACGGGGTCGGCCCCGGTCAGGTCGTAGCGCGTGAGGGCGAACTCGGGAGCCGGCGGCACGTAGCTCAGCTCGCCGGCGCCGGGCCGTTCGGGCTCGACCAGGTGGGGCTCGGCGGGCGTGAAGTCGACCACTCGCATCAGCTCGGGCGCGTCCACGTGCTTGGTGGTCAGGCCGCAGCGCAGGACGTTGTCGGAGCTGGCCATGATCTCCACGCCGACGCCGCCCAGGTAGGCGTGCGGCACGCCGGCGCCGAGGTAGAGGGCCTGGCCGGGGAGCAGGTCGACGTGGTTGAGCAGGAGGGCGGCCACGACGCCGGGGTCGCCGGGGCAGGCCGCGGCGATCCCGGCGTACGGGGCCAGGCCGGGGTCGGCGGAGCCGGCGAGGGCGCGTTCGACCTCGGCGCGCAGCGGGGCGCAGGAGTCGTCGAGCATCTGGGCGAAGACGGCGCGTAGCGCCTGGCCGGCGGGCCGGGTGGCGAGCGCGTCGATCCACGGCTGGAGGCCGGGCACGCCGAGGCGGGCGAGCAGGCCGGCGGTGACGACGGGGGAGCGGAAGCCGCACAGCCCGTGGAACGGGGTGATCGCGCAGATCATCTCGGGTTTGTGCGAGCGGTCCTTGTAGGTGCGGGCCGGGTCGCCGATCGGGACGCCGCGCGCCTCCTCGGCGGCGAACCCGGCCTCGGCCTGCGCGATCGTGGGATGGACCTGGAGTGACAGCGGCCGGGCGACGGCGAGCACCTTCAGCAGGTACGGCAGCGCCGGCCCGAACCTGGCGACCGCGGGCCCGCCGAGGGCGGAGACGGGGTCGGCGGCGATGAGCCGGTCGAGGGGCACCGCCGCGGCGACCGAGGGGTCGGCCGGATGGGCGCCCATCCAGAGCTCGGCCTGCGGGCGGCCGGTCGGCTCGGTGCCGAACAGCTCGGGCATGGCGGTGACGGAGCCCCAGTCGTAGGGGCGGATGGTGGTGTCCAGGCGCATGGGCAGATCGAACGTCGGCACAGGGCAGGAGCGTAGCCGCCCGCGGCCCGTCCCGCGCGGCCCGGGGTCCGGTCGGGCTGCACGCAGGTACAGTATGCTTTCCGCGCGAACAGTCCGCTGTACGAATCGGTGGTGCGATGACGACCGTCCAGGACCCGGAGGACCTCACGGCGCGGGCGCGTATCCGCGACGCCGCGATCCGGCACATCGGCGAGCACGGGTTCGAGCGGGCCACGATCCGCGGCATCGCCGAGTCGGCGGGGGTCTCGCTCGGCCTGGTCCGCCACCATTTCGGCTCCAAGCAGGCGCTGCGCGAGGCGTGCGACGAGCATCTGATGAAGATGGTGCGCCGGCTCCACGACGAGGCCGCCACCGGGTTGTCGGCCGGGTTCAGCCCGGTGGCCGTCATGGGCCCCTACCGCGCCTACCTGGCGCGGGCCCTGACCGAGGGCGGGGCCTCGCCGCTGTTCGACGAGATGACCGGGATCGGGGAGCGCTGGTTGGCGGTGGCCGACCGGGAGCGGGGTGAGGCGCCGGACGTCCCGGCGCGGGCGCGGGCGGCCGTGATGGCCGCGATGGCGCTGTCGGTCCCGGTCCTGTATCCGCACGTCGCCCGTGCCATGGGTGCTGACCTGTCCACGCCGGAGGGCGAGCGCCTGCTGATGCGTACGCTGATCGAGATCTACTCGCGGCCGGTGCTGAGCCCGGAGGCCGCCGCCGAGGCGCGTGCCGCGCTCGGCTGACCCGCGATCAGCGCGGCCCCGCTGCGCTCGTCCGGCCAGATCGAGGAGGTGTCCACGTACGGGCGCAGCAGGCCGGTCAGTTCGGGGTCGCCGCGGCCGTTGAGCTCCTTGGAGGAGATCTTGCGTGCCACGCCCGCCACGATGTCGGCCACCTGGACGCGCGTGTCGAGGTGCGAGGCGACCAGCGTCAGGCTCGTCAGCACCAGCGGTCCGGAACGGCCGCCCGGCCGGGCGAGCAGCGACCGCAGCCGCTCGACCCGTTCCTCGGTGAGCGTCGTCTGCCGGTCGTGCACGACGGAGACGGGCCGGCCGCCCGCGCCCCAGGACGCCACCGCGTGCGCGATGGCCGGGATCAGCGGGTCGAGGGCGGGGAAGACGTGCGGGTCGTCGAGCAGGCGCTCGGTGAAGGCGTCCACGCGCGGCCTGGCCGCCCACAGCAGGTCCATGATCTCCCCGGCCGGGCCGGGCGTCGTGCGCAGGTCGGCGACCAGCTCGAAGGCCGACTCGACGGAGGTCTCGGGGGCGCGGCCGTTCCTGGCTCTGAGCAGGTGGTTGAAGGCGTCGAGGAAGGCCGTCCAGCGTCCGGGGCCGAAGGCCCGGCGGCCCTCCTGGTAGAGGGTCCGGGCCAGGGCGGTGGAGCGTTCGTCCTGGTCGAGGCCGAGGCTGGAGTGGTGGCCTGCGAGCAGGTCGGTCAGCTTGCTCACGGCGAAGTACGCCTTGTCGGTCAGGTGCACCCGGGCATGGCCCAGGATCGGTCCCGACGGGCCGAGCAGCCAGACCAGGGTGGCCCGGTTCTTCTCGCGCAGCACGTGCTCGGCCTTGTACTCGGTGACCGGGGACGGCGCTCTGGCGCGCAGCTCCCGTACGCACTCGGCGGCGGCGGCCGCGTCGAGGGAGACTCCGGCGTGGGCGAACACGTCGGTGTTGCCGCCGACGAGCTTCTCGCCCTCCGCGCCCGACTCGTCGCAGGCGATCTCGACGCCGCCGGGCTCGACGGCCGTCCGCGCGGTGCTGTGCATGACGTCCATGGTCACCGGCGAATCTACCCAAACCGCCCTTCCTTCCGCGAGGCATTTTCCGTCGTGTCCGGATCGGCCGTGCGCCGGGTAGGGACCGGACGACAGGTGCGGCAGGCCGGGAGGGAGAACATCGCGCGTGAGCATCAACGTGACCGTGTGGGGCGAGAACGTACACGAGCAGCGGGAGGAGGAGGTGCGCCGCCGCTACCCGGACGGCATGCACGGCGCCGTCGCCGACGGCCTGCGCGAGCACCTGGGCGAACGCGTGCGCGTGCGCACCGCGACGTTGCGGGAGCCCGAGCACGGCCTCGACGCCGCGACGCTGGCCGCCACCGACGTGCTCACCTGGTGGGGGCACGCGGCGCACGAGGAGGTCGGCGACGAGGTCGTGGCGCGGGTGTGCGAGCGCGTACTGGCCGGGATGGGCCTGCTGGTGCTGCACTCGGGCCACTACTCCAAGGTCTTCCGCACCCTCATGGGCACCACCTGCACGGTCAACTGGCGTGACAGCGCCGACCGCGAGCTGGTCTGGACGGTCGAGCCCGCCCACCCGATCGCCGCGGGCGTGCCCCAGCCCCTGGTCATCCCCGAGCAGGAGACCTACGGCGAGCCGTTCGGCATCCCCGCGCCCGACGAGCTGGTGTTCGTCAGCTCCTTCTCCGGCGGCGAGGTGTTCCGCAGCGGCTGCTGCTACCGGCGCGGCAAGGGGCGCGTCTTCTACTTCAGTCCGGGCGACCAGAACTATCCCGTCTTCCATCAGGACGGCGTGCGGCGGGTGCTGGCCAACGCGGTGTTGTGGGCGGCGCCGGACGGGAGGCCGGGCGAGCCGCTGCGCAACACCCGCGTGCCCGCCGGGGACTGGTGAGCTACGCCGTGCCGGGCATGATCATGATGATCTTGCCCGTCACGTGACCCGACCGCAGGTACGTCATCGCGTCGGGGAAGTCGGCCAGCGGGAAGGCCCGGCCGACCACGGGGGTGAGCTCGCCGGTCGCGGCGAGGCCGGCCAGGTGGCGCAGGTCCGCCGGGTCGGCGGCGCTGATGGGGGCCCGCAGGGTGTGCCGGACGAACGGCGACAGCGCCGCGGCCCGGAGCTGGCGGCCGGTGCCGTACAGCCAGCGGCCGGAGGCGTTCTCGCCGCCGACGATCGCGAGGGTGCCCCTGGGCGTGAGGACGCGCCGCAGGTCCGGCAGGGGGCGGTTGCCCGCGGTGTCGAGGACGACGTCGTAGCGGCGGGGCCCGGCGGTCGGGTCCTCGCGGGTGTGGTCGACGACGTCGTCCGCGCCGAGCGAGCGGACGAGCTCGTCCTTGCCGGGGCCGCAGACGCCGGTGACGTGCGCCCCGTACGCCTTGGCGAGCTGCACGGCGAACGTGCCCACCCCGCCGCCCGCGCCGATGACCAGGACGCGCTGTCCCGGGCGGAGGCGGGCGTGGTCGCGCAGGGTCTGTAACGCGGTGAAGCCGCTGGTGGGGATGGCGGCGGCGGCCTCGAAGGACAGCCCGGCGGGTTTGCGTACGAGGTGGCCGGGGCGGGCGACGGCGTGTTCGGCGAGCGCGCCGTCGCAGGTGCCGAAGACCTCGTCGCCGACGTCGAGGCCGGTGACGCCGGGGCCGAGGGCCTCGACGGTGCCGCCGTCGTCGCGGCCGAGGAAGGGGGAACGGGGGCGGCGGAGGCCGGTGGCCAGGCGGACGGGGTAGGGCAGGCCGGCGCCGAGATGCCAGACGCCGTGGTCGAGGGCGGCGGCGTGCACGCGCAGCAGCACGTCGCCGGGGCCGGGGGCGGGGAGCTCGTGGTCGGTGAGGTCCGGGGTGCCGTAGACGTGCCGGGTGATGGCCTTCATGGCAGGGTCTCCATGTCAAAGAAAGTAGACATGGTGAAGGTAAAACAGAGCGGACACAGTGTCAAGAATTATTAACATGGCTGCGGCTGTGGGGGTGCGGGGCTCGCACGTTTCCTGAGATTTCGCCTGTCGGGCGAAATATCGGTATCGCTACCGATAACGGTACGGATGTATCCGGGAGTTACCCTCTGCCCACCCCCCACCATGGCGGGCCGCCCGTTCGCCGGAGTCGCCGGCCTCCAACCGGCGCAGCGTACGCGCCGGACCGTGTCCGGCTCCCCGGCGATCGGCGGCCTGCTTCGGTCACCCCTCACGTGGAGGTGTCCCTCGCATGATTCCGTCCCGATGGAGAGCCGCGGCCACGGCGTTGATCGCAGCGCTGGCCGTCATCACGCCGGCGACCCCGGCCCCCGCTCTCGCACACGCGACCGCCGTACCCCTGCGGGCGCAGGCCGACAGCCGGGTCTCCCCGGCCGGTGAAGAGGTCCTCGCGGACCTGTCCCTGTCCTACGGCGGATCCGGACGGAGCTGGAGCACTCGCGTCAGCCGGCCCGGCTCCCGCTACGTCAAGGTGCACTTCGCCGCGCTCACCCTCGTCCCGGGCGACTACGTCACCGTCGCCGCGCCGGACGGGCGTGAGGTCCACACCTACTACGGCGACCCCACCCGCGGCCGCTACGCCGCCAACTCCGGATACACCCTGCACGGCGTCCCCGGGTTCGCCGCGCTGTCGGTCGACGGGGACACCGCGGTGGTCACCCTGCACGCGTCCGGCGCGCGGAACGCCGTCCGGCTGGCCCGGCAGGGCTTCGGCGTACGCATCGACCGGTACTTCCGCGGCTACACCACCGACGAGGCCGCGGCCCTCACGCCGAGGACGTTCAGCGTGTGCGGCACCGACGCGCGCCGGGACGTCGTCTGCTACAAGGACAGCAACCCCACCGAGTACGCCCGCAGCCGCGCCGTGGCCCGCCAGCTCCTCAACGGCCTCGGCTACTGCACGGCCTGGCGGGTCGGCAACACCAACCGCATGCTGACCAACCACCACTGCATGGAGAGCGCCGCCGACCTGAGCGCCAGCGAGTTCCAGTTCGACTACGACTGCGCGACCTGCGGCGGGAACAACCCCGGCGCCGGGACGAAGGTCGGCGGAGGGCAGTTCCTGAAGACCAGCGCCCTCGAAGCGCTCGACTACACGCTCTTCAGCGTCGCCGACTTCGCCGCGATCCAGGGGTTCGGCACCCTGTACCTCGATCCGCGACCCCCCGTGGCGGGCGAACGCATCTACATCCCCGGCCACGGCGACACCCTGCCCAAACGCCTGTCCCTGTACGAGGACACGCAGGGCGGCGCGGCCTGCAAGATCGACGTGGTGTCGTCCGGCGTCAACACCGGCTACCGCTGCGACACCTCGGGCGGGAACTCCGGCTCGCCGGTCATCGCCGCCTCCAGCCACAAGGTGATCGCCCTTCACCACCTCGGCGGCTGCCCCAACTGGGGGACGCGCATCACCGAGGTCTACAACGAGATCTCCGGCCTGATCGACAACACCCCGCCGACCGGCGGCGGCGACGACTTCGCGATGAGTCTCTCGCCCGCGAGCGGCGGCGTCACGCCGGGCGGGACGACCACGAGCACCCTGTCCACCGTCGTCACAGGCGGCGGGCCCCAGCCGGTGCAACTCGCGGCCACCGGGGTGCCCGCGGGGGCCACCGTGACGTTCGCGCCGGCCACCGTCCAGTCCGGCGGCACGTCGGTCATGACGGTGTCCACCTCCGCGCAGACGATCGCGGGCACGTACCAGATCACGGTGAGCGCGACGGGGCCGGCCGCCACCCACACGGCCGCCTACAGCCTGTCCGTGGCCGCCGCGGGCGGCTGCTCGGGCTACGAGACCACCAAGTCCGGCACGCTGACCTCCGGCGCGGAGCAGTACCAGCCGGACGGCGGGTACCTGACGACCACCGTCACCGGCCCGCACCAGGCCTGCCTGGACGGCCCGTCCGGCGCCGACTACGACCTGTACCTGCAACGCTGGAACGGGTCGTCATGGGCGACGGTCGCCCAGAGCGCCGGGTCGGGAGCCGACGAGTCGCTCACCTACACCGGCGCAGCCGGCTACTACCGCTACCGCGTGCACGCCTACTCCGGGTCCGGTTCGTACACCTTGGGCTACAACGCTCCCTGACCCATGGACAGGCGGCCGGGCGACGCCGAGATTGGGCGGCAGGCACGGTTCGCACGGACGGCGGGGAGCGCGGATGAGGATCATGGAACTCGTCTCGGTCGACGGTTATGTCGCCTTCGATCTGGAATGCCCGGTGAGTGCGGGTGGCACCCGGCTGGCGCCGGACGTCACCCGCGAGGAGGCCGGGCTGCTGGCGCGGGCGATGACGTACAAGCTGGCCGTGCTCGGGGAGCGGATCGGCGGCGCCAAGGCGGTGCTGCGGGCCGCGTCCGACGACCGGGACGCCGTCCTGGCGCGTTACTGCACGGAGATCGCGCCGCTGGTGGCGGCGGGCGAGTTCCTCACCTCATCCGACCTGGGCACCCGCACCCAGGACTTCGCCCCGCTCCCCGGCTACCGCCCCGACTCGGTGATGCACCGGGAGGCGGGCGGCGGGGAGCCTGCGGATACCGTCCACCGGTCGGCGGACAGCGGGTCGGCGGCCGCCGTTCACCGGCCGGTGGGCGGGGAACTGGTGGACACCGTCGTGACCGGGCTGGGGGTGGTCGCCGCCGCCGACACCGCGCTCGGCGGGCTCGACGGCCGGACGGTGGCGGTGGAGGGCTTCGGCAAGGTGGGCGGTGCCGTGGCACGCGAGGCGGCGCGACGTGGGGCGCGCCTCGTCGCCCTGTCCACCTTGCAGGGGTGCGTGACCGACCCCTCCGGCCTGGACGTGGCCGCCCTGGAAGAGCTGCGCGCCGCGTACGGCGACGCCTGCGTGACGCGGCTCGGCCTGCCCGTGCTCCCGTCCGAGGCGCTGTACGAGGTGGCCGCCGACGTCCTGGTCCCCGGCGCGCGTACCGGGACGTTGTCGGCACGGCGGGCGGCGACGGTACGGGCCGGCCTGGTCGCACCCGCGGCGAACGTGCCCTACACGGCGGAGGGGCTACGGACGCTGCGGGCGCGGGGTGTGGTGACGCTGGCGGACTTCGTCTGCGGAGCGGGGGCCACGATCGGGTACCTCGCCGAGAGCGCCGGGGAGATCTCCGGCGTCGAGGACGCCCGTGCCCTGGTGGACCGCCGCGTCAGCACCCTCACGGCCGCCGCCCTGTCCCATCCGGAGGGTCCGTACGAGGGTTCGTGCGCGCTGGCCGAACACTTCCTCTCAACCTGGCAACCCCCGTCCGCCCTCCCCATCACCCCACCCGTGGCCCCCGACCCGCCCACCGCTCTCTGACCTCGTTCACCCGCCCGCGCCCGCGGGCCCCGGCCGTCCCGGGCTTCGGTGAGGTGGTCGCGTAGTCGGCGAGGGCGGGTTCGAGTGGGCCGCCCCCGCCTGAATCCGTGCGGTCGGGTCAGCCGGCCTGCCCGGCGCGGGTGTCGAGGAACTCCTGTACGAGCGCCGCGAACTCCTCGGCCTGATGTTCCAGCGGGATCACGCCGCCCTTGACCACGGCCTGAGTGCTGTGGGGGAGGGCGGCGGTCAGGCGTTCGAGCTCGGGGAAGGCGAAGGGGTCGTCGGTGGCGCCGACGCACAGCACCGGGCAGCGGACCAGCCCGACACGTTCCTCCATCCGGTACGCGGCCACCGCCTCATGACCGCGTTCCACCTCCGGCAGGACGGTCAGCGCGTCGCGCACGAAACGGGTCAGCAGCGGCCAGGGATAGTAGGGCGCCCGGCGGCTCCACAGGTCACCCAGGTGGGAGCCGTCGGCGTGTTCGCGTACGGCGTCGATGGAGGGACGGCCCGCGCGGCGCCGCCGCCCCTCGGGGTCGATCAGCGGCGTGGACGACAACACCAGCGCGGTGACGCGCTCCGGCGCCCGCGCGGCCGTCTCGACCGCGACGACGCCGCCCGTGTGATGCCCGGCCACGGCGGCTCGCGGCAGGTCCAGGGCGTCCATCAGGGCCAGCACACCGGCGGCGTAGGTCTCGATCGAGTGGTCCGGCGGGTGGGCGGAGTTGCCGAAGCCCAGGGTGTCCATGGCGACGGCCCGCCGGGTACGGCCGAGCAGGGGGAGCACTTCGCGGTACTCGTCCCAGGATCGGGGGGTCTGGTGCAGCAGGAGCACCGGCTCGCCCGTGCCGCACGAGGCGTGGTGGATCTGGCCGAACGGGGTGTCGGCGTAGCCAAATCTGATCATGGCCCTCCTCGTGCTTCGGACGGGTCCGGACTCGTGGGCGACGCCCGGCACGGCGGTCGCGGCCACCAGTGAGCACGCCCGGCTGATCCCACGTCCTCACCATCGCAGACGGGACCGCCGCGCGCATCAGCCCCTGGTACGACGTTGCGGTGGCGGGGTGCTCGGGGCCGCGTGCCGGGCGGTCAGCCGGTCCCGACGAGCGCCTGGCTGCATTCCCACAGGCGGCGCGCGAGGTCGGCGTCGTCGGCCAGGCGGTGGGTGGCCGACGGGCGGCGCTTCTCGAAGTGGCCGCCGGGTGTCCAGTCGGCGCCCGGCTCGGAGGTGGCCAGCCAGACCAGCGTGTCGGCGCCCTGCTCGGGCGTGAGCAGCAGCCGCTTCAGCGGCGTGTGGTAGAGCAGCCGGGCAGCGCTGTCGCCGCCGCCGGAGAAGTTCGTGGCGACCACGCCGGGATGGAAGGAGGCCGCGGCCAGGCCGTCCGCGCCGTGGCGGCGCTGCAGCTCGCGGGTGAACAGGATGTTGGCCAGCTTGGAGTTGGCGTACGCCCGGCTGCCCGAGTAGTGGCGCACCCCGTCGAGGTCGTCGAGGTCGAGGCGGGCACGGGTGTTGAACCGGCTGGAGGTCGTGACGACCGTGCCGCCCGCGGCCGTGAGGCGGGGCAGCAGCAGCGTGGTCAGCAGGAACGGCGCCAGATGGTTGACCTGGAACGTCGCCTCATGGCCGTCGGGCGTCGTGGTGCGCGAGCCCATGATCCCGCCGGCGTTGTTGACCAGCACGTCGATGACGGGGTGGCGGTCGAGCAGCGTGGCCGCCAGCGCGCGTACCTGCGACAGGCGCGCGAAGTCGGCCACCTGGTGGTCGGCCTCCAGCTCCTCGGCCAGCGCCTCGGTCTTGCCGGCCGAACGGCCGACGATCACGACGTGGTCGCCGCCGCGCCGCAGGGCGCGAGCGGCGGCGCGGCCGATGCCGTCGCTGGCGCCGGTCAGCACGATGGTCTTTCCCGCCATGGGCCCGATCCTTCCGCACTCGCCCCCACCATAGATCGTCCGGCGGCACGCCCGCCACGCGAGCCCCGGCGCACCGGTCTCAGGCGGGCCGGTCAGGCGCCGGTCGTACGGAAACGCGCGGCGGGGTCGTCGGCGAGCGCGGCGTCGAGGCGGTCACGCATGTCGGGCGTCAGGTCCGGCAGGGCCCGCAGCGGGAACCAGCGGGCCTCGGTGTTCTCCCCGTCGGCCGGGTACGGTTCGCCCGACCGCCAGCGGCAGCGGAAGACCAGGTCGAGATAGCGGGCCCGGTCGCCGTTGGGGTAGGTGACCTCGCGCGTGACGTGCACCATGGCCAGCCGCTCGGCGACGGCGTGGACACCGGTCTCCTCGGCGACCTCGCGCAGCGCGGCGTCGGCCGGCTGCTCGCCGGGGTCGATGATGCCGGTGACCGGCGTCCAGGCCCCGGTGTCGGCACGGCGGACCAGCAGCACCTCCTGCTCGCGCAGCACGACCGCGGTCACCCCGGACAACCACAGCGGCTCGGTGCCGATCTTCTCCCGCAGCGCGACGACGAACTCAGGCGTGGGCATCGCCCCAGCATATTCACACCCGTTCCGACGGCGTCCGCGGATCATCAGGAACGGCTCTGACGTGCGGTTATCCGCGTGACCCGGCCGAGCGAGGGTAGGGAGGCGCCACACCCGATCGACACGTGACGGCCCTTTCCGAGGAAGCCCCGTCGAACGCGAGCACGTGATCGCCGCCTACACGTTCGAGCTAGACGGCTCGGCCGCCGTGGACCCGCGGGTGCTGCTCCACCTGCCCGGCCCGCCCCGACGCGGGCGAGCCGGGGGGAACGGGCCGGGCGGACGGGCCGGGCGGACGGGCTGGGGGAGCGGGAGGGCCGGGCGTCAGGTGCCGTTGAGCGCCTTGTCGGTGCGGAGCGTGTCGGTGCGGGTCGTCAGGAACGTGCGCAGGTTCTTCGCCTCCGCCTCGATCCCGGCGGAGTCGGCCCGGTCGTTCAGCTTGTACGCCGTGACCAGCCCGTCGAGCAGGCGGCCGGCCGCGCCACCCGCCAGCAGCCTGCCGTACAGCACCCGGTACTGCTCCTCGTAGAGCTTCCTGAAGGCGGCGTCCGCGAGGAACTTCTCCTTCAGCGGATGGCCCGTGCCCAGCATGCCGCCGCCCCGGCGGCCCTGCTCGGCGTTCCCTGGCGGGCGTGCCGGACCGGCGCCCATGCCGGCGCCCATGCCGATCGTGTCGTGCACGCCGGCCGTGGCGTCGCCGTTGAACGCCAGGTTGAGGTCCCAGGTGACCACCCTGAACCTGCCGGTGCCAAGGTCGTACCAGAGGTAGTAGTTCCGTCCGGGGCCGGCCATGTCGTCGAAGTTGACCATGATGTTCTGCAGGGCCAGGTAGCGGGCGAACGACTCCACGTCCAGGCGGTCCGCCAGGCCCTCGGCGAACTCGGCCGCGGAGGCTTCGTTCACCCATCTGACCAGGTCGATGACCGGCTGGAGGTCCTTGCCGCCGACCTCGTCGACCTGCTTGAAGTCGGTGGTGTACCCGGTCTGGTCCTCGCCCTTGTACGTGAAGGAACTGCCGGCCAGCGACTTGTACAGCACGCCGTCGCCGAGACCTTCGGCGTACCCCTCGTCGAGGTACTCCACCAGCAGGCGTGGCGCGGCGGAGCGGCCGTTGACGGTGAAGGAGGCGTACGTGGAGCGCTGGGTGGGCTCACCGGAGGCGCCGACCAGCGCGATCCCCAGAGCCTCGTTCAACATCGCCGCCGAGCCCGCTGTCGGGCCCGTCCCTGAGCCCGTCCCTGAGCCCGCTGTCGGGCCCGCCGCCGGGCTCGCCACTGACGGGCGTACGGCCACCTGGCTGTGGCCCTGGTAGCGCCGGCCGCGCGCGAACTCGTCGAAGCTGATCAGCCACGGCAGGTTCTCCGGCTCCTCGCCCTTCAGCCGCGCGCCGCCGGGCATGCCGCCCCCGGGCGGCTGCCCGCCCTCACCGCGCGGCGGGAACCCATCCGGCGGCTGGAACCCCTCCGGAAAGCCCTTCGGAACCCCCTCGGGGCGTCCGTCGCCCACGGGCCCGCGGCGCTGCGCCGACTTCCCCTTCCAGGTCAGGCCCATGAGCGTGGAGTTGCCCTTGAGCCGTACGCCCACGCTGGGGATCCGGGTGCCGTCGATGGTCAGGTCGGCCTCGACGTACTTCTTCTCACCCTCCTTGAGGTACTCGGTCAGCATGTCCTCGTAGGCCGCGTCGGTGAAGGTGAGCCGCACCTCGTGCGGCACGGAGGCGTCGAACAGGTCCTTCGCGCCGGTCAGGTCCGTGACGACGGTCCCGGCCTCGGCGGCCCGGACGGTGGTGACGTACGGGCGGATCGTGCCGCCGCCGAACACGCCCCAGCACGCGCCCAGGAAGGCCACGCACACCGTGACCAGCTTCCAGTTGTGCCGCAGTTTCACGGGGATGCGGTGCTTCAACCGCTTGGACGATGTCATGGGCCGGGCCTACAGGTCCGTCTGGTCGTACCCGGTCAGGACGGTGACCGACTGGCCGTGGTTGCGTTCGCGCAGCGCGGCGATGAGGTCGGCCGGTTCGCCGCCCTTCTTGATCTTGACGGTGTACATCAGCTCCGTCAGCGCCCCGCCGCGGATCGACTCCATGCTGACCAGCTCGAACTCGTCGGTGTGCCGGACGAGCACGTCCTGGATCGCCGTGCTGAAGTCCTCGTCCGCGGGCACCTGCACCTTGACCACCTGGCGGCGTACGTCGAGCTTGAACCAGTCGAACCGGTGCATGACCACGACGATCAGCGAGATGGCGACGGCGGCGACGACGGCCAGCAGGTAGAAGCGGGTGCCGACGGCCATGCCGACGCCCATGACCAGGAAGATGAAGCCGACGTCGCGGGTCTCCTTGATGGCGTTGCGGAACCGGACCACCGACAGCGCCCCGACCAGGGCGAAGGCGCGGGCGATGTTGGAGCCGACGACCAGCATGATCAGCGAGATCAGCATGCCGAGGACGACCAGCGTCTGGACGTAGGACTGGCTGTAGGACACGTTGCGGTGCGTGGCCCGGTACACCCAGCCGATCATGGCGCTGAGCACGAACGACAGGGCCATCGCGATCGCGATGTCGGCCACGCTGAACGTGCCGGACAGATCCTGGAAGGAGAAGTCCATTGGGGGTCAGGCCTCCGGGAGGACGGCCGGCCGGACGCGGCCGGGATCGAGGACGTGGCCGCTGTCGTGGCCGGGGACGTGGAAGATCGAACGCGGGGCCAGCCCATGGGCCTCGACGCTCTGGCAGTACTTGGACACCCGCACCACTTGCAGGTTCCGCCGCGCGGTCAGCTCGGTCAGCCAGTACGGCACCCGCTCGTCGGCCTTGACCTCCATGATCGCCGTACGGGCGGGGACGATCAGCCGGTTCTCGGCGTCGGCGCCCAGGTGGAAGTCCCGGTCGCGGCCCCGGACGCGGTGGTCGAAGGTGACGCGCAGGCCCACGTCGGCGTCGCGGCCCACGTAGGCGTGCCGGGTGTAGCCGGTCATCGCCACGGCCCGCAGGTCCAGCCGGAGCACCAGGTCGAGCACCTCCTCCAGGAAGGCCCGCCGGGACGGCTCGTGCCCGACCGGCTCCCGCCCGTCGCACAGGCGCAGCGCGTCGGCGTACGGCAGGCACACCCGCCGCTTCTGGGTGACCCGGTTGACGCGCTGCTTGATCTCGACGTACACCGGCGTGCCGGCCGTCACGGCGAAGCGGTCGCCGTAGTGGCGGATGCGCAGCTTCCTGCGGAACTTCAGGCCCTCGACCTTCTCCCAGTAGAAGCGCAGGTGCCTGGTGTCGTAGTAGACGCTCCAGATGCCGTAGCCCGCCTCACCGCTGTGACGGTCGCGGTCGAGCCGCCGTCCGATCTCCTCCCGGAGCTCGGCCGCCTCGGCCATGTCGACCAGGTACTTGATCTCGTACCGGTTGAAGGCGTGCAGCGTGCTGGGCGCGCGCAGCCGGTGGCCCTGCTCGCCGTCCGGTACGCCGGCGGACGCCGGCCGGTCGCCCTCGCGGCCCACCAAGACGGCCTGTCTGCGGAACTTTCGCAGCATGTCCCTCCTTTCGTCGGCACACATCCGACAGCACGAAGCTGGGAATAATGTGTGAACCGCCACCGACGAGAGAGTGAACACGCCCTGCTCTCACTCCTGCGGTGGCCGGTGGAGCGGCAGGAGCACGCGGAAGGCGGTGCCGCGGCCGGCGGCGCTCGTCACCTCGATGCGACCGTCGTGCGCCTGGACGAGCGCCGCGGCGATGGCCAGGCCCAGCCCGGTCCCGCCGCTGTCGCGGGAGCGGCCGGCGTCGGCGCGGTAGAAGCGGTCGAACACGTACGGCAGGTGCTCGGGATCGATGCCCTGCCCCTCGTCGCGCACCTCGACCAGCGCGGCCCCGGACGCCGGGGCGGGCCCGGAACCGGCGTGCACGACCGCGGGGGCCGGTGCCCCGGCCAGGGCGCGCCGGCCGACCAGGACGCGCACCTCCGCGCCCGGGGTCGCGTGCGTCACGGCGTTGCCGACCAGGTTGGCGATGACCTGGTGCAGCCGGTGTTCGTCGCCCAGCACGAACACCGGCTCGTCGGAGACCGACAGCCGGATCGGCCGCTCGCGGTCGCGGGCCTGGGCGGCGTGGACCACGTCCCCGGCCAGCACGCGCAGGTCCACGACGGTCGGTTCCAGCGTGGGCTCCTGGTCCAGGCGGGCCAGCAGCAACATGTCCTCCACCAGCACGCCCATGCGCGCGGCCTCGCCCTCGATCCGGCGCAGCAGCCGCCCGGCCGCCGGGTCCCTGGCGCCCTGGCCGTGGTGGTAGAGCTCGGCGAAGCCCCGGATCGAGGTCAGCGGCGTGCGCAGCTCGTGGGAGGCGTCGGCGACGAAGTGACGCAGCCGCCGTTCGGAGCGTTCGGACTCGCGCAGCGCGGTGGCCAGGCGTTCCAGCATGACGTTGAGCGCGCGGCCGAGCCGTCCGGTCTCGGTGCCGGGGTCGGTGTCGCTGACCCTGCGGTCGATGTCCCCGTCCGCGATGGCCTCGGCGGTGCGTTCCATGCGGGTCAGCGGGCGCAGCCCCAGCCGTACGACGGCGAGGGCGAGCGCGCCGAGCAGGAGCAGCACGAGAGCGCCCGCGGCCGCCTCGATGACCAGGATCTGGTGCACGGTCGCCCGGTTGGGCTCCAGCGACATCGACACCGCCAGCCGGACGCCGTCGGGCAGCACCCGCACCAGCACGCGCCACTCCTGCTCCCCGGCCAGGGCGGGCACGTCGAACGGCGCCCCCGGGGCCGCGGAGACCGCCGCGGCCGGGATGGCCGGCCCGTCGGCGGGCTCGGCGGGCAGGTTGCGCAGCAGCGCCCCGGAGGGGCTGTAGAAGGCGATCCTGAACTGCGTCGGCAGCTCGACGGCACGGCCCCCGTCCGGCGGCGGGGGAGGGGGGAGCGGGCGCCTGCCGAACGAGACGGCCGCCTCGGCGAGCTGGGCGTCCGTCCTGGCCTGCAGCGAACGGTCCAGCAGCAACACGCTCGCCGTCGCGAACGCCGCCAGCCCGGCCGCGCACAGGCCGAGCAGCGCGGCCAGCAGCCGGTGCCGCAGGGGCCGGGCCGATCTCACGAGGGCCCCTGAAGCCGGTAGCCGACGCCGCGCAGCGTGTGGATCAGCGGCGGGCCGGCGGCGTCGATCTTGCGCCGCAGGTAGCTGATGTAGGACTCGACGATCCTGCTCTCACCGCCGAAGTCGAAGTCCCACACGCGGTCGAGGATCTGCGCCTTGCTGACCACCCGTTCGGCGTTGATCATCAGGTACTTGAGCAGGCTGAACTCGGTCGGCGACAGGTGGATCGGCCGGCCCGCCCGCCGGACGGTGTGGGCCTGCTCGTCCAGCTCCAGGTCCGCGTACCGGAGCACGCCGTCGTCGAGCTGCTCCTCCGGCGGGCGGGTCCTGCGCATGATCGCCCGCAGCCGCAGCACCACCTCCTCCAGGCTGAACGGCTTGGTCACGTAGTCGTCGCCGCCCGCGGTCAGCCCGGCGATCCGGTCGGCGACCGCGTCCTTGGCGGTCAGGAAGAGCATCAGGGGACCGTCGCCGGCCTCGCGGAGCCTGCGTGCGACCGTGAACCCGTCCATGCCGGGCATCATGACGTCCAGCACGATGATGTCCGGCCGCTCCCGGGCCACCGCCTCCAGCGCCTGGCGTCCGCCGGCGGCGGTCCGCACGTCGAAGCCGTTCAGCTCCAGAGCCTCGGACAACAACTCGCGGATGTTCGGCTCGTCGTCGACGACCAGCACCTTCGCGGCGGGTTTTTCGTTCACGCCATCGTTCTACGCGCCCACGGTGAGAGAAAGGTGTGAACCGCGACCCGGCGGCGACCCTAACCCATAAAGTCTATAGGTAATAAGGATAATCCCAAGGAGAGGTAAGCAGCCATGTCCGGCTCCACGTCCTGGCCTAGCCTCGGTTCCATGCCGATCGACGAGAACGCCCTGCTCCCCGATCCCGGCCGCGCCGTCGTGGCGGTCGAGCCGCCGGTCCCGGCTGCCGGTCATTGGGCGGGGGCGCCGAGCGCCGTCGCCGCCGACGGGCTGATCTACCTGGCCTACCGCCTGCGCCGTCCGGTCGGCGAGGGCCGTGGGTACGCCGTCGTGGTCGCCCGTTCGGCCGACGGCGAGCGCTTCGAGCCGCTGACGACCATCACCCGCGAGGAGATGGACGCCGAGTCGCTGGAGCGTCCCTGCCTGGTGCGGACCCCGGAGGGACGCTGGCGGCTCTACCTGAGCTGCGCCACGCCGGGCACCAAGCACTGGCGGGTGGAGGTCGTCGAAGCCGACGACCCGGCCGCGTTCGACCCGCGCACCCGTACGACCGTGCTGCCCGGCGACCCCAAGACCGGGGTCAAGGACACCGTGATCGTACGGCGCGACGGCGTGTGGCACCTGTGGGCCTCCTGCCACCCGCTGACCGACCCCGACGAGGCCGACCAGATGGTGACCGACTACGCCACCAGCGCCGACGGCCTGGACTGGACCTGGCACGGCACCGCCCTGACCGGCCGCCCCGGCCTGTGGGACGCGCGGGGCGTACGGATCAGCGCCGTGCGCTTCGACGACGACCGGGTCGTGGCCTTCTACGACGGCCGGGCCAGCGCGGGCGAGAACTACGAGGAGCGCACCGGCGTCGCCGTGGGCGCCGACCCCGACGCGCTGAGCGCCCTCGGCGACCGGCCCGCCGCGATGTCGCCGCACCACGGCGGGGGCCTGCGCTACCTCCACTTCGTGGACCTGCCGGACGGCCGCCTGCGGCTCTACTACGAGTACACCCGCGCCGACGGCGCCCACGACCTGCGCACGGAACTGCGCCCCGCCCGCTGATCAACGCCCGCTGATCACCGCCTGCGTCCCTGCCCGCTGACCGTCGCCCGCCGGTCAGTGGGCGCGGCCGTTCCTGGCCTGCCGCTGGCCGGGCGGCCTGCTGCCGACCAGCCCGCCCGAACGTTCCCTCGGCCGCAGCCAGTCGCTGAAGTCCTGCCCGGTGACCTGCTGGAGCAGCTCGACGTCGTCGGCGAAGTACGGGATCAGCCGCTGCCGCTGCTCCCACGACAGCGGCCGGCGGGCCCTGCCGCGCCGCTGCAGCAGCCGTTCCAGCGGCGCGGACAGGGGCGCGGGGAGGGTGCGGCGCAGGATGGACAGCAGCGCGTGCCGTGCGCCGGGGTCCGGGTGCGCGGTCACGTTCTCCCTCGGGACGCCGGTGAGCAACCCCTGTCGTACGCCGAGGAAGGCGCAGATGCGGTCGAGCGTGTCGGCCGGCCGGTCCACGATGTCCCGGTAGCGGAAGATCAGCACCTGGTCGCGGGGGAACAGGGTGAACAGGTGGGCGAGCTGCCCGCCGTACCGGCCGAGTCCGGTGTAGTGCCAGAAGTGCGCCCATCCGGCGGCGACGCGTTCCGGCTCGGCCTCGCAGGCGCGTACCAGGTCGCCGATCGGTTCCAGGCCGGCCGACCACAGGTGGGTCCAGTTGGAGTGGGCGCGCTCGACCGGGTCACGCAGGCTCACGATGAGCCGTACGTGCGGGATCGCCGCGCGGATGCGCTTCTGGGCGTCCAGGTCGTACAGGTAGAAGGGGGTGGACTCGCCGGCGAGCGTGCCGGGGGGAGCGGCGGCGAACAGCGCCTCGTAGTCCGCGCGCCGCCAGACGTGTTCCCGGTAGGTCTCGGCGTCGCCCGGCCCGCCCCGGCCGGGCGGCGGCCCCTCGGTGAGGAAGAACTTCGGCTCCTTGATCGGCGACAGGAACAGATCGGGGTGCGGGTTCAGCGCGGTGTGCAGCGCCGTCGTCCCCGCTTTGGGCACTCCCGCGATCAGGAAATCAGGCCAGGGCACCGTCAGCCTCCCAGTGACGAGAACCGGTATTGCCTAACTTTCCTACCGGCAGTGTAGGAAATTCAAGAGGACGATCTGAGCGACTCCGGCAACGCCTCTGTGTCGCGGGGGATATGGTGACCGGATTGATCATGATCCACCAAACCGGCCGAACTACCAGCAAGGTGATGCATTTGCGTGAAAATCCCCAAACCGGCCGAACGTCTGCCGTGAGTCGTCGCACGCTCTTCCGAACGGGTACAGGAATCGCGGCCGCCGCCGCCACCGGCGGCCTCTCCCTGTACACGGCCGAATCGGCGTACGCGACCGTCCCGGCGTCGCAGCGTTTCGTGTTCGAGGGGGCCGGCGGAGATCCCGTTGTGCGGGCCAAGCTCCACCAGCCTTACTGGGCGATGCAGTCCTTCGCCTTCGACCACGTCCACGGGCACATCTACTTCGTGCAGACCAAGGTCGGCAGCACGAACGGCGACCTCTGGGTGACCAGGACCGACCCGCACGGCAAGGTGCTGGGCGCCATGGCGCTGCACGGGTTCGACCACGGTTCGTCGATGGCGATCCAGCCGAGCGCGAACGGCTCCCCGTACGTGTGGCTCGCGGGCGACTGGCGGAGCCTGTCCCCCGGCACGGCCCCGAACAGCCACACGATCTGCCGCATCAAGTACCGCGACGATGGCGAGCTCGACTACGCCAAGGACGCGGGGGTGTGGCGGTTCCCGATCGGCCTCTCCGACTTCCGCGACTGTCCGCGCCCGTCGATCGATCCCTACACCAACCGGCTGCTCGTCCGGTACATGGGGACGACGAGCCCGTGGCGCCTCGCGCTGTTCGACCTTCCCGCCGTCATCAACAACGGCATCAGCGACACCACGCCCATCCTCGCCAAGCGCGCCCTGCCCACCAACGCCGAGATGGGTCTCTCCGAGTCCGACCACTTCCAGGGCGTGACCTCGTACGGCCAGTACGTCTACCTCTCCTACGGCGGCCCGCCCGCCAAGCCCTCGGACCCGGCCAAACCGTCCTACCTGGTCCGTCTCGACATGAACAAGGCCGGGGCCTCGGTCGAGCAGGTGTACCGGACGCGAGCGGGCGAGTCGCTGCCCGGCCGCGAACCTCAGGGAATGGCGATCTGGCGATCGGCGGACGGGCCGCGCCTCGCGTTCGGCTTCTCCAGCAAGATCAGCGGCAGTCCCGACGAGTTCCGGGCGACCGTCTTCTACAAGAGCGACCTCACCGGGTAGGCCGCCCGCCCCACGGGTTCGTCCGGGCTCGCGCCGCCCGCCTCCGCCGTCAGCGGCGGGCGGGCGATGCGGGGGCGGCGGCGTCCTTCGCGGCCGCCTGCCCTCCGGGGCGGGCGGGCAGCGCCAGCGTGATCGCCGCGGCGGCCAGCGCCGACCCGCACCCGACCAGCATCCCGGCCCGGAAACCGGCCTCCGACGGCACCGTGTGCGCCCCCAGCCGGATCGTGAGCTGCGACAGGATCACCCCGACGACCGCCGCCGACACCGTGGTCCCGATCGAACGCATCAGCGTGTTGAAGCTGTTGGCCGCGGCCGTCTCCGACCGGGGCACCGCGCCCATGATCAGCGCGGGCATGGCCCCGTAGGCCAGGCCGACGCCGAGGCCGCACACGCAGGTGACGACCAGCATGCCCCAGGCCGAGCCCAGCAGGACCGTCGAGGAGCCGTACCCGAGCGCCATGACCAGGCTCCCGGCGATCAGGGTGACCTTGGGGCCGCGGGCGGCCGACAGCCGGGCGCCGAGCGGCGAGACCGCCATCATCATCAGGCCGGAGGGGGCCATCCACAGGCCGGCGGCCAGCATCGACTGGCCCAGCCCGTAACCGGTGGCCGCGGGGAGCTGGAGGATCTGCATGACGATCAGCGCCTGGGCGTACATCGAGAAGCCGACCACGATCGAGGCCAGGTTGGTCAGCAGCACCTGGCGCCGCGCGGTCACCCGCAGGTCCACCAGCGGCTCCCGGACCCGCAGCTCCCACCAGCCCCACCCCGCCAGGACCAGTACGGCCGCGCCCAGCAGCCCGAGCGTGGTCCCGCTGGACCAGCCCCAGTCGGCCCCCTTGGAGACGCCGAGCAGCAGGCACACCAGCCCCGCGCCCAGCCCGAGCGCGCCCGGCACGTCGAGCCGCCCGCCCCCCGTCAGCTGCGGCGTGGGCGGTACCAGCAGCCGGATCAGCACCGCGATCAGCACGCTCAGCACGGCCGAGCCCCAGAACAGCACCCGCCAGCTCGCGTACTCGGCGACCGCCGCCGAGACCGGCAGCCCGAGCGCCCCGCCGATGCCCATGGACGAGCTCATCAGCGCGATCGAGGGGCCGAGCCGGTCGGGCGGCAGCAGGTCGCGCAGGGCGCTGATGCCGAGCGGGATCAGGCCCATGCCCATGCCCTGCAGCCCGCGGCCGGCGATCATGGGAGCCAGCGAGCCGGCCAGCGCGCAGGTCACCGAGCCGGCGATCAGGGGCGCGGTGCACACGAGCATCATGCGGCGCTTGCCGTACAGGTCGCCGAGCCGTCCGGTGACCGGGGTGGTGACCGCGCCGGCCAGCAGGGTGACGGTGATCACCCAGGAGGCGTCGGAGGCGGTGCTGTGCAACATCCGCGGCAGCTCGCCGACCAGCGGCACGACTAAAGTCTGCATGAGCGAGGCGACGATGCCGGCCACCGCCATCACGCTGACGACACCGCCAGGGCGCGCGGTGGATGTGGAGCCCCCCACGTCGATCTCCCCTCGTCCGGAGGATGTGCACCCTACACATCATGTGTTATGCGCACAATTCATGTAAGGTGCACATATATGGCGAAAGGGGGGATTCAGATGGAAAAGCCCACACATCTCATCGAGTTCGAGACGATGTTGCTCGGTCGGCACCGGCACTACGACCGTAGTGCCCACCTCCTGCTCAGGCGGCTCCAGGGCGCCGGGCCGATGTCCATCGGGCAGCTCAGCGACGCGTTCGGACTGGACGCCTCCACCCTCAACCGGCACACCTCCGCGCTCCTGCGCGCCGGGCTGGTCGAACGCATCCCCGACCCCGAGGGCGGCATCGCCCGCAAGTTCCGCCTCACGCCGGAGGGCGAGCGGAGCCTGGAGGAGGAACGGGAGCGGAACGTACGCGGCCTGGAGAAGGTCATGGCCGACTGGCCGGCCGCCGACCTGGCCGCCTTCGCCGCCTACCTCAGGCGCTTCAACACCGACATCGAACGCCTCGCCGGCCGCCCCTGGCCCCGTTCCTGAGCCTGCCGGACATGCGACGAGGGCCCCCGCTGGGGCCCTCGTCGTGTCGTCTCCGGGCGAAGGGCGCGGGTGACGGCGGGGTGTTCGCGGCGGCGTCAGGCGAAGTGCATGACGATGGCCAGGCCGACGAGGTGCGTCACCACCACCACGACGAGCAGCGTGACGAAGATGAACTTGGCCGGCCCGTGCTCGAAGTGCTTGCCCTCCTTCAGCGGAGGAAGCTTGGCCTGACGCTCGGCGATGCGCTCCTCCAGCGGCTTGCGGTGAAACATGAGGTCTCCCTCTTTCGGCGGGCCGGCCACGGGTAAGATTTGTGTGGCATCGATTTGCAGGCTATTAGTTTGTACACAAAGTAAGTTACCAGACGGCATCGGAGGCGTACACGCATGGAGCCTGTGACAGAGGCGACAGACCTGCTGGCGCTGGACCGGCAGGTGTGCTTCGCCCTGAGCATCGCCTCGCGCAGCGTGATCGGCCTCTACCGGCCGCTGCTGCAACCCTTCGGGCTGACCCACCCCCAATATCTGGTGATGCTGGCCCTCTGGCAGTACGAGCCGCTGTCGGTCAAGGAACTGGGCGAGCTCCTGCAACTCGACCCGGGCACGCTGTCGCCGCTGCTCAAGCGCCTCCAGGCGCTGGGGTACGTCCACCGCGAGCGTAACAGCAAGGACGAGCGCGCCCTGGTCGTCACCCTGACGCCCGCCGGCCGGCAACTCCGCGAGGAGGCGGAGAAGATCGTGGTGGCGATCGTCGCCCGCCTCGGCATGGGCCTCGACGAGCTCCAGGACCTGCACGCCGCGCTGATGCGGGTGATCGCGGCCGCCCGGCGCGACACCGCCGGCTGATCCTGCGCGGTCGCGCCTGACATTTCCCGGGGTCGCGTCGTCGTACGCCCGGCACCGACTCCGAGGAAGGGACGACGATCGTGGAACCCGTGAACGTCGCGATCATCTACTACAGCGCCACCGGCACCGTGCACGCCCTGGCGGAGGCCGCCGCCGAGGGCGCGGAGAAGGCCGGCGCCCGGGTGCGGCTGCGCCGGGTCGCCGAGACGGCCCCGCCGGAGGCGATCGAGGCCAACCCGGCCTGGGGCCGGCATCTGCGTGACACCGACGGCGTCGCCGTGGCCGGCCTGGACGATCTGTCCTGGGCCGACGCCGTGCTGTTCGGCACGCCTAGCCGCTTCGGCAACCCGGCCGGCCAGCTCAGGGCGTTCATCGTGCCTCCCGGTTACACCGACCCCGTCCAGTTCCGGTCGGGCAATCCGTACGGCACGTCGCACGTGGCCGGTGACGGCGCTCCCGGTGACGTGTCCCTGGAGGCCGCCCGCCACCAGGCCCGCCGCGTCGCCGAGACCGCCGCCGCGCTGAAAGCGGGCCGCACGGCCTGAGGGGGGTGCGCGCGATAAGCAACCGCAGTTGACTGTGCCGAAATAGTCAACTACGGTTGCTCGCGTTCGCTGATCCCCGTCCTGTCGCAGGAGGCAACATGTCCATGGTGCACGCCGATCACGGCCACCCGAGGTTGCGGCGCGTGCTCGACCGGCTGGTGGCCGACGACCGCGGCCCCGGGATCGTGGTGGAGGTCCGGGACGGCCGCGAGCCGCCGTGGACCGGCATCGCGGGCGTGGCCGACCTGGAGGCCGGCCGTCCACGCCGGGCCGGGGAACACTTCCGCATCGGCAGCTTCACCAAGGCGTTCGTCGGGACGGTCGCGCTCGGCCTGGCCGCCGACGGCAAACTGGACCTGGACGCCCCGGTCACCACCTGGCTGCCCGGCGTCGTGGAGGAGTACTTCCCGGACGCCGACGCCACCCGCATCACCCCGCGGCGGCTGCTCAACCACACCAGCGGCCTGCCGGACGCGATCCCCGGCCAGGAGACCCCGCCCGCCGGGGAACCGGGGGAGCGGTTCCGCTACTCCAAGGTCAACTACAACCTGGCCGGGATGATCGTCGAGGCGGTGACCGGTTCGACGCTCGCCGAGGAGATCGACCGCCGCGTCGCCGGGCCGCTGGGGCTGGCGGGGACGTACCTGCCCGCGGCCGGCGAGGGCCTGCGCGACCCGCACGCCCGCCACTACTCCCAGCAGGACGAGACCGGCCAGGACGTCGGCCGCCACGACGTGACCGACGCCGACCTGTCATGGGCCTGGGCCGCCGGCGGCATGGTCTCGACCACGGCCGACCTGCACCTCTTCCTGGGCGCGCTGCTGGGCGGCCGCCTCCTCCCGCCGACGCGGCAGGAGGAGATGTTCACCACCGTGTCCACCGAGGGCTCCGGCTGGGTGCCCGGCACCCGCTACGGACTCGGCGTCTACTCCCAGCGGTTCCCGGACGGGGTCACGCTCTGGGGCGGCGGCGGGTTCATCCAGGGGTCGATGACGTACGCGATGGGCGAGCGCCGGGGCACGCGCACGCTGACCGGCAACGTGAACGGCGACTGGGGAGGCTTCCTGGAGACCTGCGCCGACCTGTTCGGGGCCGTCTTCCACTGACCGGCCGTGCGGGCCTCAAGGAACCCGGATCAGGCGCCCGGCACCGCCACCGTGGCGGTCCGCACCTGGCCCGTACGGGCGGCGAACATCTCCGCCATCCGCTCGACGCCCGGGAACACCGCGACCATCATGAACAGGGTCCGGCCGTCCGGCCCGCCGAGCGCGGAGGCGAAGCAGGCCCGGTCGAGCTCGATCCGGTCCAGCACCTCGCCGCCCTCGCGCACCCGCAGGCAGGCGGCCCCGCGCTCGTCGTCCACCTGGGTCCAGATCGCGCCCTCGGCGTCCAGGCAGATGCCGTCGCCGCCGACCGGGGCCCACACCCGCCGGCCGGACAGGCTCCCGTCCGCGCCGATGTCGTACGCCGTCAGCCGCCGCGTCCAGGACTCGGCGACGATCAGCGTGGAGCCGTCCGGGGTCACCACCATGCCGTTGGGGAAGTACAGGTCCTCGGCGACCACGCGGGCCTCGCCGTCGGGGCCGACCAGGGCGATGACCCCGGGGGCGAAGTCCGCGCGGCCGAAGTCGAAGCCGACGCAGTTGACGTACACGCGGCCGTCGTACCGCCGGGTTCCACGCGCAGCAGCTCACGCTCGCCGGTCACCAGCAGCCTCGTGTCAGCGCGGCGACTCGCCCGCGCACAGTCCGGTCACCAATGTCTTCGTCTCGGTCATGTCGTCGTCCTTTCTCCGCTTCTACACGAAGTTCGCCCTCTACACGAAGGAGGGTCGCCGGGATCGACATCGCCGGGAAGAAAAGTTCCGCCGGACTTCGCGGGGCGCCTCGGTCACAGGGTCGCGCGGGCCCGTTCGGCCAGGGCGGTACGGTCGACGCCGGCCAGGGCCAGGGCCCTCGGCACAGTGCCGACCTCGGCCTGAAGGACGCCGAGCAGCACGTGGATCGGGCGCAGGTCCTTCTTGCGGTGGGCGCCGGCCAGCCGCTCGATCGCGAGCTTGACCGAGGCCCCGAGCTGCGGGCGGCGTTCGGGGTCGGGGGTGGAACGCAGGTCGAAGACGTCCGCCGACACCCCGGCCGCCGCGAGGCTGTGCTCGAACTCCCGCCGCAGCGCCTCCCGTACGCCCGCGTGGTCGAGCCCCGCCGCGGCCAGGACCGGCCGCGCCGCGGTGTCCTCGCTCGCGGTCATGGCCAGCAGCACGTGGTGGGCCTCGATCGTGGCCGAGCTCTCCGCGCGCGCCTCTTCCTGGGGCCGGACCAGGACCTCGTGCAGGTATTTGTCGAACGTTCCGCTCATCCCCGCCTCCTCAGCTCGACCCCGGCCGCGATGAGCCGCTTGGAATGTTTCTTGTGGACCGCCTGGCGGGTGATGCCGAGGGCCTCGGCGACCTGCGGCCAGCTCCAGCCCGCCCGCATCGCCTGCTCCACGGCGGCGTCCTCCAGCTGGTCGGCCAGGCGGCGCAGCGCGACCACGGCCGCGAGCGCGTCCGCGGGCTCTTTGACTGACATTCAAGCCACCCTAGGCGTCCGCCCCCACGATAGTCAATTGAAGTTGCTTATGGGGTCGTGCGGGTGTCCGCCGGGTAGGGCCAGGGATGTCATGAGCACGATCGAGAGCGCCGGGGCCGCCGCCTACCGCATCCCCACCGACCAGCCGGAAGGCGACGGCACGCTGGCCTGGCGGTCGACCACCCTGGTCGTCGTCACCCTGACCGCCGCGGGCCACACCGGCACCGGCTGGACCTACGCCCCCGCCGCCGCGGCCTCGGTCGTCACCGACGTCCTGGCCGGGATCCTGACCGGCGCGGACGCCGCCGGCATCCCCGCCCTGCACGCGGCGATGGTCCGCGAGGTGCGCAACGCGGGCCGTCCCGGCGTCGCCGGGTACGCCGTCTCGGCCGCCGACGTGGCGCTGTGGGACCTCAAGGCCCGCCTGCTCGGCCTGCCGCTGACCCGCCTGTTCGGCGCCGCCAGGCCCGAGGTGCCCCTGTACGGCTCGGGCGGCTTCACCACCTACGACGACCAGGCCACGACCACCCAGCTCGCGGACTGGGTGCACGAACAGGGCATCGGCCGCGTCAAGATCAAGATCGGTGAGTCGTCCGGCACCCGCCCCGACCGCGACCTGCACCGCGTGGCCCTGGCCCGCCGCGTCATCGGCGACCGCGCCGAGCTGTACGTCGACGCCAACGGCGGCTACACCGCCAAACAGGCCGTCCGCCTGGCCGAGCGCATGCGCGAGCACGACGTGACCTGGTTCGAGGAGCCCGTCTCCTCCGACGACCTGCCGGGGCTGCGCCTCGTACGCGAGCGGGCCGCCCCTGACGTGACCGCCGGCGAGTACGGCTGCGACCCCGCGTACTTCACCCGCATGTGCCAGGCCCAGGCCGTCGACTGCCTCCAGGTGGACGCCACCCGCTGCGGCGGCTACACCGGCTGGTTCGCCGCCGCGGCGATAGCCGCCGGCCACAACCTCCAGGTGTCCGCCCACTGCGCGCCCAACCTGCACCTCCCGGCCGCCGCGAGCACCGCCAACCTGCGCCACGTCGAGTGGTTCCACGACCACCAGCGCATCGAGTCCGAGCTGTTCGACGGCGCCGCCGACCCCGCGGGCGGCCTGGCCCGCCCCCGGCCCGACGCCCCCGGCCACGGGCTGGAGCTGCGCGCCGCCGCCGCCGAACCCCACCGCGTGTCGTGACGGAAGGGGGCGGGCGCCGATGCGGATCGAGGACTACGCCCTGATCGGCGACATGCACACCGCGGCGCTCGTCGGCCGCGACGGCTCGGTCGACTGGTTGTGCCTGCCCCGCTTCGACTCGCCCGCCTGCTTCGCCGCGCTGCTCGACGGGCCGCGCGCCGGCCGCTGGCTGCTGGCCCCCGCCGGCGCCGGCCGCGCGACCTCGCGCCGCTACCGCGAGGGCACCCTCATCCTGGAGACCACCTGGGACGGCCCCGGCGGCAGCGTACGGGTGGTGGACTTCATGCCGCCCAGGCGCGAGGCCCCCGACGTGGTACGGATCGTCGAAGGCGTGCGCGGCAGGGTCGAGATGACCATGGAACTGGTGCTGCGCTTCGACTACGGCCACGACATCCCCTGGCTGCGCCACGAGCCCGGCGTGCTGGCCGCGGTCGCCGGGCCCGACGCCACCTGGCTGCGCACCCCGGTCGAGCTGCGCGAGGACGCCGACGGCCGGCGCACCACCGCCGCGTTCACGGTCGGCGAGGGCGAGCGGGTGCCGTTCGTCCTGACCTGGCAGCAGTCGTGGTTGCCGCGCCCCCGGCCGGTCGACCCGCCCGAGGCCCTGGCCGACACCGAACGGCTGTGGCGCGAGTGGAACCGGCGCTGCGGCTACCGCGGCGACTACGACGAGGCCGTCCGTACGAGCCTGCGCACCCTCAAGGCCCTCACCTACGCCCCCACCGGCGGGGTCGTCGCCGCCGCCACCACGTCCCTGCCCGAGCAGCTGGGTGGCCCGCGCAACTGGGACTACCGCTACTGCTGGCTGCGCGACGCCAGCTTCACCCTCCAGGCCATGATGACCGCCGGGTACGAGGCCGAGGCGCGCGCCTGGCGCGAATGGCTGCTGCGGGCCGTGGCCGGGCACCCCGCCGACCTGCGGATCATGTACACCGTCGAGGGCGGCCGGCGCATCCCCGAGTGGAACGCCGACTGGCTGTCGGGCTACGAGAACTCCAGCCCCGTACGCATCGGCAACGCCGCCTCCGGCCAGCTCCAGCCCGACGTGTACGGCGAGACCCTCGACTGCCTCCACGTGGCCCGCCGCTCCGGCCTGGCCGTCGAGGACGAGGCGTGGGACCTCCAGCAAGCCCTGATGGGCTACCTCGAAGGCGTCTGGGACCAGCCCGACAACGGACTGTGGGAGATCCGCGGCCCGCGCCGCCAGTTCGTGCACTCCAAGGTGCTGGCCTGGGTCGCCGCCGACCGCATGATCCAGGCCGTCGACCGGTTCGGCCGCGAGGGCCCCGCCGACCGGTGGCGCGACCTGCGCGAACGCATCCACCGCGACGTCTGCGCCAACGGCTACGACGCCACCCGCAACACCTTCACCCAGTACTACGGCTCGAACGGCCTGGACGCCGCTCTGCTCCTCATCCCGCGTCTCGGCTTCCTGCCCGCCGACGACCCGCGCGTCGTCGGCACCGTCGACGCGATCGCCCGCGACCTCGTCCACGACGGGCTCGTCCTGCGCTACCGGACCGAGGCCGACGACGTCGACGGCCTGTCCGGCCACGAGGGCACCTTCCTGGCCTGCTCGTTCTGGCTGGCCGACGCCCTGGCCGCGACCGGCCGCCGGCACCGGGCCGTCGAGCTGTTCGAGCGCCTGCTCGACCTGCGCAACGACGTCGGCCTGCTGTCGGAGGAGTACGACACCGTCCGCCACCGCCAGGCCGGCAACTTCCCGCAGGCCTACAGCCACGTGTCGGTGATCAACACCGCGACGATCCTGACGGACCAGGTCACGCCTGGGCGCCCTCCGCGTCCAGGCGGCTGAAGGTGGCGCCCTGGAGGACGGCCCGCGCGCCGAGCACGTGCCCGTCGCACATCCGGGTCACCGTCCCGGCCTGGTCGGTCACCTTCCAGCGAACCATCTCCTGACAGGGTTTGCCGGCCCGGTCCTGCGGCCAGGTGCGGTGACAGACGCGGCACTCGGTGATGTTCGCCCGGTAGGAGAGGGTGTTGCCGTGTTCGGGGCAGACACCCCACGGCATGCCGCAGACCTGTTCGCGCAGGGCCCGGAGCCTGGCCAGGTCGCCCGCGGCCCGCTGAAGGTCCTCGCCGCCCCGGTCCAGCCAGTCGGCGGCGTGCCGCGCCGCTCGGAGCTGGTCGTGCTCGGGCGATCCGGCGGGCTCGGCGTCGCACACGGAGCGGACCTCGGCGGCGAGGTCCTGCGCACGCCGCGCGAGGTCGCGCAGCTGGGCGGGGGTGACACTCATGAGGGCTCTCATCTCGTCAGGGCCGGGCGGCAACGGGTACGCGACGGGGCGGTGGACCGGCCCGCCCGGCCAGCGCCGGGACAGCCGCGCCGGCCGCCTCCGTTCTCCAGTCTCGTCAGAGTTCCACGCGGATGGCGCGGCCGGGGCCCACGAGTTCATGCTTCCGGCGATCGGCGTGCTCCGGGAGAAGGTCACGGGGCCGGCGATGACGTTCGTCATCGCCGACTGTCCACATCGGCATCTGCCGGTCGCGCGGCGGGCCCGCGAGACTTTCGGGCAACGGGAAGGAGGGCAATCGTGATCGTCAGTCGGACCCCGCCGCCGCGCCGGGGCCGGGCAGCGGATCGACGTCCGCGGCGTGCATCGGCTCGCCGCAGTGGGCGCAACGCGACTCGGCACGGCTGATCTCGCCGCAGGCGTGGTGGCGGTAGAGCACCGGCGGACCGGCCTCGCCCGCGAGCCACCGGTCGCCCCAGGCGGTCATGATCATGAGCAGGTCGACCAGCTCGGCGCCCTTGGTCGTCAGGTGGTACTCGTGGCGCGGCCGCCGGTCGTAGGGGCGGCGTTCGAGCACGCCCTGCTCGACGAGGTGGTTGAGCCGCTCGGTCAGCACCTTGCGCGAGATCCCGAGGTCGGCCTGGATCTGCTCGAACCGGCTCATCCCCACCCAGACGTCCCGCAGGATCAGCGGCGACCACGGCTCCCCGATCACGTCGAGGGTGCGCGCGATGGAGCAGGCCATCTCCCCGAAGCTGGTGCGTTGCATGAAGTCAGTCTAGCAATCGGAGTTCCCTCAGGGAACTCTGGATGCTACGGTCATGGAGTCTCTTCAAGGAACCCCGAAAGGATCGAACGATGAGCAGAGTCATCAGTGCCCACGCGGTGTCGGTCGACGGATACATCACCGGCCGCGACCCGGGCGCCGGCCACGGGCTCGGCGACGGGACGATGTTGTTCGACTGGTACTTCGACGGCGACACCCCCAGCCAGGTGTTCGACGGCTTCAAGCTGAGCGGGCCCAGCGCCCGGGTCTTCGACTCGCTGGCCGCGCGCCTGGGCGCGGTCGTGGCCGGGCGCAACACGTACGAGGACTCCGAACGATTCGGCGGCGGCGGCCCCCACCCGGGGGTCCGGCTGATCGTCCTCAGCCATGGGGCGCTGTCCGAGGTCGGCGAGCGGCAGACCCTGGTCACCACCGGCGTCGAGGACGCGATCGCGGCGGCCCGCGAGGCCGCCGGAGACAAGGACGTCGCCCTGATGGGCGGCGGCGTGCTGGCCGCCGCGCTGGCGGCCGGCCTCGTCGACGAGGTCATCCTCCACCAGGTGCCCGTCCTGCTGGGCGGCGGCCGCAGGTTCTTCCAGGAGCTGCCCGAGCACGTGAGCCTGCGCCTGCTGGAGGCCGTCCCGGCGCCCGGCGTGACCCACCTGCGCTACGAGGTGGTCCGATGATCCTGGTCACCGGAGGGCTGGGCATGATCGGCGCCCACACCGCCCGCGCCCTGACCGACCTCGGGCATGAGGTCGTCGTCACCGCGCACCGCCGCGCCGAGGTGCCGTCGTTCCTCGCCGGCCGGGTCACCGTGGAAACCCTCGACGTCACCGACCGGGACGCCTTCCTCGCCCTCGCCGATCGCCACGACATCGGCGACATCGTCCACCTCGCCGGCGGCACCCCCGGCGAGGATCCGGTCGGTTTCCTGCGCACGGAGACGACCGGCCTGCTCAACGCCCTGGACGCGGCCCGCGCGTGGGGGGTGCGCCGGTTCGCCGTCGCGAGCAGCCAGGGCGTGTACGCAGGCCGGCCCGAGACCCGCCGGCACGAGGAGCTCGCGCTGCCCGTCGCGAACCTGCCGCACCTGATCGTCGCGTTCAAGAAGGCCGTCGAGCCTCTGACCACGCACGGCCTCCAGGGCGGCGGGGTCCAGCCGGTCGTGCTGCGGATCGGGAGCGTCTGGGGGCCGCTGATGGACCCGGAATCGCCGTTCAACCACGTCCCGCCGTACATCAGCGCCGCGCTGCGCGGCGAGCGGCCGCGGCCGCTGCACGCCGGCGACGGCGGCGACGGCTGCTACGCGCCCGACGCCGGGCGCGCGATCGCCCTGCTGACGACCGCGCCGGCCCTGCGGCACGACACCTACAACGTCTCCAGCGGGCGGCCGTTCACCAACGGCGAGCTCGCCGACGCCGTACGGGCGGTCGTCCCCGGCCCGCGGCCCGAGCTCCTTCCCGGACGGCAGTACGGTCCCGGCGACAACCCCTACCTCGACATCACCCGGCTCACCCGCGACACCGGCTTCGCCCCGGCCTTCGACCTGGCCGGGGCCGTCGCCGACTACGTCGCCTGGCGCGCCGGCAACCCCCGCTAGGAACAGGAGCCTCCGATGTACGGAGCACTCGTCAGGATGGTCGTCAAACCCGGGAAGCGCGCGGAGTTCCTGGAATTCTCGCGCTGGAACGTCCAGGTGGCCAGGGAGTCCGAGCCCGGCACGCTGCGGCTCGACCTGTGGGAGGTGGAGGCGGAACCCGACGTCGTGTACGTCTACGAGACCTACACCGACGAGGCCGCCTTCCGGCGCCACATCGAGAACGGACCGGTGCGGAAGTTCGGCGAGATCATGAACGACCTGGTCGAAGGCTGGACGATGGTCATCCCCTTCGGACACAGCGTCCTGTCCAACCTGGATGGGTGAGCGCGGCCTGGTAACGTCGCGGAGGCCGTGCCGATCGGAGGCGTTGATGCGCAACAGCGGGCTTGCCAAGCTCGACGGGCTCGTCGGACAGTGGAGCACGACGATGTCGGACGCCTGGTTCCTCGAACCGCCGGGCGTGCGCGTGCCGGGCGAGACCACCGTCGAGCTGCTCGGGGAGTCGCTGCTGTTCGTACGGACGCGGTTCGCCGACGGCACGCACCACTCCGAGATGAGCCTCGTCATCGGCCGCAGCGACCCGAACGACAACTACGTCGCGCTGTACCAGGACGACCGCGGCGTGTGCCGCCAGTACGACATGACCTTCGGCGGCGGGCACTGGACGCTGACCCGCGAGGACCCCGACATGCACCAGCGTTTCCTCGCCGACGTCGAGCAGGACCGGATCCTCGCACGCTGGGAAGCCTCCGACGACCAGGGGAAGACCTGGCGCAAGGACTTCGACCTCACCTTCGAACGAGCCTGACCTGCGACCGGGCGCCGGGCGCCGGGCGGCGCCTCCGGCCCGGCCGCGGCACGCCGAGAAAGGGACTTCCGCCGTGTCATCCTCCGAAGAGGCCCTGGAGTCGAAGGAACACCTGATCACCGTCTGGTCCGCCCTGGTACGGGACCGAGGCGGCCAGGTCACCACGGACGACGGCGTCACCCGCATGTGGGCCGACAGCCCCTTCGGCTTCTGGAACACCGTCACCTTGACCGGGACGGACATCCCGCCGGACGTGCTCGGCGACCAGCTCGCGCGGGCGGCGTCCTTCATGAGGGCCAGGTCCGAGGCCGGATATCTGTGGGTGTTCGAGGACCTGCTGAGCCCCGAGGCGAAGGCGAGCCTGTTCCGCCGCGCCGCCGACGCGGGTCTGGAACCGGCGTTCTCCGGACGCGGCATGGCCGGCGATCTGTCGGTGCCCGATCCGCGTCACCCGGAGCTGGAGTTCCGGCGGGTGGAGACCGAGGAGCACCTCGCCGCGTACGGCGACATCAACGCACGCGCCTACGGAATGGCGCCCGAGGTGGGCAGGAGCGCCCTGACCGGCTCCGAACTGTGGCGCCGCGACGTCCACGCCTACCTCGGATACCGTGACGGGCAGCCGGTGACCTGCGCCGCCACCGTCGCCGGGCCGCGTTCGATCTTCCTGGCGTTCGTGGCCACCCTCCCCGGCCACATGCGCAGGGGGTACGGCGAGGCCGTCACCCGCAAGGCGATCCACGAGGGCGGCGAGCGGAGCGGGCAACGGCGGCTGGTGCTGCACGCCACCCAGGCCGGTCAGCCGGTGTACGAACGCATCGGCTGCCACCCCAACACAACGATCCACTTCCTCCAGCTCACCCACCCCTGACCAGCAACCCCAGACGACCCTCTTTGGACCCGGGGCCTCTTGGACGCGGGGTTTCAGGGTACGGGCCCCTCGGCCCCGGCCCGCCGGACGCCGCCCCTCAGGCCACGAGCCGTTGGAGAGCGACCCTCAGGCCGCGAGCCGTTGGAGGGCGACCCTCAGGCCGCGAGCCGTTGGAGGGCGGATCTTAGGGCGCGGGGCCTCAGGACATGGGACCCCGGTTCCTCCAACCCCCCTTGTCCGGCAGCTCCGGACGGCGGGTCTCAGGACACGGGCCGTTGGAGGGCGGATCTTGGGGCGGGGGCCCTAGGAGACGGGGACTCCGGTGTAGGCGGGGGCGAAGAACACCAGCGTCACCAGGTCCTCGGTGATGTCGTGGAACCGGTGCTCCTCGCGTGCCGGGACGAAGAGCGAGCTCCCGGGGCCGACCTCCACGGTGACGCCGCCCGAGGTGAAGGAGCCGCGCCCGGCCGTCACCACGTAGATCTCGTCCTCGTTGTGCGGTGACTGCCCGTCGACCGCGCCGGCCGGGATGGAGTACGTCCCGAAGCTGAGGGTGGGCACCCGCAGGTGCTCGGCGAAGTTGGCGGACCCGTCCGGCGCGGGCTCGAACCGCCCGCTGTCGATGATCTCCATGGCCCGGGATCCTCTCATGCCCCCTGACGCTCACCCACCAGGAGGGCCCTTCTTGCGGGCAGCCCGAAATAGAAGTAAGTGCCACGTCATGCGGCGTGGGCCGGCATGCCCAGTCACCCGCCGCCATCAGGCGGAACCGCCGTACGCGCGCAGCCACGCAACCGACCCGATCAAGCCAGGCGAAGCCAAGGCCGTCCGAGCCCGGCGAGCCCCGAGCCCACGCCTGCCCGAGCCTGCCCGCGCCCGAGGCGCGCTCACCGTCCGGCGAACGGAAACCGGTTTGCCCGTGGGGTCGCCGCCCGGCACACTCGGGACCCATGCTCATCAGGTCGTTCCCCGAGCCGGACATCCCCTCGGACCTGCTGGTCCAGGTACGCGACCTGCAACAGGAAGCCTGGCCCGCCCACACCGCGCCCGCCGGCGGCCCCGTCCACGACCCCGCCCTCTCTCCACGCTCCATGCTGCTCCTGGACGAGGACACGGTCGTGGCCGCCCTCGACATCCTGTCCAAGCCCGTCACCCACGCCGGACGCCGCTTCCGCGCCGCGGGCCTAAGCACGGTGGTGACCAGGAAGGCATCCCGCGGCCGAGGCCACGGCCGCCACCTCGTACGCGCCGCGCACGAGGCCATCGCCGCCGCCGGCTTCGACGTCGCCTTGTTCACCTGCGACCGCCCGCTCCAGGGCTTCTACGAGAGCGCCGGCTGGCAGGTGATCCCCGGCGCGGTCCTGGTCGGCGGCACCCCGCAGGCGCCCTTCCCCAGCGACCTGCCGGGGTTCGACAAGGTCACCATGGGCGACTTCCTCTCGCCGCAGGGCCGGGCGCACCGGCTGTCGTTCCACCACGCGCGCATCGACCTGTACCCCGGCGAGATCGACCGGCTCTGGTGAGGCCCGTTCCGGCGCGCTAACGCCGCCGCACCAGCGGGAGGAAGACCTCGTCCACGATCTCCACGAGCACGTCGTCGGGTGCGCTGGGCGCCCCGCGCACCATGAACTCGTTGCGCAGCAGGACGATCGCCACCGTGGCCACCCTGGGACGCAGCGACTCCGGCGCGGCCTCGCCCCGGGACACCGCGCGTTCCAGGACGGCCAGCCAGGGCGCGGCCACCCCGTCGTCCGACTCCTCCTGAAGCTGCGCCAGGAACTCGGTGGCGCCGCCCGCGGCGGCCAGCAGGTCGCGCAGGATCGCCCCGAGGGGTGAGCTCCAGTAGCGGTTGGCCCGGCGCAGCAGCTCAAGGACGTCGCCGCGCAACTCGCCGGTGTCGGGGGGCGAGACCGTCGTGGCCAGTCGCTTGTAAGCGGCGATGCCGAGGGCCAGGCGGTTGGGCCAGCGGCGGTAGATCGCGTTCTTGTTGGTGCCGGCGCGGGCGGCGACCTTGTCCATGGTCAGCCCGGCGTACCCGGACGCGGTGAGCTCGTCCGCGGCGGCCCGCAGGATCGCCTCCTCCAGGGCGGCCCCGCGCCGCCGCGTCCGCCCGCCTGCGTCGGTCATCGCGTCTCCTCATCGGTCCGAGGGTACTGACCGTACCTCAAAGCCGCTAAGGTACGTTCAGTACCGTAATTTTGGAGGAAACGGGCATGCGAGCCAAAGGCATCAGTTACGACACCGGCTTCGTCTTCAACGGATCGATCGGCCATGCGGGGTTCGGCCCTGAAGTGGTCGCGCGTGAGCTGCGCATCATCCGCGACGACCTGCGCTGCACGGCCGTCCGCGTCATGGGCGGTGACCCCGAACGCCTGGAGATCGCCGCCACCCACGCCGCCGACCTCGGCCTGGAGGTGTGGTTCTCGCCCTACCCCCTGGAGCTGACCGAGGAGGAGACGCTGGCGCTGTTGGCCGACTGCGCCGAGCGCGCGGAGCGGGTGCGGCGGCGTGGTGCGGAGGTCGTGTTCGTCGCCGGGGCCGAGCTGTGCCTGATGAACAAGGGCTTCCTGCCCGCAGACGACCTCGCCGGACGGGTCGCGCTGCTGGGTCGCCCCGACCGGCTGCGCGAGCTGATCGGCGGGGCCGTCGCGCGGCTCAACGACTTCCTCGGCAGGGCCGTGACCGTCGTCCGTGAGCGTTTCGGCGGCAAGGTGACCTACGCCTCCGTGCCGTTCGAAGCCGTCGACTGGACGCTCTTCGACATCGTGTCCGTGGACCTCTACCGTTCGGCCGAGACCGCCGGCGTGTTCGAGGAGGGTGTCCGCACCCTCGTCGCACGGGATCGGCCCGTCGCGATCACCGAGTTCGGCTCGGCCACCTACCTCGGCGCGGGCGACCGGGGCGCGCTGGGCCTGGAGATCGTCGAGTACGACGAGGTCACCCGCGCACCCCTCCGGCTGACCGGCGACCACGCCCGCGACGAGGCCGGCCAGGCCGCGTACGTGCGCGAGCTGCTGGAGGTCTTCGACGCCGCCGGCGTGGACGCCACCTTCGTGTTCACCTTCGCGCTGCGTGACCACCTCCACCGCCCCGACGGCGACCCCCACGACGACCTGGACCGGGCCGGCTACGGCATCGTCAAGGTCTACGAGGACCGCTTCGGGACCGCCTACCCCGGGCTGCCCTGGGACCCCAAGGCCGCCTTCACCGCCGTCGCCGACCACTACGGGCGGCGCTGAGCGGAGGAAGCGCCGCGTACGGAACACGCCGGGTGCGGGAGGCACGGAGATCACCGCTCCGGTGGCGCGGCCGGCACCACGCAGGACAGGGCCTCGCGCAGGAGGTCGACGAAGGGGGCGGTGTTGCCCGGCGCGAGCCAGTGACGGCCCGCCACCCGGATCGCGCCCGCGACCGCCGCCGCGGTGACGGCGGGGAACAGGTCGCGCCCGGCGTCGGTGCCGGTACGCGCCGCGATCGCCTCGGCGAGCGCCCCCTCCGCCACGCTGAACGCCTTCAGCGCCTCGCCCTCCAGCTCCGGCGTGGACATGATCATGCGCAGCCCCGCTTTGTCCGGCTCCGGATCGGTGTAGAGCTCGACGACTGCCGCGATGAGCGCCCGGTCGAGCGGCTCGCCGTCGGGCCGGGCGCGCAGCGCTTCCCCTGCCCGCCTGGACTGATCGGCCTGGAAGGCGCAGATCGCCTCTTCCCTGCTGGAGAAGTAGTTGTTGTACGTGCGCGGCGACACGCCCGCGGCCGAGGCGATGTCGTGGACGCGCACGAGGGCCAGCCCGTTGGGGCCCTGCTCGATGGCCAGGCGCAGCGCCGCGTGGCTGATGGCCTCCCGGGTGGCCTGCTTGTGGCGCGCCCGCAGATCCAGGGTGTCGTCGTTCATGGCCGAACTCTACCGGATGTTGCGTGGCGCGCACGACGTGCGTGCCACGCAAGTTTCGGGGTAGAGTGCGGCCTGCCGGGACGGCGGGGCCTGCCCGGCAGGCCGTCCGTCGCGGGCGCCGTCCCGGACTTTGTCCCCCGATAACTGTGAGGAGCGGTAGTGGCTGCAAAGATGATCACGTTCGACGAGGACGCCCGGCGCGGTCTCGAGCGCGGTATGAACCAGCTCGCCGACGCCGTCAAGGTGACCTTGGGTCCCAAGGGCCGCAACGTCGTGCTGGAGAAGAAGTGGGGCGCTCCCACGATCACCA